>NZ_BSQO01000005.1:0-167300 GCF_030268385.1 Kocuria sp. NBRC 114282 | reverse complement strand
CGTCCTCATCGGCCTCGAGCCTGTCCAGCACCATCCGGACCGCACGGTCCCTGAACGACTGCGGATACTTCGCGGGCATGTCTCCATCCTCTCGATAAAGGATCGGAACGAAACCCAGGGCGGTTCAGCTTCGGCAGACACGCGGAGGAGCGCCTGCGACTGCTGTGCCTCTTGCGTGGGGCACGCAGGCCGCAATGTGCACTTCGAGCCGACGCTGCGCGTGGAGTTCGACTTCAACATCTCTGCGGGCGATGACTTCTACGTCAACTTTGACTGCGTGATGCTCGACGGCGGAGGGATCACCATGGCGATGGGGCGGTCATCGGATCGGGCAGCGTGGTCACCTCGGACGTGCCGGCTCGCAGCGTGGCCGCGGGCGTCCCTGCGCGAGTGCTCCGGGAGATCACCGACAGGGACCGCACCGGCTGGCCGAGCTGATGTCGGGGATCCTTCAGCTCAGTCGAGCTGGCTCAGGAAGCTCACGAGGGCGTCCGTGAACTCCTGAGGCGTCTCCATGGGCGGAGTATGCCCGGCACCGGGGATGGTCACCAGGCGGCCCTGGGGGAGGGCCTCCGCCATGCGCTGGCCGGCCCCGTTGTCGAAGGCGTCGTCCTCTCCGACGATCACCAGGCTCTGGAGCTGCAGCGCAGGCAGCAGCTGCCTGAAGTCCTGACGCGACGCACGCCCGCGCATGGAGGCCGCAGAGCCCTCGGCGGGGGCTGCGGCGATCATGGCTCGCACGGCTTCGGCGGTCTCCGGCTTCTGCTCGATGGTCTGAGGCGAGACCATCACGCTCAGGACCTTCTCGGCATAGGCGTCCATGCCGTCAGCGAGGATGGCGTCGGCGCCCACATGGCGGCGTCGTCGTCCGGCGCGGTCCTCCGCCTCCGGAACGGTGTCGCAGATGACCAGCCCGCGAAGATAGTCCGCGTGGTCGTGGGCGAACTGCATGGCGATCTGCCCGGCCATCGAGAATCCGAGCACGACGGCGGTCTCCACGCCCAGCTCATCCAGCAGCAGGACCAGGTCGTTCGAGAACTCCTCGGTGGAGACGATGCCCTCGGTCACCGCCGAGTCGCCGAATCCGCGCAGGTCCGGTGCGATGACCCGCCAGCCGGCCTCGACGAGCGCGGGGACCTGGGCGTTCCACATGGAACGGTCGTAGGCGTGTCCGTGCAGCAGGACGATGACCGGTCCGCTGCCCTGATCCGTGAAGGCGATGACGGTGTCGTCGATCTCGATGCTGCGCTCCTGTGAGCTCATGATGCGGCCTCCTGCGGCTGTGCGCGTCGGTGCTGGAGCGTGCGGTCCTCGACGGGCCGGCGCTTCTTGTGGTCCTGTCTCCAGCCTATGCAGGACCAGGGCGGGGCTGCTGTGCTGTCGGTGGACACGGATAGCCTCGGGCACATCGAAGCGAGACCGGTCTGGGGCCGGAGCGGCAGGCCGTGGACTGCGTCCGGAGGGGCGCGTCCAGGAGTCCGCGGGCAGGGAGGTGGAGCGGGTGAGCAGGGTGAGTCGGCTCAGGGGCCCCGGAGGTCCGGAGCTGTTCGATCTGCCGCGGGAGGCTCGAGAGGTCGCACCCGGAGCCGTTCATGTCCCGGACTGGCTCAGCCCGCAGGAGCAGGCCGAGCTCGTGGCGCAGTGCCGAGGGTGGTCGCGAGGCGATCACCGCATGCGCCACTACACGACCTCCACCGGCGGAGTGATGTCCGTGCAGTCCACGGTGCTGGGCCGCACCTGGGAGCTGCCGTGGGCCCCGACGATCTCATCGCCCGAGAGGGGAGCGGCGGCTGGGGAGCCGAAGTCCCCGCGGCCGGCCTCCGGTGACCGCCGTGCCGCGGCGGAGGGCAGCACCCCTGACGATGAAGCCGCCGTGGGGCAGCGGCTGCCCGAGGCGCTGTGGCATCTCGGTCGTCGTGGGGTCGCTGCGGCGTACGGGGAAGAGGCTCCGGAGGCCTCGTCGTTCGAGCCGACCACCGCGCTCGTGAACTACTACGACGCATCGGCGCGGATGGGACAGCATCAGGACCTTGATGAAGCGGGCCCGGAGCCGATCGTGTCTCTCTCCCTCGGGGACTCCTGCATCTTCCGCCTGGGCAATACGGAATCCCGCGGCCGGCCCCACCAGGACATCGTGCTGCGCAGCGGAGACCTCTTCGTCTTCGGGCGGCAGTCGCGGTGGGCCTTCCATGGGGTGCCGGCCATCCGCCCGGGAACGGGCGACCCGGCGCTCGGGTTGCGTCACGGCGGTCGGCTGAACATCACGATCCGATCCAACGTGCCCGGAAAGCCGGGGCGCGGGCCTCAGGTGCAGCGCAAGCGAGCGATGGCCGCCGATGCCACCGGCGGCGATAGACGCTGACCGGCGATCGACGGAGGCAGACAAGGGAGCAGCAGATGGAGATCGAGACCCCACCGCACAGCGTCCGGGCCGAGCCCGGGACCGAGGCGTTCACGGACGGCTACCGGCTGCTGGCCGAGGAGCTGGCTTCGGGCGTGGCCGTCGTGGCTGCGCGGCACCGGCGGCGGGACCACGCCGTGACCGTCACGGGCTGGCTCGACATCTCCTACGATCCGCCCACCATGGCTGTGAGCCTGTTCGATGAGGCACGGATCTGCGAAGCCGTCGAGTCCTCGCCCACGTGGACGCTGAGCGTCCTCCGCCGGGAGCAGGAGCCGACCGCGACCTGGCTGGCCTCGCCGGGCAACCCCGTCGACGGTCTGCTGGACGGGGTGGGCTTCCGCCGCTCGCCCGTGGGCGGCGCCGCCGTGCTGGATGGGGCACTGGCATGGTTCGAGCTCGAGACGCAGCAGATCCACCCGGCCGCCACGCACATGCTCGTCGTCGGCCGAGTCGTGGCCATGGGGCGGGGCGGTGAGCAGGGCGCCTCCACCAGTCAGGGCCAGGCCGGTCCCCTGGTCCACTGGGGCAGAGGGTTCCACGGGCTGAACAGCTGAGGCGGCGCGCGGCCTGCGCTGCGCCTTGCCATGCACCGAGGAATCTTCGGACGGCAGGCCCGTGTTGTGCTTTGTGAAGCACGCGAACCGCCGGGCCCCGCACTTGTGCAAGTCTGAGACGAATGCTGGGTCAGCAGGGCTGATCCGGGGAGCCTCAGCGCTCCTGCCGCGGGGAGCGCAGCGAGCGGGATCGCGCCCGTCGTCTGCGAAGAGGCCACGCCAGGGGCATATCGCAGGAGTAAGGAGTCAGATGTCGCAGCAGGACAGCGTCAGCACCGTGCAGGAGGGGCGGGAGGCCGAGGAGCGCACCGAGCAGCTCGCGGACTTCGTGGTGCCCCCGTCGCGGCTCGAGGACACCACGAGCCTCAAGGGTGAATTCGGAGCGATCTTCGGCAGTCACCCGGCAGGCGTGGCGGTGATCACGGCGGAGGGGCCCGACGGCCCGGTGGGACTCACCGCATCGTCGCTGTCCTCGGTCTCCGCCGATCCGCCCATCATCGGCTTCTCGCTGCAGGCCCGTCGCGGCTCCGCGGCCCTCGTCGCCGAGGCGGACACGCTGCTCGTGCATCTGCTGGACTCCTCCAACGTCGCGATCGCCCGTGCCTTCGCGACCCACGGTGCGCCGCGCTTCGGCGACGCCATGAACTGGCGGCAGCTTCCGACCGGGGAGCCGCTGCTCACGGACGTCGGCCGCGTGATGCGCGTGGAGCCCCTGGCCCGCATCAAGGCCGGCCCGGCCCTGGTCTTCAACTGCGGCGTGCTAGAGATCCTCGGGTCCGAGCCTGCCGGGGCCCCGCTGGTCTATCACCAGCGTCAGTTCCACAGCCTGTCGGAGTCCACGGTCGCCGAGTACCAGATCTGAGCATCTGCCCAGGTCAGAGAGCCTCGCCGCAGTAGCAGGGCTCAACCCGCTCCAGATGGTTGACATGTCACGCCAGGTGCGCGTAGGTTGGGTGACATATCAACCAGCTGGTTGCGGAAGCCCGCACCAGCGGACCGACGCGCAGCGGCACAGCCGTTGCTGACAGGAGGAATCCCATGAGCACTCTCGATCGCCTCACCCCCGGCACCTGGACCTTCGACCCCGCCCACTCGGAGGTCGGCTTCGTGGTCCGCCACGCCGGCATCTCCAAGGTCCGCGGCTCGTTCCACGATGTCACCGCAGATTTCGTCGTCGCCGAGCAGGTCGAGGACTCCAGCATCGACGCCGTCATCAAGACCGCCTCGATCGACACCGGCGACGAGAGCCGCGACGCCCACCTGCGCACCGCCGACTTCTTCGACGTCGAGAACAAGCCGGAGATCACCTTCCACTCCACGAGCATCCAGCTCGGCGGCGGGGAGGGCACCATCACCGGCGAGCTCACGATCAACGGCGTGACCCGCACGGTCGAGCTCGACACTGAGTTCAACGGCGTGGTCGTGGACGCCTTCGAGACCACCCGCGCCGGCTTCGAGGCCACCACCACGATCTCCCGCAAGGACTTCGGGCTGACCTGGAACGCGGCCATCGAGGCCGGCGGCGTCCTGGTCTCCGACAAGGTCGTGCTCAACCTGGACGTTGCCTTCACCGCTCCCCAGGCCTGAGACCCGCCGCGCCGTCTGTCTGCCCCCCCCTCCCGGCGGACGCAGGCTGCGCAGCGCGCAAGGACGAAGCGCCCGTCACCGGATCCCTCCGGTGACGGGCGCTTCGTCGTCTGCGGCAGCTCCCGAGGGGCGCGGTCGGCTCAGCGCAGGGAGGAGGCGATCCACCCGATCAGCGGGATCGCGACGACCAGCAGCAGGACGAGGCGACGCACGCGGACCTCGAACAGCGCAGCGCCGCGGGAGGAGCTGCGGGCCTCCTTGGCGATCTCGTCCTTGAGGGGCTCGGGCTCGCGGTCGTCTTCGGGGCCGCCCTGCGACGGCTGCTGCGGGGTCAACGCCACCTCGTGGTCATCAGCAGCCCGATCATCATCAGACCGATGCCGATGCCCACATTCCAGTACCCGATGCCCGGGATGGGGTAGCTGAAGTCGAGCAGATACCACAGGATGAGCCAGGCCAGACCGATGACGATCAGACCGAACATGATCACCTGGTACCAGACGGGAGTCGGATCGGCGTCCGGGGCGGTGGCGCGCGAGGAGACCTTGATCTCCTCGGCGAGCTCCTCGGCATCGCGCTCGTCATCGGGCTCCTCGCCCGAGCTGATGCGGGCGTCCCGAGCAGCGGCCGCGGCGCGCTGGTCGCGCTCCCAGCGTCGCCGCTGGGCCTCCGGCAGGGCCTCGACGGCCAGGCGGGTGAGCTCCTCGTCCACGGCGGCCGTGGACGAGGTCGAGCCGGCAGCCTTCGAGGCCGCGGAAGACCCCGAGCGGAACCGGCGCTTCTTGGACTGGGACACGGATGCAACCTCCTGCTGTGGTGGCCCTGGCCGCAGCGGGTCGCCCCACGAAGCGGCCCCGTCATGGATTTCGACCAGGCCGAGAACCCGCCCATACTATCGGCAGCCTCTGAAGCGCCGCCTGTGCGCCTCCTCAGCGTCTGGGATGCTCCCCACTTCCGCACCCCCCCCGGTCGCCGCGGCGAGCGACGTCCCCCGAGGGAACATCGTGAGCACAGTCGCGCAGCCGCATGCGCCTCGACGACCTGCCTCCAGCATCGCAGCCGTGATCTCCGTGATCGGCGAGGGCTACTCGCGGCCGGTGATCGAGGGGACGACCTCAGAGGTGCTCGACACCTTCGGCCTGGGCCACTACCCGGGCACGGCCATGCCTGGCGACGAGGGCAATTTCGCGGTGGCTGGGCACCGGCAGACCAACGGCGCGGTGCTGGATCACATCGACGCCCTCACGGAGGGCGAGCGCATCCACGTGCGCACCGCTGACGGCTACTACACGTACCTGTACTCCGAGACGCTGATCGTGCTGCCCACCCAGACCGACGTGATCGCCCCCGTGCCGGGCGAGCCCGGTGAGCCGGCCGACGGCGGCTGCATGACGCTGACCAGCTGCAATCCGCGCTTCGGGGACACCGAGCGCATCATCGTCCACGCGCAGCTGGAGTCGTGGCGCCCGAACTCCGCCGGGCCGCCCCCCGATATCGCCGACGTCGTCCAGCGCGACGCCGACGGACAATGAGACAGGAGAGCTCATGTACGCCTGGATCTTCTGCCGCCTGCCCGGCCCCTTGGCGGTCAAGGCGATGCTCACCGTCCTCCTGATCGCGCTGGTGGTGCTCGCGCTGATGCAGTACGTCTTCCCCTGGGTGCAGGAGGAGTTCTCGCCGCTGCAGGGCGAGATCACCATGGACACCTCGTCCGCGTCGCAGCAGTAGCCTGGACGCCAGAGCATCCGCAGCCCTCAGGAGGTCGCCGTGACCGTGAAAATCCTCGTCGTCGACAACTACGACAGCTTCGTCTACACCCTCGTGGGGTACCTCCAGCAGCTGGGGGCGCAGACCACCGTGGTGCGCAACGACGATCTCAGCGAGACCGAGATCGCGCAGCTGGCGGATCAGCACGACGGCGTCCTGCTCTCTCCCGGGCCCGGCACCCCTGCGGAGGCCGGGGTGTGCGCCTCCCTGGTCCGACGCGCGGAGCGCACCGGCCAGCCCCTGTTCGGGGTGTGCCTGGGACACCAGTCGCTCGGCCAGGTCTTCGGCGGGACCGTCGGGCACTCGGAGCAGCTCATGCACGGCAAGACCTCCGAGGTCAGCCACGAGGACGACGGCATCTTCGCAGGCGTCCCGTCGCCCTTCATCGCGACCCGCTACCACTCGCTGTCGGTCTCCGCGCAGGACGTCCCCGAGGTCCTGCGGGTCACCGCCTGGACCGAGGACGGGCACATCATGGGCCTGTCTCACCGCAGTGCCCCCATCCATGGAGTGCAGTTCCATCCGGAGTCCGTGCTCACCGAGGGCGGGCATCTCATGCTCGGCAACTGGCTCGAGATGTGCGGCCTCTCCGGCGCCGCCGAGAAGGCGGCGGATCTCTCCCCGCTGCTGGCGCGCTGAGCGCGGACTCGGACGGCGCAGACAGCGAAGCGGCCCCGGTCAGATCTGACCGGGGCCGCTTCGCTGTCTGCGCTCAGGCTTCCGAGGGGCTCGAGGCGGCGCTGCCGGCCTCCTCGGCACGGGCTGCGGAGTCCTCCGCCGAGCCGCTGGGAGCGGAGCCGGAGCCGCGGCTGGAGCCGCCGGAGCCGGAGGAGCCCCCGGAGCCGGACGAACCGCCCGAAGCGGAGGAGCCGCCCGAACCGGAGCTGCTCGAGCTGCTGGGCCGGTCCGCCGTCGGAGCGGGGGAGCTGGGCTCCTGAGTCGGCTCCTCCGTGGGCTCCTCGGTCGGCTCTTCGGTGGCGTCCTCCGTGGGGTCCTGAGTCGGCTCCTCCGTGGGCTCCTCGGAGGTCGGCTCCGAGGTGGGCTCGTCGCTGCCGTCGTCCTCAGGGGTGGTGGGCTGCGGAGCCGGGGGCGCGGCCGCCACGGTGATCGTGATGGTGCTGCCCTGCGTGACGTCCTGGCCGCCCTCCACCGACTGCCGGATGACGGTGCCGGCCGCATACTCCGAGGTCCGCTCCTCGGCCACCGAGGTGCCGAGCTGGGTGTCATCGGCGCCGAGCCGATCCGCGGCCTCGGACTGCGTCATGCCCAGGACGTCCGGGACGGTGACGCGACCGGTGGAGAGGATGAGTCCCACGGACGAGTCGCGGGGGACCTCCGAGCCTCCCTCCGGATCGGTGGCCACGACCATGTCCGCGGGGACGGTCGGGGAGTTGCGGGTCTGCGTCTCCTCGGCGGCCTCGAGGCCGGCGGCGGAGATCATCTCGCGGGCGTAGCTCTCCGACTGGCCCTCGAGATCCGAGGGGACCGTCACGGCCTCGCTGCCCTGGGACACGGTGATCGTGACCGAGGAGCCCTCGTCCACCTCCGTGCCCTCGCCGGGATCGACGGAGATCACGTGGTCGCGCTCGACGTCGGAGCTGAGCTCCTCCTCGGTGTCGACCACTAATCCGGCGTCCTCGAGCTGGTTCTGCGCATCATCGGCCTCGAGTCCCACGACATCCGGGACGTCGACCTGCTCCGGACCGCGGTTGAGCCACAGGAACGCGGCGACGGCCGCGGCCGCCAGCAGCAGGAGCAAGGGGATCAGCCAGACCAGGGGGTTGCGGCGCTTGCGGTCCCGGTCCGAGGCCGGGGTGCGACCGCCGCGCGGGGCATCCGGATCGAAGCCCGACCCGCCGCCGCCCGCCGCGGAGGCGGTGCTCGGGTCATCGGCGGACGGCGTGATCGTGAAGACGGGGGCGGCCTGCCCAGCCTGACCCTGGGAGGAGCCGCCGGCCGCTGCCGCACCGGCTGCAGCGCCGCCCGCCGCGCCGAGACCGGCCGCTGCGGCCGGGGTGACGGCCGTGTGCGGACCGTCTGCGGGCTCGCCGGCGCCGTCGGCGGCGGCTCCGGTCGCGGCGATCGGACGGGTCATGGTCGTGGCGTCGATCCGTGCGGGCTCGCGCAGCTCGACGACGGCGCGGCGCATCTCCTCGGCGGACTGGAAGCGGGAGTCGCGCGGCTTGGCCAGCGCCTGGAGCATGAACGTGTCGAACTGCGGGTGCAGCTGAGGCGCCAGGCTCGAGGGCTGGGGAGGGGCGTCGCGGACGTGCTGGGCCGCGATGTCCACCGAGGCCTCGCCCACGAACGGCGCCCGGCCGGTGAGCATCTCGAAGAACACGCAGGCCGCGGAGTAGAGATCGGAGCGGGCATCGACGTTCTCGCCGCGAGCCTGCTCCGGGGAGAGGTACTGGGCGGTGCCCAGCACGGCCTGGGTCTGGGTGAGCGCGGCTTGGGTGTCCTCGACGGCGCGGGCGATGCCGAAGTCCATGACCTTGACCCGGTCGTCCGGGGTGATGATCACGTTCGCGGGCTTGATATCGCGGTGGACGATGCCCGAGCGGTGGCTGTAGGCCAGGGCATCGAGTATGCCCTCCATGGCATTCACGGCGTCCTCGGTGCTGAGCCGATCCTCGCGGATCAGCTGTCGAAGCGTCTGGCCCGGCACGTACTCCATGACGATGTACGGGCAGGCGATGTCCGAGGGGACGTCCGGCGGGATCTCGCCGGTGTCGTACACCGAGGTGATCGTGTGGTGGTTCAGCCCGGCGACCGCCTGCGCCTCCCGCTGGAACCGCTCCTGGAAGGAGTCGTCGCGGGCGAGCTCGGGCTTGAGCACCTTGATGGCCACGTCGCGTCCGAGCCTCCGGTCGGAGGCCTTGTAGACGGTCGCCATGCCGCCGCGTCCGATGGTCTCCTTGACCTCGTAGCGGTTGTTGATCAGCTCGGGAATGGGGGACTGCTCCATGATCAGCCTTCCACGGGCAGGGACTGCTCGGCGCCGGGGGAGGCGTCGGCCGAAACTGCTGCGTTCTGTTCGGTGTCGAGCGCGTCGGGGCTGGGGCCCTGCTCCGACGCGGCACGGGTCTGGGAGGTCCCGGCGGATGCCGCGGAGGTCTGGTCATCGGCGCTGCCCGCGACGGTCAGGGCGACCGAGGAGCCGACCTCGACCTCCTGGCCCTCGGCGGGGTCCGAGCTGACGACGTCGCCGTCGTCCTGCGCGTCGGACTCCTCGTAGTAGATGTCCACGTTCACGCCCAGGGCAGTGATGTCATCGGCGGCGTCCTGCGCCGGGCGACCGGTCAGGTCATCGGGCAGGGTGGCCATCTCCGGGCCGCTCGAGTGCGTCACGGTCACGGTGTCCCCGGGGTTCAGGGTGCCGGCCGGCGAGACGGCGAGCACCTCGCCCTCGGGGCGGCTGCTGCTGGCCTGGCCGACCTGCTCCACGTTCAACCCCCGGCTCGTCAGATCGGCCACGACGTCGTCGACGTCCAGCCCGATCAGGTCCTGGGCGACGACCTCGACGCTCCCGCCCCCGGCCCCGCTCGAGGCGCCGGCGGTCGAGACGGTCCCCTCCGGGGTCCTCGAGTCGTCGCCCCCGCTGCCCAGGACGAGCATGACGGCCAGCCCGATCACCACGAGAGTCAGGACGATGACGGCGCCGATGAGCATGGGCGCGGTCCTCGAGCCGCCGCCTTCGGCCTTCGAGGACCCGGAGCCGCCGCTCGAGGAGCCGCCGCTCGAGGAGCTGCGCGGGGCCGCCGGGTTGCCCGTGCGATCGGGGCCCGAGGGCGCGGGGGTCACGGGGTCGACGGTGTCGAAGGCCGCGGTGGAATCGTCGGCGGAATCCTCCTGGGCGCGCTCGCCCGCAGCGGCGGAGCTCGCGGGCCTGGCGTCGGCTCCTGTGGGGCCGGAGACCTCTCCGTTCAGGAAGGGGCGCATGCCCGGAACGGCCACGACGGCGGCCTCGAGGTCGTCTCGTCGGATCGCGTCCACCGCGCTGGCCACCGCACCGGCCGTGGACGGGCGGTCCGCCGGGTCCTTGGCGAGCATGGACATGATCAGCGCGCGCGGCCCCGGCGGGACATCCTTGGGCAGCGGCGGGGGCGGGTCGTTGACCTGCGCCAGGGCGATCGCGATCTGCGAATCGCCGGTGAACGGGCGCTTTCCGGCCAGGCACTCGTAGCCGATGATGCCCAGCGAGTAGATGTCCGAGGAGCCGGTGGCGGTCTGACCGGTGGCCTGCTCGGGAGCCAGGTACTGGGCGGTGCCCATGACCTGGCCCGTGGCCGTCAGCGGGACCTGATCGGCCACGCGGGCGATCCCGAAGTCGGTGACCTTCACGCGCTTCTCCGGCGTGATCATCAGGTTGCCGGGCTTGACGTCGCGGTGCACGAGACCCTGCGCGTGCGCGGCGGCCAGCGCCCGGGCCGTCTGCCCGATGTAGTTCAGGACATCGTCCACGGGCAGGCGGCGGTCGCGGTCGATCAGGTTCGACAGCGGCTCACCCGGGACCAGCTCCATGACGAGGTAGGCGGAGCCGTCGTCCTCGCCGTAGTCGTAGACGTTGGCCACACCCGGGTGATTGAGCAGCGCGGTATGCCGAGCCTCGGCGCGGAAGCGCTGGAGGAAGCTCGGATCGCCGTTGTACTCCTCCTTGAGGATCTTCACCGCGACGATGCGGCCCAGGACCTGGTCCTTCGCCTTCCACACCTCGCCCATGCCGCCGATCGCGATCCGATCGGTCAGGGCGTACCGGCCGCCGAGGACAGTCTTCTTGGAGGGCCTCATCGGGTGAGCACCTCCTCGAACATGCGCTGTGCAGTGGGGGACGTCAGCGTGGAGGCCGTGGTGGTGTCCACGTCCTCGAACACGACGGCGATCGCGATCTCCGGATCATCCGCGGGCGCGAAGCCGGTGAACCAGGAGTCCGTGAGGCCCGTCTCGGAGCCGATCTCCGCGGTGCCGGTCTTGCCCGCCACCGAGTGACCGGGCACCGCGGCGCCGCGGGCGATTCCATTGTCCACGTCGGAGACCATCAGATCCTCCAGGGTGTCAGCGACATCCGCAGAGGTCGCCTGGTTCAGCTCTTCGGGCTCGAAGTCCTGGATCACCGACAGGTCCGAGGAGCGGACCTGGTCCACGAGCTGGGGCTTCATCAGGACGCCGTCGTTGCCGAGGGCCGCCGAGATCATGGCGACCTGCATGGGGGTTGAGCGGACGTCGTACTGCCCGATCGAGGCCATGGCGAGCTCGGCGTCGGTCATGCCCTCCGGGAAGCTGGACGGCGTCACGGACATGGGGATGTCGAGGTCCTGGCCGTAGCCGAAGTTCTCCGCGGTCTGGGCGATCCGGTCCTCGCCGAGGTCCATGGCGACCTGGGCGAACGGCACGTTGCAGGAGTTCTCGAGGGCGAACTGCAGGTCGGCCACGTCGCGAGCATCGCACGGGCCGCCGCGGTAGTTCGGCAGGGTGATGCTCGTGCCGGGCAGCTCGAGCTCCTGGGGGTTCGGGATCTCGGTGTCGGTCGTGTACTCGCCGGACTCCAGGGCCGCGACGGTGTCGATCAGCTTGAACGTGGAGGCCGGGGCGTAGAGATCGCCGCCGATCGTGCGATTGACCAGAGGCTGGGCCGGATCGCTGCTGTAGGCCTCCGATGCGGCCATCACGGACTCGGTGTCGTGCGAGGACATCTTGTTGGGGTCGAACCCCGGCGAGGACGCCATGGCCAGGATCCGGCCGGTGTCAGGCTCGATCGCCACGACGGCGCCCTGGCGGCCCTGGAGCGAATCGTGGGCGATCTGCTGCAGCTCGGGATCCAGCGTGGTCTCGACCGAGGCGCCCGTCTGCTGCTCGCCGGACAGCGTGGACATCACCCGGTTGTAGAACTGGTCGTCCGAGGAGCCGGAGAGCTCATCGCCCATCTCCTGCTCGAGCGCCGTGGCGCCGTAGACGGGGGAGAAGTACCCGGTGACCTCGGAGTAGAGATCGCCCTGCGGGTACTCCCGGGCGAAGGCGTAGTCGCCCTCGGTGGGCACCGAGCGGGCGATCTCCTCGCCGCCTGCCAGGATCGAGCCGCGGTCCCTGCCGAACTGCTCGTACAGGGTGCGGGTGTTCCAGGGGTCGGCTGCGAGCGAGCGCTGCTGGAAGAACATGATGGACGTCAGGGCCAGCAGCAGCACCGCGAACATGGCGACGGCTGCCATCCACACGTGACGGATCGAGCGGTTCACGGCCTGCCTCCTCTGGTGTCCTGCGGGCTCTGGTGCTGGGCTGACCCGCCGGAGCGGCGGGGCCGCAGGTCTGCGGCCGGGTCGGGGGTGCGGATCTCGGTGGGCTCGTCGTCCGCATCAGCTGCTGCGGAGCGGGAGCCGCGGGCCAGCGGGACGACCTCGGTCTCCTCGGAGCTGGCCTCGGGGGCCAGCTCGCGAGCTCGGCCGGAGCCGCCTCGGCTCTGCGTCCCGGGCAGGCCCGAGGCTCGCCGAGCGGCCGAGCCTGCGGGGGCCTCCTCCTCAGGATCGTCGTCGGAGCGCTCCTCGCGACGCGCGCGACGGCGCTCGGCGCGCTCGAGGCGAGCGGCCTCCTCCGCCTTGGCCCGCTCGGCCTCCTCCTGCTCGTGGGCCTCGAACTCGGCGATCTCCTCGTCACTGGCCGGGCCGTACACGATCGGGCGGCGAGCGGAATGCGAGATCGCGAGCAGCAGCGCCACGATGATCCAGTTCGAGAGCATCGAGGAGCCGCCTGCCGACATGAACGGAGTGGTCAGGCCCGTCAGGGGGATCACGCGGGTCACGCCGCCGACGACGACGAACAGCTGGATGACCATGATCGAGGCCATGCCGGCGGCGAGCAGCTTGCCGAACGTGTCCGGGGTGCCCAGCGAGGCCCGGTAGCCGCGCGAGGCCAGCAGGAAGAACAGGATGAGGATCGCGGACACGCCGATGAGCCCGAGCTCCTCGCCGAAGGCCGTGATGATCATGTCCGAATTGGCATAGGAGACCAGATCGGGTCGGCCCTGGCCCCAGCCCTGGCCGAACAGCCCGCCGGAGGCCAGGCCGAACAGGCCCTGCACGATCTGGCGCGAGCCGCCGACGGGGGCGTCGTAGATCTCCGGATCGAAGGCGTGGATCCAGGAGTCGAGACGGGCCGCGACGTGGCCGAAGGTCTGAGAGGCCACGAAGCCCCCGGCGGCCACGAAGATCAGCCCCAGGATGATCCAGCTCAGGCGGCCGGTGGCGAGGTAGAGCATGGCCACGAACAGGCCGAAGAACAGGATCGCGGTGCCGAGGTCGCGCTGCAGCACGAGCACCCCGATGGCCACGAGCCACGCGGCGAACAGGGGCGCGAGATCCCGGAAGCGCGGCAGATGCAGGGGACCGATCTTGGGCCCGGCCAGCAGGATGACGTCGCGGTTCGTGGACAGGTAGCCCGCGAAGAAGATCGCCAGGGTGATCTTGGCTATCTCGCCGGGCTGGAAGGTCCGCCCGCCGATGGAGATCCAGATCCGTGCTCCGTTGATCTCGGTGCCGAGCCCGGGCAGCAGCGGCAGGATCAGCAGCAGGGCGGAGGCCACCAGCGAGATGTAGGTCACCTTGCGAAGCGCCCGGTGGTCCCTGAGCAGCAGGAGCACCGCGGCAGCGGCGGCCACGCCCACGCCCGTCCACAGCAGCTGGCTGCCTGCGGCGTCCGAGTCCATCAGCAGGTCGATCCGGTGGATCATCGCCAGGCCGAGGCCGTTGAGGGTCACGACGATCGGCAGGATGTACGGATCCGCGTACGGGGCGCGGATCCACAGGATGACATGCACGAGCAGGGAGCCGCCGCCCAGCACGATCGCGGTGCGCAGCACATGCCCGCTGTCCTCGGCGAAGCGCTCAGGGTCCACGAGGAAGTTGGCCCCGACGGCCAGGGCGAGCGCGAGCAGCAGCAGCACGAGCTCGGTCACGCGCCTGCGGCGCTGGATCGGCTCCCGCGAGGCGGTGCCGAGTGCGGGGGCGGCGGCCTGGGTCGACATCAGCCCTCCCCTCCCTCATCGGCGCTTCTGGAGGACTCGGGGTAGTTCACGGTGCCGGTGGAGCCGGGCGAGGGCTCGCGGCTGGCCGAGTCCTGCGCCTCGTCCTCGGCCTCCTGGCGCTCGCGGTCGGAGCGCGCGGCGTCCGAGCGCAGCCCGAGCACGATGCTCTCGGCGTGGCCGAGGTCATCGGCGGCGATCGTGTCCTCGACTCGCGAGCGGGCGTAGCCGGGGAGGTCGTCGACCGCCAGGTCGGTGGACTGCTGGACCTCGGAGAGCTGGATGGGCCCGAGGCTCTGGTCCACCCCCTGGTAGATCGCGACGTTGTCGCCGTCGGAGCCGACGAAGTACTGCCCCCGGGTCCATGCATAGGCCAGCGCCCCGGCCGTGACGAGCGCGGCGACCACGAGGATCGCCACGACGCTGCCGATGATCCGGCCGCGCCGGTGCGAGCTGCGGGTCTGCAGGGCGGAGTCGACCTCGGAGATGTCCGTGAGGGAGTCCGCGGCGGAGGTCCGCACGAGGGTCGCACGACGTGCGGCCGCGGAGCCGCTCACGGTGGGGATGCGGCCGGTCTGCGTGGCGTTGGCCGCTGCACCCACCAGGACATGCGGCAGCTCGTCGAGACCGCGGCGCAGCTCGGCCGCGCTGGTGTCCTGCGGCTCCTGGGGCTGCTCCTGCGCAGACGCCGCCCACGGTGCCGGCGCCGTGACGGCCTCGGGCTCCTGCGCGGGAGCGGAGGCGCGGGCCCGTTCGGTGAGCTGATCGGAGGTCAGAGCCTCGTCCGGATCCGGCAGCGCGCCGGTCAGGTCGGTCTCAGCGGACTCGAGGTCGGCGGCGTCGACGACCTCGAGCACGACCACCGTGACGTTGTCCGGGGCGCCGCGCTTGAGGGTCGCGCGCACCAGGGTCTGGGCGATCTCGTCGAGCTCGGCGTCCGAGCGCAGCAGCGACTCGATCGCCGCGGGCTTCATGACCGCGTTGAGCCCGTCGGAGCACAGCAGCCAGCGCTCGCCGACGACGGCGTCGTAGACCTCGGCCTCGAGCTCGGGCGAGGCGTCGACATCGCCGAGGACGCGCATCAGGACGTTGCGATGCGGGTGGGTCTCGGCCTCCTCCGGGCGCAGGCGGCCTTCCTCGATGAGGCGCTGCACGAAGGTGTGGTCGGTGGTGATCTGCTCGAAGGCGTCGCCGCGCAGGCGGTAGGCGCGGGAATCGCCGATGTGGCACAGGGCGATCTGATCGCCGTCGATGAGCAGCGAGGTCACGGTGGTGCCCATGCCGGCCAGGCGCGGCTGCTGGCGCACCAGCTCCGCGAGGTTCTGGTTGGCGTTCTGGATCTCGTCGGCGAGCTCGGTCACGGCGTGGCCGCCGAAGCCGCCGCGGTCCAGATGCGTCAGGTCGATCACGGCCGATGCCGAGGCGACGTCACCGCCGACGTGCCCGCCCATGCCGTCGGCGACGACGGCGAGATGACGACCCGCGTAGGCGGAGTCGTCGTTCTTGGAGCGGATCCTGCCCACATCCGAGCGGGCGGCGAAGCGGAAGGCGAGGGCCATGGGTCAGGACCTCAGTTCCAGCACGGACTTGCCCACGCGGAAGGGGCGGCCGGTGTCGACGGGGACGGCGCGGGTCAGGCGCTGCTCATCGATGTAGGTGCCGTTGGTCGAGCCCAGATCCTCCAGGAACCAGCGCGAGCCCTGCGGGAACAGGCGGGCGTGGCGGCCGGAGGCGTAGTCGTCCTCCAGGGGGATGTCGCACTCGGAGGAGCGGCCCATGGTCACGGGGGCGCTGCCGAGCTGGTGCGTCCGCCCGCCGGTGGGGCCCTGGAGGACCACGAGGGTGCTGGGGAGATGACGGGGCGCAGGCCCGGCCGCAGCGGGTGCTGGGGCGGCGCCGCGCCGCTGCTGCCCGCTGCGCGCGGAGGACCTGCGGCGGCGCCGGTCCACGGAGAGGTCGCGGCCCTGCGTGAGGACCACGGCCAGGATCATGACCCACAGCAGTGCCAGGAACCCGAAGCGCAGCAGCGTGACGGTCAGCTCAGACATTCTTCCGATTCCTCCTGGGGGCGACGAGCCGGAAGACGATGCGGGTGCGGCCCATCTCGATGACCGCGCCGTTGACGAGCTCGGTGCGTCCGCGTAGGCGCTGGCCGTCCACCAGGGAGCCGTTGGTCGAGCCGAGGTCCACGGCGAGCCAGTGCTCCCCCTCGCGGCGGATCTCCAGATGCTGGCGCGAGACCCCGGTGTCCTCGACGGTGATGTCCGCGCCGGAGGAGCGGCCCAGGATGATCGAGTCGGCCTCCACGCTCAGGCGCTGGCCGTCGATGTCCAGCACCGGCACCCAGTTCTCAGGCGTGCGGTGCGGAGTCCCGGCGGGCCGTGCGGGACGAGGAGCCTCACGAGCGGCTGACGGGCTCGGGGCGGCGTCCTCGGTGCTCGTGCGGCGGGCCGAGGAGATGATCTCGAAGCTGCCGCGCTCGATCTCCGGATTGCGGGTGAACGAGACGCGGACGGAGCCCTGCAGCGTGTAGGCCTGCGAGCGGGCGTGCTTGATGACGACCTCGCACAGCTCCTCCGCCAGTGGGGTGCCCCATTCCTGGGCGCAGGGGAAGTCCTCGTCCGAGAACTCGACGATGAAGTCGTTGGGCGCCATGGTGCGCCCGGCCGAGATCGTGAACGAGTGCTCGTCGAGCTCGCGACGCAGCGCGCTGGCGATCTCCACTGCTTCGATGCGTCGCCGCGATCCTGTGGAGAACGCGGTGCGCACGGCCTTCTCGATGCCGCGTTCGAGGTTGTCGAGGAATCCCATGCGCCTCCTTCCACGGGGCTCGGGTGATGCAGGACGGTCCAGCCCGGCAGGGTGCGAGCATGGTCTCAAGATAGTAGATGGTGCTGACGGAGACGCACCGAGGACTGCCGGGATGCAGATTCAGTCACAGGAGGATGAGTGCCCGGTGGAGTGCAGATGAGTGCCAGCTGAGACGGCGGCGGCAAGCCGATGCCCTGGCCCTTGAGCTCGTCCGTCGACTGGGCCAAGGTGGGGCCATGGATACCAAGAATGCTGATCAGCGCGTGAATGCTTCCCTGCCCGAGGATGTCATGGCATCGGCGGTCGGCGTCGGTCGCCGTCGGCGCAGCCGCTCGCTGAGCCTGGCGCTGCCGGTGCTCGGGCTGAGCGCCCTCCTGCTCGCCGGCTGCAGCGCCGCCGACGACGCCGACTCGGATGACGGGGCCGATTCCTCGCAGTCCCAGGAGACCAGCGACGACGCCTCGACGGACGCCTCTGACGATGCCAGCGAGCAGAGCTCGGACGATGCCTCGGAGGAGGCATCCGACGACGCCTCCGATGACTCCTCGGACCAGGCTTCTGATGACGCGTCCGATGAGGCCTCGAACGACGCGTCCGACGACGCCTCTGAGGAAGCTTCTGATGACTCCTCGGACGACGCCTCCGATGACGCGTCGGCGGGTGCCTCGGAGGGCTCCTCCTCCGCCGCCGGCGGCGGCGTCGCCGCCGGCTCGGGCGTCCCCGCGGACTCCGCGCAGCTCGACGAGATCCTGGGCGCGGCCGAGGGCACGCTCGACGGCTCCACGGCCGTGACCATCGAGGAGAAGGGCGCCGCCGGCTGGAAGGTCACCGTGGTCGAGGGCTCCGACGAGCAGGAGGTCCGCGTCAGCGAGGACCTGTCCACCGAGGTCACCGAGACCGAGCAGGACGATCAGGACGTGGATCCCGCCTCGGTCGAGGTCTCCATGGCCGATGCCATCGAGGCGGCCTCCGCCGACCAGGACGGCACCGTCACCGAGGTGTCGCTGGACGAGGACGACGGCACGATCGTCTGGCAGGTCGAGTTCGACGACGAGATCGACGTGGACGTGGACGCGAGCAGCGGCGACGTCATCGGCGTCGACCGCTGATCCGGACCCTGCGCACGACGAAGCCCGCCCCCGCCGTGATGGCGGGGACGGGCTTCCTCGTGCAGGTCAGGGATCAGAAGGCGATCCCGAAGACCCAGACGGCCAGCGTCATGGTCACCGCGGTGTTGAGCACCAGGCCGATGAGGTTCAGCCAGATGCCGCCCTTGATCATCTGCGGGATCGAGACGTAGCCCGAGCCGTAGGCGATCGCATTGGGCGGGGTGGCCACCGGGAGCATGAAGGCGCAGGTCGCAGCCAGGGCCACCGGGATGGCCAGCAGCAGCGGATCCATGCCCATGCCCATGGCGATGCCGCCGGCCACGGGCAGGAAGGTCGCTGCGGTCGCGGTGTTGGAGGTCAGCTCCGTCAGGAACAGGATCCCCGCCGCGAACAGGACCACGAGCAGCACGACAGGAAGCCCGCCGAGCCCGGAGGCGACCTCGCCGATCCACTCGGTCAGGCCCGACGACGAGAACTGCGCCGACAGGGCCAGGCCTCCGCCGAACAGCAGCAGGACGCCCCAGGGGAGCTTGAGCGCGGAGTCCCAGTCGAGCAGCCGCACGCCGCGCGCAGCACCCGCCGGCAGCAGGAAGAGCAGCACGCCCACCGCCATGGCGATGCCCGCATCGGTGATCGGCGGGGTGTCCGCTCCGACCCAGTCCGTGACGAGCGGGACGAAGACCCAGGCCAGTGCCGCCAGCACGAAGATCACCAGCACGCGCCTCTCCCCGGCGGAGGTGGTGCCGAGCTTGGCCAGCTCGTCGTCGATCAGCTTCCGGCCGCCGGGGATCTCGTCGATCTCGGGCTTGAACAGGACCTTGGTCAGCAGGAACCAGCACGCGGCCATCAGGACGACGGCCAGCGGGACGCCCACGATCATCCACTGCCCGAAGCCGATCTGGACGTCGTGCTCGGAGGCCATGTAGCCCACCAGCAGGGTGTTGGGCGGGGTGCCGATGATCGTGCCGAGGGAGCCGATCGAGGCGGCGTAGGCGATGCCGAGCATCAGGGCCGTGCCGAAGTTGGACTTCACAGGGGTCGCAGCCGCGTCCTCATCGGCGTCGACGGGGTCGTCGATGGCATCCGATGTCTTGTTGACCAGCAGCAGCACCGAGATGCCGATGGGCAGCATCATGACCGCGGTGGCGGTGTTCGAGACCCACATGGACAGGAAGCCCGTGGCGATCATGAATCCCGCGATCATCTGCGGGGGCCTGGTGCCGATCAGCCGGACCGTGAGCAGGGCCATGCGCCGGTGCAGGTTCCAGCGCTGCATGGCCAGCGCCAGCAGGAAGCCGCCCATGAACAGGAAGATGACGTTGTTGCCGTAGGAGGCGCCGACGTCGTCCAGGGGCGTGGAGCCCAGGGTGGGGAAGACGATCAGCGGGACCAGAGCCGTTGCGGGGATGGGCAGCGCCTCGGTCATCCACCACACGGCCATGAGCACAGCCGTGGCGGCGGTCAGGCGCG
The DNA here is from genome assembly GCF_030268385.1 of Kocuria sp. NBRC 114282. Lineage (NCBI taxonomy): Bacteria > Bacillati > Actinomycetota > Actinomycetes > Micrococcales > Micrococcaceae > Kocuria > Kocuria sp. NBRC 114282. The sequence continues at coordinate 147,587 of NZ_BSQO01000005.1, read as the reverse complement.
CCTCCTGGGGGACGTCGCCGGGCATGGCCAGGTAGACCAGGATGCCCAGGACCAGGCCGACGGCCAGGCCGAGCCACTGGATCTGCACCGTGCGTGTGGGCTTGGCGGGCTCGCGCTGACCCGGGGAGAGCTGATCGATCTCTTCGTTGCGCCGCGGATCGGCCTCCTGGCCGATCAGGTGATCGCCGGGGACCTTGTGCCCCACGGGCGTGGAGCCTCCGCGGGGATGATCCGGGTGGGCGTCGTCGTTCGGTCCGGGAGCGGACCAGGGCAAGTTCGGCATGGAGGCCTCCGCATCGCAGGTGTGACGGGTGGCACCTCAGCCTATCTGCAGGAGGCTCCCAGCGCGCACTCGGGTTGCTGGATCGCAGGGTGCGAGCGGCGCTGGGAGCCTCGGTGCGGGACGCTGCCGGTCAGTCGGCCTGGATCGTGGCCAGGCGCTTGGTGGCCTCGAGCCCCAGGATCTCGTCGATGACCTCCCGGGTGACCCCGGAGGAGCAGTCGGTGACCAGGTAGCCGGTCGCCCCCTGGGTGACCAGGGCCTGGCGGTCGACATTCACCTGCTGCTGCGAGAAGACGCTGTTCACCGCGGACAGGACGCCAGGGACGTTCTCGTGGATGTGCAGAAGGCGCACCCCGGTGCTGACCCGGGTGAGCGTGACCTCAGGGAAGTTCACCGACAGCTCAGTCGAGCCGTTCTCGGTGTAGTCCAGCAGCTTGCCGGCCACGAACTGCCCGATGTTCTCCTGCGCCTCGGCGGTCGAACCGCCCACATGCGGCGTGAGGATCACGTTGGGCAGGCCCTGAAGCGGGGACTCGAAGGCCTCGCCGGCGGCCTTGGGCTCCTCCGGGTAGACGTCGATCCCGGCCCCGGCGATGTGCCCGGAGGCCAGGGCGTCGTGCAGGGCGTCGATGTCGACCACGTGGCCGCGCGAGAGGTTCAGGAACAGGGTGCGCGGGCGCATCTTCTCGAACTCGGCGCGGCCGATGAGCTCCTTGTTGGAGCCGCGGCCGTCGACGTGCACGGAGATGCACTCGGCCTTCTCGAAGAGCTCGTCCAGGGTGGCGCACTTGCGGGCGTTGCCCATGGGCAGCTCGTCGCGGACGTCGTAGAAGTAGACGTGCATGCCGATCGCCTCGGCGAGCACCGAGAGCTGCTTGCCGATGTTGCCGTAGCCGATCAGGCCCAGGGTGCGTCCGCGGACCTCATGGGCGCCCTTGGCGGACTTGTTCCACAGCCCGGCGTGCATGTCCCGGTTCTTGTCGGTGAGGTGGCGGGCCAGGGCGATGATCTCGCTGATCGCCAGCTCCACGACCGAGCGGGTGTTGGAGTACGGGGCGTTGAAGCACGGGGTTGCGGTGTCCGAGGCGGCCTCCAGGTCGATCTGGTTCGTGCCGATGCAGAACGCGCCGACCGCCATGAGGTCGGGTCTGGCCTCGAACACGCGGCGGGTGACCTGGGTCTTGGAGCGGATGCCGAGCAGATCGACTCCCTCCAGAGCCTCGATCAGCTCGTCCTCGTCCAGGGCGCCGGCCCGGGTCTCGACCTCGACCCCGTGGCGGCGCAGGATGTCTTCGGCTTCGGTGTGGATGTTCTCCAGGAGCAGGGCTTTCACGCATCCGATCCTATCGACATGCGCGCGGGGGGCTGTTCAGGGCCGATCGCGCAGGTCGATCCCGAAGACGCGGCGCACTGCGGTGACCATGTGACGGCCGTGCCTGCTGGTCGACGGCGTGGAGGCGAAGGGCAGGAAGCGTCCCGGGTGCTCGGGGTGGGTGATCTTCCCGTGCGTGGGCCCGGAGGTCGTGACCTCGAAGCCGGCCGCTCGCAGCCGCTCGAGCAGATCCCGCTGGGTGGTGGGGTACCGGGTCCCCTGCTTGCCCGACGCGCGCGGGGCCGAGCCCGGCTCCTCCGGCAGCGGCTGCTCGGGGCGACGGGCAGTGGCCCATCCGGAGCGGAAGATCCCCACCACGGCGCCCTCGGCCCGGGTCACCTGAACGCACAGCTCGCCGCGCAGGAAGTGGTCCGTGCGGCCCAGGTCGACGGTCCAGACGTCGTCAGGGGAGTCCACGGCCTCCTGCAGCTGCGCGAGCGTGGCCTCCCAGGCGCCCACCACATGGACCCGGTCCTCGGACAGGCGCACCCGCGAGCCGCGGGCCGTGGGGGCCGGGGCCCCGGAGTCCACGGTGTAGAGGGCCTCCGCGGGGGGCCGAGGGGCTGCGGCGGAGGGGCCGGCGCTGATCCGGGCGGCCACCTGCTGCCGCTGCCGGTTCAGGCGCTGCTGCTCCTCCCGCAGGCGCCGCTGCTGCTCTGCCTCCTCCGCGGCCTGCTGCGCTCTGCGTGCGGGGGCCGGGGTCCAGTCGACGGGCTCGACGGACAGCGCGGGGTCGCGTCGGCCGCGCATCACGGCGGGCGAGGGCGTGGGGCGGGGCTTCTTCGCCATCGTCGCCTCCTTGCCGGGCCTGCGTTGCCGATAGGGTTCTGTGCCGTGCGCTGTGACTATCACGACCGAGGGCTGTGCGATTCCTGCACCCTGATCGATCAACCCTATGCGCAGCAGCTGACGGCCAAGCAGGACGGGGTTCGGGCGCTGCTGGACGGCGGAGGCGCCGACACGTCCGGGCTCACGTGGCTGGAGCCCGTGGCCAGCGCGGAGTCGGGCTTCCGCAACAAGGCCAAGATGGTCGTGGCGGGCACCGTCCGGCACCCCACGCTGGGGATCCTGGATCCGCGCGGTCGCGGCATCGATCTGCGCGAATGCCCGCTGTGCCCCGAGCCGATCGAACGGGCCCTCCCGATCGTGGCGGCGTTCTGCACCCAGCTGCGCCTCCTGCCCTACGACGTCCCCAAGGGCCGCGGCGAGCTCAAGCACGTGCTGGTGACCGTCTCGCCCGACGGCGAGCTGATGCTGCGCTTCGTCCTGCGCTCCGCGAAGCTGCTCGGGCGCATCCGCGAGCACCTGGGCCTGCTGCTCGAGGCGCTTCCGGGGTTGCGCGTGGTCACGGCCAACCTGCAGCCCGAGCACCAGGCGGTGCTCGAGGGCCCGGTGGAGCACGTGCTCACCGACGGCGACAGCCTGTCCATGCCGATCAACGGCATCCCGCTGCGGCTGCGGCCGCGCTCGTTCTTCCAGACCAACACCGAGGTCGCCGCCGCCCTCTACCGCCAGGCCGTTCAGTGGACGCGCGAGCTCGAGCCCGCGGAGGTCGTGGACCTGTACTGCGGGGTCGGCGGCTTCGCGCTGCATCTGGCGGCTCCGGGCCGGAGGGTGCGCGGCGTGGAGATCTCCGCCGAGGCGGTCGAGGCCGCGCGGCAGGCGGCCGCCGAGATGGGGCTGCCGTCCTCGGGCCCGGGCGCGGTGACCTTCACAGCCGGCGACGCCACCGCCGTGGAGCGCTCCCTCGAGGGCGAGGTGCCTCTGGTGGTCGTGAATCCGCCGCGGCGCGGGCTGGGCGTCGAGCTGGCGCAGCGACTGGAGGAATCGCAGGTCCGCAGCCTGATCTACTCGAGCTGCAATGCGCGCACGCTGGCCCGCGACCTGGCGGCCATGCCGTCGTGGCGCCCGGTGCAAGCTCGGCTTCTGGACATGTTCCCGCACACCGGTCACAGCGAGACCGCCGTGCTGCTGCAGCGGCGCTGAGGCTCTCAGGAGGCCAGCAGGTCCTGAGGGGTCCCCAGCGCCGGCAGGTCCAGACGGCCTCCGCCGGCGAAGCGGCGCAGCTGCTCGTTCGAGGTGACGGTCCAGTTGCGGCCCAGGCTGCCGTACGGCGGCTGCGAGCGGATGTTCAGGGTGTACAGCTCCGGGTCCTGGAACGGGGCCAGGATCCGCCGCAGCAGGTCCTGGACGTCGTCGCGGTGCAGCAGCCGCCATGTGCGCGGGTGGATGCGCCGCAGGATCCGCACGCCGTCGATGAACTCGATCGAGGCGTCCTGCTCGCTTCCGGCGATGCCGACGGTGAGCCGCCCGGGGGCGGTCGAGCAGATCGAGTCCACCCCCAGCACCAGGTCCTCGATCAGGTGGGTCGTGGACAGCAGGCGGCCCTGCAGCGCCGGATCGGTCCGAGCCGCGGCGCCCTTGAGCCCGAGGGCGTGCAGGAGACGGCTCAGGCCCTGCCCGGGCCCCGGGCCGCACGGCACCTCGAAGCCGAGCAGATATCTGCCGGGGCCCTCCGGCTCCAGGATGCAGCGCACGTGCGAGTCCTCCTGCGCCAGGAGACGGCCTCCGCGGGCGGCCTCCGCTGGGGAGGCGTGCTCGGTGCATTCGTCGAAGACCGCGTCAGCCAGGGCGGCGCAGGCCTCGAAGCTGGTACGAGTCAGGTCGTCGAAGACCGCGCGCGGCTCGCGGCGCACGGTCTGGTACTCGACGGTCGCGCACTCGTAGGCCCGGGAGCGGGCTCTGGGGTCATGGGCGTCAGTGCGGGACATGGGCAGGTCCTGGTGATCAGGCCGTCCAGCTTCGGGGGAGCGGGACGACGGGGCGGCAGAGTCCGTGATCGATGGGGGAGTCGACGACGGGATGTTGCGCGGACTCGAGGGCGGCGGGCAGCCGCCTCGAGCCCGCTGCCGAGGAAGGGCCCTGCGGGCGCCGCGAAGGCGGGTAGGCCCCGAAGCACCATGTCACAGGGCGTTTCCGGCAGTGGACTTCCATCATGGCGGAGTCGGACGTGGGCCGCTGATCGCGGGATGTCCCCAGATCGGGGGACGCATTCCGTCGTGGTGGGGGGCTATGCGGCGGTGGCTGAGGGTGCCACGGCGGGCCTCCTCCGCGACATCGCAGGTCAGAGGCCTGTGCGAAATCGCATGAAGTGAAGTCGGATGCATCCGTGGCCGGTGCGGAGCGATGTCCACGCTTGGGCCTGCATCGTGCGCCCCGCACGACCTCGCTGATGCGGGGCGCACAGCTGGCGCACTCAGTAGCCGGCCTGCGGATCGACCACGCCCTCGAGCTCGTCGTCGGCGGCGAAGGCCCGCAGGTTGCGCTCGATGCGAGCGAAGATCAGCGGGCGGATCATCTCCATGGTGTCCGCGGTGTGCGGGGTGATCAGGCACCGCTGCTGCTCCCAGAGGGGATGGCCATCGGGCAGCGGCTCGGGGTCGGTGACGTCGAGCGCGGCCCCGGCGATCTGCTCGCGCTCCAGGGCAGCGACCAGGGCCTCGGTGTCGATCAGGCCGCCGCGGGCGATGTTCACCAGGATCGCATCGGTGCGCATGGACTCCAGCTCGGCCCGCCCGATCAGATGGTGCGTGTCCTCGGTCAGGGCGGCGGCCACGATCACGACGTCCTGGAACGGGAGGATCTCCGGCAGGTCGTGCACTCCCACGGTGCGATCGGCCTCCGCGACGGCCTCGGGTCGGCGGCGCACGGCGGTGACCTCGACGTCGAACACGTGCAGCAGGTTCATGATCCGCCGCCCGATCCCGCCTGCGCCCACCACGACGGCTCGCATGCCGTGCAGCGACCGCCCCGAGCGCGGGGCCCAGCTGCGTGCCACGACCCTGCGCGGCAGCTCGCGCAGCAGGGCCAGGGTCAGTGCCAGCGCGTGCTCGCCGACAGGATTCGCGTAGGCGCCCTTGGCCGAGGTCCAGGCGATGTCCGGGCGACGGCGCATGGATTCCGCGAAGGCCTCGATGCCCGCCGAGGGCAGCTGGACCCACCGGATCCCCTCGTGCTCGACGGCGGCCACCAGGTCCTGCGGATCGGCCCCGTACGGGACGACGACGGCCTCCGCCTCCGCCGGGTCCTGCACGAGGCGGCCTCCGCCGTCGACGATGGCCTGTCGGAAGCCGTCATCGTCGACGGGCAGCATGTGGATGCGGGGCTGGGACACGGGGGCCTCCTGAGGTGTCGTGGTCAGGATCTGGGCCCCATCCTGCGCCATGGCGGTGCTGCGCGCTCGGTTCCGTGCACTCGCTGCGGTGCGCTCAGCCCTTCGACCGCACGCGCACCGCCGACAGGGCGCAGGCGATCACGGCAGCCGCCCCCAGCAGGGTCAGCCAGGTGAGCTGCTCGCCCAGCAGCAGCGCCGCCCAGATCAGGGACAGGATCGGCTGGGCGAGCTGGACCTGGCTGACCTGCGCCATGGGGCCGATGCCCAGTCCGCGGTACCAGGCGAAGAAGCCCAGCAGCATGCTCACCACCGACAGGTAGGAGAAGGCGGCGCCTCCCGCGAGCGTGGGGGTCGGCGGCGTCCAGCTCCAGCCCCACGACCACGAGCTCCCCGAGCTGCGGCGGATGGGGAAGGCGCGCCACGCGGATCATCGGCCCCACCACGTCGACCCGGAACCCGCCGCGCCCGCGCGATCCATGGACGCGCACGCGACCCTAGAGCCGGTGGGCGCCCTGCGGCGGCTCCTCGAGCAGATCGGCCAGCGCGCCGGGGGGGGCACCGGGCCCTCGAGCGGCACCGATACCGCCCGAGCGTGCTCGTGGTCGTGGTGCGCGGCGGACTGCTCCCGCAGCAGCCGAGCCAGGGGCAGCGGATCGACGGGGTCGTCGTCGGCTGCGGTGTCGAAGACCAGGGCCGGGTCGATGCCGCCGCGAACGGCCCGCACGATCGGCACGTCGGGATTGCGCGCGCGGACGCGCTCGCAGATGCGGGCGACGACAGCCTCGAGCTGCTGCTCGTCGAGCAGATCCGCCTTGCCGATCACCACCAGCGTGGCCGCCGCAAAGCGGTTCGGTGGGGTCTCGCGGGTGTTCACGGTCTGGAAGTGGGCCACGGCGTCGATCACCTGCCCGGAGACCAGGGCGGCATCCACGTTGAGCTCACCGAAGTCGTTGACTATCACACCCAGCCGCGCGCCGGGCGCGCGCAGCAGGTGGTTGAGCAGGCTCGTCTTCCCGGCGCCCAGGTGGCCGGTCAGGGCGATCACGGGGACGCGGGCGGTCATGGGGCTCCTCGGCCGAGGCGGGTTCTGGAGGCCGTGCAGAGGGGCCACGGTGCGCGGGAGGTCAGAGCCGAGCCCTCATGTGCCTATAGTCACATGACCTGATCACGACCCAGGGGGGGCTCCCATGGAACAGTTCATCACCGCCGCGAACGGGATCCTGTGGAGCCTTCCGGTCTCCTTCGGCATCCTCGCCCTCGGTCTGTACTTCACGATCCGCATGCTCTTCCCGCAGGTGCGCCTGCTTCGGGACATGGTCGGCCAGCTCATCCACGGCGGGTCGTCGTCGGCGGGGATCAGCTCGTTCCAAGCCTTCGCCATGGCGCTCGGTGGCCGTGTGGGCGTCGGCAACATCGCCGGCGTCGCGACGGCCCTGTTCCTGGGCGGGCCCGGCGCCATGTTCTGGATGTGGGTCACCGCCATCCTCGGAGCCCCGGTGGCGGTCGCGGAGAGCTCGCTGGCCCAGCTCTACAAGCACAAGGTGCGCGGGGAGTTCCGCGGCGGGCCGGCCTTCTACATCCTGGAGGGCCTGGGCCGGAACTGGCGCTGGCTGGCGGTGGCCTACGCCGCGGCCACCGTGTTCGCCACGGTGATCACCGGTCCGCAGATCCAGGCCAACGCCGTCACCGCGGCCACCACGGAGGCCTGGGGCTGGAGCCCGCTGCTGGTCGGCCTGGGGATGGCCGCCCTGTTCTGCCTCATCGTGTTCGGCGGCATGCACCGTCTGGCGCGCACCGTGGGGCTCGTGGTGCCGTTCATGGCCGGGGCGTACATCGTCGTCGGGCTGATCATCATGGTCATGATGTGGACTCAGCTGCCGACCATGTTCGGGCTGATCTTCTCCAGCGCCTTCGGCGCCGACGCCGTCTACGGGGGCCTGCTCGGCGCGGCCGTGGCCTGGGGCGTGCGTCGGGCGGTGTACTCCACTGAGATCGGCACCGGTTCCGGCGCCCAGGCCTCGGCCGCCGCCCACGTCTCCCACCCCGCCAAGCAGGGGCTCGCCCAGGCCTTCTCCGCCTATGTGGACACGCTGTTCGTGTGCACCATGACGGGTCTGATGATCCTGGCCACCAACAGCTTCAACGTGCTGGGCCCGGACGAGGAGTCGCTGCTCACCGAGAACGTGCCGGGCGTGGAGGAGGGCCCCGCCTGGGTGCAGCTCGCGATCGACTCCGGACTGCCTGCTTTCGGGCCGTCGTTCGTGGCGATCGCCGTGTTCCTGTTCTCCTTCACCACGCTGCTGTCCTTCTCCTTCTACGCGGAGACGAACTTGGCCTACCTCATCCCGAACACGAAGGCGCAGGGGATCTGCATCGGGATCGCGCGCGCGCTGCTCGCCGCGTCCATGGTCTTCGGCTCGGTGCAGACCTCGTCGTTCGTTTGGTCCATGGCGGACTTCGGCCTGGGCCTGTACACGTGGGTGAACCTCCTGGCGCTGGTCCTGCTCAGCCCCACGGCCATCCGCCTGATGAAGGACTACGACCGGCAGCGCCGAGCCGGCGGAGAGATCGTGCTGGACCCCAAGGCGATCGGGGTGGACAACGCCCCGATCTGGGAGCAGATCCACGCCGCCTACGAGCGCACCGGCGATGTCGGTGCCGCCATGGATCATGTCGCAGACACCGCCCCGGACACCCGCGCCGTCGCGGTGGTGCGTCCGCGCAACTGAGCCCCGGCCGGCCTGCCCGTCCCGTTCGGCGCAGGGATCTGCCCCTGCCATCGACCGCTTCAGGAGCCCCACCCCATGCAGCTTGACCTGCTGATCGACAACGCCTCCGTCGTCACCGGCGACCCCGCCCGGCCGTCGGCCCGTCGGCTGGGCGTGTGGCAGGGGTTCGTCGCGGGGGTCGACGGGCAGCTCGACGGCCTCACCGCCCGGGAGCGCCTGGATGCCGGCGGGCGCACGATCGTCGCGGGGTTCAACGATGTCCACACCCACAGCGTGTGGTTCGGCCAGTCGCGCCTGGACGTCGATCTGGAGCAGGCACGCACGGCTGAGCAGGTCTGCGGCCTGATCCGCGACCGCGCCGCGCAGCTGGCTCCCGGGGCGTGGGTCACCTGCGCGGGCTTCGACCCCGGTCACCTCGACGGTCCCCAGCCCGACCGCGATGGCCTGGATGCGGCCGCCGCCGGGCGTCCTGTGCTGATCCGGCACAACACGGGCCATTCGCTCACGGTCTCCGGAGCGGCGCTGGCCATGGCGGGCATCGGCGCGACCGTGCGTCGGCAGCCCGAAGGCGGGCGGATCGTCACGGACGAGGCCGGGCGGCCCACCGGCCTGCTCGAGGAGACCGCCATGCCCCTGGTCACGGGGCTGCTGCAGCCGGAGTCCCACGAGCACATCGGCCGCTGCCTGGAGCGGGCCTCGCAGGAGTACGCCGCCGAGGGCATCACGTCGGTGACGGATGCCGGGATCGCCGGCGGCTGGATCGGGCACAGCCCGCTCGAGTTCGCCGCGTATCAGCGGGCACGGGAGGCCGGCCTGCTGCGCACCCGGTTCCAGACCATGGTCACCCTGGACGGGCTGAAGGCGATCGACGGCCACCCCGACGACGGCACCCACACCACTCTCGGTGCGGGCATCCGCACGGGAGCCGGTGACGAGTGGCTGCAGATCGGCCCGGCGAAGGTCTTCACCGACGGGGCCATGCTGGGGATGACCGCGGCCATGTCGGAGGATTACTGCTTCGCCGGGCACGGGCGCGGCTACCTTCAGCAGGACCCCGGCGAGATGCGCCGCGCCGCCCTCTCCGCAGCGGCCGGCGGCTGGGCGCTGGCCATGCACGCGATCGGCGATGCCGCCCTGGACTTCGCCCTCGACGTGATCGCCGAGGCCCGCGAGCAGTTCGGGGCACCCGTGATGCCGCATCGCGTGGAGCACGGCGGCGTGGTGCGCGATGAGCAGGTGGTCCGGATGACCGAGCTCGAGGTCGTGATGGCCACCCAGCCCAACTACATCAGCGCGTTCGGCGAATCCGTGCGCGAGCGGATCGGCGAGGAGCGCGTGCAGCTGTCCTATCCGGCAGGGCGCCTGCTGCGCGCCGGGCTCGTGCTGCCCGGCAGCTCGGACCGGCCGGTGGCTGGCGGCCGGCCGCTGGACGTGATCCAAGACTTCGTGCTGCGCCGCACCGAGGCGGGGCGGGAGTACGGGCCCGAGTCCGAGCGGCTCACGGTCGAGGAGGCGCTGCACGCCTACACGGTGGGCTCGGCCGAGGCCACGGGCTGGGACGGGTACAAGGGGCAGCTGGTCTCGGGTCAGTTCGCGGATTTCGTGGTCCTCAGCGACGACCCCCGCGCGGTGCCGACTGATGTGATCGCCGAGATCGAGGTCGTGGCCACCGTCGTGGGAGGGCGGTTCGTGCACGGCGGGCTGTAAGAGACCGCCGCACCTCCGGCGCCGATGAGAGCTGTCGGATGTCCGGGACCGGTGCTCGAAGCCGGACACCCGACAGCTCTCGCGATTCTCCAGGCTCCTGCAGATCAGCGCCGCCGAGGGGACGCATGGGCGGCGATTCAGGACCGGGAAGGCGTCGGCTGCGTCCTCTCGACGGCGGGCGGGTGAATCCCGCTGGGCGGGCTGCGAGACGAGCGAGCCGGCGCCAGGCCGGGCCTATGGAGACTGCTGCGCGAGTTGGCACACCTCAACCTGACACTTCTGCTGCATTGAGCACCACCCTGCGTGACAGTTACGGCGCCGTAGGCGTCCCTGTGCCACAGGGTCCGAATCGGCAGTTTCGTGACACATCTGCGCCGTGGGGTATACCCAATAAGGACCCTGTGGCTCAGGGCGACAGGTGGCTGGCCGCGTGATCCGGAGGGGACATAGCCCCTCCGCTGACGCCGAGCGCCGCAAGGTCACTCAGAATCCTCGTCACGAGCGCATCCTCGCTCATGCGTTCCGGGAGGAGCACTTCACCCGGGACTCCGAGGGTGTCGCGTTCGACGTACCAGGACGCGACCTCGTCGTCACTCACGATCCCGGCGATGGGCTTGAGTGCATGGCGGCGCAGCGTCTCAGCGAGGCTCACATCCAGGTAGTACACGAGAGCCGGCCCGTCGTGGCCGGTGAGCAGTCGCTGGAACATCTGGCCGTAGCGCGCCACTTTGAAGATGCCTTGAGGATCACTGTGCGCCCCCGCGAGAGGCAGTGAAGCACCATGACCTCGGTCAGCGCGATAGTCGACACGGGGTTGTCGTTTTCTTCCCAGAGGACTTCTCGACGTACGGGGTCTTGGCCGATCACTGCGATACGCCCTCGGGGAAGGTCGTGTTGAACCTTCCGGGCGATGGTGGACTTCCTCGACGCCGAGTTTCCACGGAGGATCACAAGGGCCGGCGCTGATGTCATCGGCCCATCATGCCGTGGGCTTCCTAGGAAAGCGCTACGTTGTGGGCATGGCGAGCATCGTTCGACCCCTCAGAGGGCGCACGAAGGTCAAGATTCCTTACCAGCCAGGGTCGGGGAACCGTGACCTCCTCAAGCGGATCTGCGGAGAGCAGACTCGCCCCAGGTACAACAGGGACGAGAAGTGCTTCGAGGTCGCACGCGAACACCTCCGAGCCCTGATCGAGCAGCTACCGGGCGAGCTCGGGACCCGGGTGGAAGTCACCCTCCACGGAGCAACCCAGACGACGTGCGTGGAGGCATGCTGGAACGCCTCGCCTGAGACACGCTGGGACTGCGAGTGCTCATGCGCCGGCCAATACCACGGAGAGGGGGTGGGCCCCCGTTGATCGTCCGTGATGGCCTGGCTGTGGAAACCGAGTACACAACCCACACCTTCATCGTCTGCCCCTAGACGTGGGCTGAGCTCACCCGCCGGCACGCAACGCTGGCCCGGTCACGATCGCTCGGTCGCGCGTCTTCACGACTCGCGATTCCACAGCCGGCTCTGGGCGTCGCGTAGGTACTGCTCTGCATCGGACTGGGTCAGCTCGTGGAAGGCGTGCCGTATCTCGTCGCGCGGTGGGATGCGGTCGTAGTGGTGGTAGAAGCCGTCGATCCACGCGTTCACGTCCGCGCTCGGTGGGCGCGGTCGGGGTGCCATGGGAGCCTTGGGGGCGGGCGGCGCCGGGGCACTCTGGACCGCACAGGTAATGGGACCACTTTTCAGGACGCCACGACCTGCAGGAGCTTCGGGCCTGACGAGCATCCCAGAAACCTTCGTTTTCGCACGAGCAACCCCGGACCAGGGGTTCCAGAACGATCACAGTTCAGCCGAGTGCAATCGATCCTTTGGCCGCCGTGGGTAGCCCGACGCCTGGCGGCAGAATCGGAAGCGTTGTAGCGGCAACTCGATGCGTGATAGTGCATGCTGAGTCCATGTCTATGAAGTTGCCCCCTGAGGAGCCTGCTGCTGGCCCTTGGAGCGCCATGACTCAGGCCGACCTCGTTCACCTGTTGTTCCGGGCAGCGGGAACGCCGGCTGAGCGGCCGCGAATCGTGGCTGTAGACGGCCGCGGCGCGTCCGGCAAGTCAACGTTAGCTAAGCGGCTCTGCCAGCAGGTGCCCCGTTCAGCGATCATCCACACAGATGACGTCGCCTGGTACGAGCCCTACTTCGCGTGGGGCCATCTTCTGGCTGACCACCTCTTACAACCCTTGCACCGCCGGGAAGACGTCTCCTTCCGCCCGCCTGCCTGGGCACTCCACGGACGGGACGGGACGATCGATATCTCCTCCGACCTGGATTTAGTTGTCGTCGAAGGTGTAGGAGCCAGCCAACGAGAGCTGGAAGACCTCATTGATGTCACGGTGTGGGTGCAGTCCGACTTCGCCGCAGCCGAGGAACGCGGCATCGCTCGCGACATCGCGGAGGGGGTCAACGGGGACACCGAGCAAACCATCGCTTTCTGGCACGAGTGGATGGCGGAGGAGTTGCAGTTCCTGCGGCGACAGCGACCGTGGGAACGAGCCGACGTGGTCGTCGCAGGAACCCCACCCATCGCGCTCGACGACGGCGAACTCGCTGTCGCACCCGGTGCGCGATCCTTGAGGATGCAGGGTTCACGCAGCACCTGAGACGCTCGTGCGGAGGTTGCGGACCCGCCAATAACCCCACGCGCACACCGGTCTCAGAAACGGTCACCGAGTCATAACCCCGTTCCGGGGGAAACGCCATTTCCGACACCGGCTGGCAGGTGTTGCGCTTCCCGATACCGGAAATGTTCGTTTACGGAACGCCGCGGGGCTGCCCTGCTCATAGATCGAGACTGGACTCGTCGACGTATCCGCGACGGCCGATTGTGCGCCGGGCGTTTCCCACGTACTCGCTGGCGCGTACGTAGGTGTTACTGCCGGGGCCAGCGGGAATCCCTGTCCTGACTTGATGCATTGGCTTAGTGTCCCGGTTTTCCGGTGATCTGATTGATGATCAGGGCGGCGTTCTCAGGGATGTGCGGAGGGATCAGCTGGGTGTGTGAGCCGGCGCGGAGCAGCGCGGATTGGATCGGACGCAGGGTCGTGATGATCTTCTTCAGGCTCAGCCCGGTCGTGTTCTGCATGGATCGCGCGACCGCGAGAGCGGTGAACACGACCGTCAGGTGAGCTTCGATGGCGTCGCGTTGCCGGTGGAACATGGGTCTGGCCTGGAGGTCTGTCTTGCTCATCCGGAACGACTGCTCGACGTGCCAGAGGTCGTGGTAGCTGGAGTGAACCGGCCCAGGTTTGATGCCGCTACTTTGCGGGTTCGGACTCTCGGGTGAGGGCCTCGTAGTGGAGCTTCTCGAACTCTATCGGGGTGAGCATCCCGAGGGTGCCGACCAGTCGCCGGTTGTTGTACCAGTCGACCCAGCCGGCGGTCGCGAACTCGACGTCTGAGAGCATCCGGAACGGGCCGGTGTGGAAGGCGGTGGTGCGGATGCACTCGGCCTTGTAGAGCCCGTTCACCGTCTCCATCAGGGCGTTATCGTAGGCGTCGCCGACGGTCCCGATCGACGGGGCGATGCCCTTGAGCGCGAGATGCTCGGTCAACCGAATCGCTGTGTACTGAGATCCGGCGTCGCTGTGGTGGATCAGATCTCCTGGTGAGATGGGGTTTCCTTCCCGTTCTCGCTGCCATAGCGCGATCCGCAGCGGCGTCATGACCAAGTCGACCTTCTTGCTCGAGGACGCGTGCCAGCCCACGATCCGCTGGGCGAACACGTCCAGGACGAACGCGACATAGACGAATCCCGCCCAGGTGCGGACGTAGGTGAAGTCCGTGACCCAGACCAGGTTCGGAGCCGCCGCGGTGAAGTCACGGTTCAGCAGGTCATCGGCACGTTTCCCGTCCGGATCACCGAGCCCACGCCCGAACCCACGTCGTTCTGATCGTTGAGGACCGCGAGATCACCATCGTGGCCAAGGCCACCGGAGAGATCCTCCGCGAGCTCACCCTGGACCCCACGCGGAAGTACCAGCCACAACGAAAAACACCCCGATCCTGTGGGATCGGGGTGCTTCTGGACTGTCGTGCGCGAGGGGGGACTTGAACCCCCACGCCCTCTCGGGCACACGGACCTGAACCGTGCGCGTCTGCCAATTCCGCCACTCGCGCTCGTGGTTCGCAGCGACTCTCATCCCTGCGGGCAACGACGGATAGCGTACCCGAGTCCGCGCTCGCGCGCCAATTCGGGTCGGCGGGGCCCCAGGTCGACGTCGGCGGTGGCCTCGGGTCAGCGTCTGAAGGGCCTCAGATCGACTTGGGATTGCCGGGCAGCTGAGTGTCGCAGCCCGGGGTGGCCCAGGCCTTGAGGAAGCCGGCGGACTGGTAGACGTAGGCCTTGAACGTCATCCAGGGGTAGCGCCAGTAGTCGTCGACGTAGTCGATGGGCGACCACTGGGTCTGACCGCTGTAGCACCGGTCCACGATCAGCTGGGCACGGGAGACGTGCGGGCGCATGGTGATCACGATGATGTTGTCCCAGCCCCGCTCGGCCACCAGCTCGCGCATCTTCATGGCCTCGCCCTGTGTGGTGGAGGGGTCCGGTTCGAAGCAGATGACCTCGTAGTCCTTGCCCTGATCGCAGTGCGGCTTGCCGATCTCGTCGGTCGCAGCCTCGCCGCCGCCGCCGAAGTCGCCCTGCGGGGTCGCGTACACGACGGTGGGGGCGAGCCCCTGGTCCATCAGGTCGCGGGCGTGGGCCACGCGGGCCTCGTCGGCGGGCCCGAGCACGAAGACCGCGTCGGCGGGCTGGGGATCCTCGGTGACGTCCGGGTGCAGCACCACGACGGTGCACACCACCAGCCAGACGAGCACCAGGGCGCCGGTGCCGAGCCCCAGGGCTCTCAGGCGCCGACGGCGGCGCGGGATCCGCGTGCCGGTGCGAGTGGTCGTGCTCATGGCGATGCTCATCTTCTCTGGTGGGATGCGGGTCGTCGTGCCGCAGCCTCTATTCTGGGGCCCCCACCCGGAAGGATCCCGCAACATGTCCGAACACACATCTGCTGCGCCCGAGATCGCCGAGGACGGCCCGGGCGTCGTCGTTCAGATCCCCATGCGCTGGGGCGACATGGACGCCTACGGCCACATCAACAACGTGGAGATCGTGCGCATGCTCGAGGAGGCGCGCATCGAGGCCTTCGGCGTGCCCGTGGGCACCGGGAACCAGGCGCGGCCGGCGCGGGTCCAACTCTTCGACGCCCTCCCGGAGGGCACGCAGGCCCTCGTGGTGGAGCACCGCGTGCGCTACGTGCGTCCGCTCGAGTACAGCAACATCCCCGCCCCCACGCGCGTGCGCATCGTGAAGGCGGCCGGCGCAGCGCTGATCCTCGGCATCGAGATCGCCGACCCGCGCACGGGCGAATGGTGCATCCGCGCGCACACGCAGCTCGCGTTCTTCGACCCGCAGTCCCAGACGGTGCTGCGCCTGCAGCCGGCCCAGCGCGAGCTGCTGGCTCCGTATACGGGCGACCCGCTGTTCAGCTGAGAACCGGTACGGGTCCGACGGCGGCGCGGCAGTCCCTGGCGGCGGGACGCCGACTCAGCTGGCGCGCAGCTGATGCCCGACCACAGCCGGCAGCTGCAGGGTGCTGACCGTCTGCACCAGACGTCCGGTCTCGGGCTGGGTGCGCCAGGTGCGCCACCGCAGCTCGTCGTGGCCCTCGGGCAGGTAGAGGCACGCCGCAGCGGCGGCGCCGTCGGCCCCGCGCAGCAGCAGCGAGGCCTGGGCGGTCTCGCTCTGGAGGTGGAAGCGCTCGCGCTGCTTGGCCAGGCCGCGCTCGGAGTGCTCCGTGAGCGTGCAGCGGATCTCGTACGCGCCGAGGCCGGGCAGGGGTGCGTCCAGGTGTGCCTCGGTGGGCAGGTGGGGGATGAGCCCGGGCATCTGCGCCAGGGTCTCGATCCACTCCGAATCGCCCAGGCGCAGCACGAGCTGGTGTCCGGTGCCGAGCAGTCGCAGCTCGACGGAGGCATCGTCCAGCTGCGGCAGCTCCTGCGTGCGCACGGCCAGCGCCGGGAGCCGGGGGATGCGGTGCCTCAGGCTCAGCGACTCGGGGTCGACCCCGAGGAAGGGCATGGCGGTCCGATGGGCGGACTCGTCGGAAGTGGTGCTCATGGTGGTGCTCCTCCCCGCGCCGGACGATGCCCAGGTGGGGGCCTGGCGACGTCGTCCGTCGGTATTTCGATCGCAAATTACCGGCACCACGGACGCTCTGGCAAGCCAGTATGCAGATTCAACCTCAGCTCGGGGGGCGGCTGTCCCCTGGTCGGTCCACAGCGAGCTGCCGAGCTGCCCGTGACCTGCGGCTATGGCACGTCGTGGCCGCGTGCGACGTTCCAGAGCCGGTACCACTGCTCGTGCGTCATATTCGAGGCGACAGCATCCGCCTGGACGCAGGCGCGTATGCGATCGGAGCTGGTGGTGCCGATCACCGGGCGGATCCGCTGGGGCAGGCGCATCAGCCAGGCCAGCACCACCGCCTCGCGCGAGCAGTCCAGCTCCTGGGCCAGCTGCCGCACGAGCTCGATCGTGGGCTGCAGATTGCGGACCTCGTCGGTCGAAGAAGGGGCGGGTGCTCCGGTGAAGATCCCCTGCGCCATCGATCCCCAGGCCTGGACCTCGATGCCGGCGCGGGCGCAGCGCTCCAGGAACGTCCCGTCCTGCACCGTCGTGCGGCCTTCGGCATGGTTCCACAGGATCTGGGCCTCGATCAGATCGCGGTGATCCAGGCTGAGCTGTACCTGGGCCGCACCGAGGGGGCTGTTCATGGCCTGCTGGAGCAGCTGCAGGCGATCCCACGGCATGTTCGACACCGCCACGCGGCGGGCCAGTCCCTCGTCGACGATCGCATCCAGTGCGGCCCCGAGCTCGTCGAGATCGGCCAGCGGGTCCCAGCGGTGGATGAAGAACCGCTCCACGGACTCCAGCCCGAGCCGGGTCAGCGACTTCTCGAGCGACCCTCGCACCGTGGCGCCGTCGAGCCGGTAGTGCATGGGCGCATCGCCGGCGGCTGTGCCGCCCGGGATCCGGATCCCCGCCTTGGTCTGCACCTGCATCCGCTGCCGTCGCTGCGGGTCCTGGGCCAGCCAGCGGCCGACGACGGTCTCCGACTTGCCCGCCGCGTAGATGTCGGCCAGATCCAGGTCGCGGTACCCCGCCTCCTCGGCGGCATCGAGGGCCGCGAAGCCGACCTCCTCCTGCTCCTCCGTCAGCGGATCATCGGCGCTCCACGAGCCGCCCAGGGGCATGGCGCCGTAGATCAGCCGGGTGAGGCCCGGGTCATCGCGGGAGTCCGAGGGCTGGGGGACACTGGTGCTGGAATCGCTCATGGCCCCAGTCTGTCCGGACCGGCCCGAGCAGGCGAGCCCGGCTCGCCCCAGCAGACATCGTGGCCCCGCACGGGGCCGGTCAGGAGAGCAGATGCTCGCGTTCATGCGCCACGGCGAGACCGACTGGAACCGCGCCATGCGCTTCCAGGGCCGCACGGACGTCCCGCTCAACGAGACGGGCCGCCAGCAGGCCCGCGACGCCGCCCAGCGCATGCTCGACGAGGGCGAGAGCTGGGATGCGGTGGTCACCTCGCCCCTGTCCCGTGCGCGCGAGACGGGGCAGATCGTGGCCGAGACGCTGGGCGCGGAGTTCGGCGGGACCTACGACGGCCTCATCGAACGATCGTTCGGCTCCACCGAGGGCAAGCACAACGAGAACCTCACCCCGGAGGAGTACGCCGAGCTCATGGTCCCGGCCGAGCCGGAGGACGAGCTCGTGGCCCGGGCCCTGCAGGCCGTGCAGCAGGTCGCCTCCGATCATCCCGGGCGCGACGTCCTCATGGTCACCCACGGGTCCCTGATCCGCATCGCCCTGAACCACTGGAGCGGCGACACCCACCCCCGGATCATCAACACGCAGGTCCTGCAGCTGCAGGAGGAGTGGATCGGCTGATCCGCCCGGTCCTCGCGCGCGACGACGACGGCCGGCTCCCCGCGCGGGGAGCCGGCCGTCGTCGTCGCCGGGCCGCGGGCGTCGCCGCAGCCGATCCGCTCAGCGGGTGTAGCGCTCGCGGGCGGTCTCGGAGCGCTCGCGCACATCCTCGACCGAGCGCGCCGCGCCGGTGTGCTCGCGCTCGGCGCGGGTCTCAGCACCGCGGCCGAACTGCGGCTGCTCGACCAGCGGGTAGGCCTTCGGCAGGGCCCAGCCGCTATCGGCCATGACGTCGCGCAGCGTGGAGGGGTAGTCCGTGATGATGCCGTCCACACCCCAGTCGATCAGCCGCTCCATGTCGGCCCGGTTGTTCACCGTCCACGGGGTCACGACGAGGCCGAGCTCGTGGGCCTCGGCGATGTTCTCCTCCGTGAGCAGCGCGTGGGCCGGCGACCAGACGTCGTAGCCGCGATCAGCGGCATCCTGCGGGTCGATGCCGGCGCCGACCGGGTTCTCCGACTCCGCCAGGGCCACCAGGGTCATGTCCGGATCGATCTCGCGGACCTGGTCCAGGGCCGCCCAGTCGAAGGACTGCAGCGTGGTGCGCTCGGGCCAGCCGTGCTCCTGGATCGTGGCCATGACGCCGTCGACCAGCGCCTCGCGCTCGGGGGTGTTCGCGGGGTCCTCGACCTTGGTCTCGATGTTCCAGCGGATCTCGTCCTGAGCCCCGTGCTGGACGGCCACGGCGAAGACCTCCTCGAGGGTCGCGATGCGGTTGCCCTCGATGTTGTCCTGCACCGGGTAGCCGGGCAGCTGCTGGTAGCCGCAGTCCAGGGTCTGGATCTGCGCGTAGGTCAGCTCGCGGAAGCGATCGCCCACGTAGGGGTAGTCCGGATCGCCGGGGGTGACCGGGCCGGTGTCCTGGCACTTCTCCGGCTGGATGGTGTCGTCGTGCCACACCATGACGACGTCGTCCTCGGTGAGGTGCGTGTCCAGCTCGAGGGTCGTGACGCCGAGCTCGAGCGAGCGGGAGAAGGCGGTCAGGGACGACTCGGTCCACTCGGCGCGCCCGCCGCGGTGGGACTGCAGGTCGAAGTCCTCCGCCTGCGAGGCCCGCTCGTCCGACGGGGCAGCGGTGGCGGGAGCCGCGACGGCGGCCGGGACGGATGAAGCGGCCAGGGCCAGGACGGCGCCGAGCGCGGCGGTGCGCAGCGTGAGGTTCGTGGGCATGGGAGCAGCCTTTCCAGCGGAGGGTGGGAGATGCATGCGGGGCAGTGCGGGCCTGCGGGCGGTCCGAAGGAGCAGAGGCTGGATGCCGCCTGGGCAGGCCCTGCCGAGACTAGGAATCGCCCCTGAGCTTGAGGTGGCCCCCGGGCGAGGCGCTGGGGTCCGTCGGATGACCTGCGCGTGAACTGCCTCAGATGCATGAAATGTGTCGTGACCAGCGGCGATGCTCCGTCGATCGGGCTCGGCGGGCCGTCATCGGGGTGGGCCGCAGGCCGCGCTGCGGGCGTCGGCGGCGCGCGGACTCGAGCGCCGTCGTGTCCCTGTCACGGCTGCTGTCCCCCGGCTACAGTGGCCGAATCGGCCGCCAGAAGCGGATGACCAGCTCACGACTTCACAAAGGTGTGATTCCCCAGTGGCAGAGTCCCAGGACCGTCCCGACCCCTCGACCGCAGACGCGCAGGACTCCGGAGGGCGGCGGCATCCGCGGCCGGGCTCCGAGCCCTGGATGCGGACCTACTACGCCGGCGCTCCGGCACAGGATCTCGACAGGCGCGGCGAGGACGTGCTCGCGGCCCGTGCCCAGCGCCACCGCGAGCTCGCCCAGCACCGCGAGCGCGGCGAGGTCCTGATCACCACCCTGGACGAGGGCTCGCGCACGGTCGTGCTGATCGTCGCCGACGACGTTCCCTACCTGGTCTCCACGCTCAACGCCCGGATCGCCGGTGACTGGGGCGGCGCGCGCCTGGTGGTGCACCCCATCCTGCGGGCCACCCGCGACGACGACGGCGAGCTGCGCTCCGTCGACGAGCTCGAGGACGTCCGTGCTATCTCCAGCGGCGACACGCAGACCATCCCGATCGTGGGGGCCCTCGGCGAGACGTCCGCGGCGGAGTCCTGGATACAGGTCGAGCTGGCCGAGCACCTGGACGAGTCCCAGGCGCAGGAGCTCATCGAGGGCCTGCGCCCCGCACTGCGCACGGTCGCGCAGATCGATGCGGATCACGACGACATGGTCCGCTGGGTCGGCAGCGTCAACGACTCCCTGAGCCCCATGCGCTCGCAGCTCGACGACGTCGAGCCGGCCCAGGAGTTCCTGACCTGGCTGCTCGACGGGCGCTTCGTGCTCATGGGCGTCAAGGAGTACGACCTCCGCGAGGACGACGAGGGCCTGTACCTGTCCTCCGTGGAGGGCAGCGGCCTGGGCATCCTCACAGAGACGGAGGAGAAGTCCGGACGTCCGCGACGCCTGACGGTCCAGGCCGCCGAGCACGCGCGCGATCGCCAGGCGATGTTCGTGACCAAGGCGAACACCCGTTCGGGACTGCACCGCAACGACTACCTCGACTACATCGGCGTGCGCCGCTTCGACGCGGACGGCCAGGTCGACGGCGAGTACCTGATCCTGGGCCTGTTCGCCCGCAAGGCGTACTCGACTTCGGCCCGCAACACCCCGTGGGTGCGGGACAAGGTCCGTGCCGTGGCCGAGTCCTTCGGCTTCCGCCCCGACTCCCATTCGGAGCGCGACCTGCAGTCCGTGCTCGAGGAGTACCCGCGCGACGAGCTGCTGCACATGTCCGTGGAGGAGGCCGTGCGGGCCGCCCGCGGGGTCGTCGAGCTCGACGAGCGACGCGTGACCCGCCTGTTCTGCCGCACGGACCTCTTCGGGCGCTTCGTCTCGGCTGTCGTCTACCTGCCGCGCGATCGCTACAACACCGAGGTCCGCGAGCGGATCTCGGAGATCCTCACCGAGGCCTACGGCGCGGTGGACGTCGACTTCGACGTCTCGCTGTCGACCTCCTCGCTGGCCCGGCTCTTCTTCCGGCTGCGCCTGCCGCAGGACACCCCGCCGCCGGTGGATCACGAGGACCTGCAGCTGAAGGTGCGCAAGGCCGCCCGCTCGTGGCCCGAGGCGCTGTCCATGGAGATCGAGGAGCTCTTCGACTCCGAGCGCGCCCGGGAATACGTGCAGCGCTGGGCGGAGGCGTTCCCCGCGGACTACCGAGCCCACTACGAGATCGACGAGGCCATCGAGGACCTGCGCCGCTGCGAGATGCTGTGGGGCCGTGACGAGGCGCTGCCCGCCGAGGTGCGCGTGGCGCCGTCCACGGCCGAGGGCGAGCCCGTGCGCGTCAACGTCTACCTGACCCGCAGCCTCACGCTGACCGAGATGCTGCCCATGGAGCAGAACCTCGGGCTCACGGTGCTGGACCAGAAGCCGTACCAGATCCGCACCGGCGACGGCCGCGAGTTCCAGCTCTACGACTTCGGCGTCGAGCTGCCTGACGGCGTGGATGCCGTGGGCCCCGACGACGCTCGCACCGAGGACCTCATCGAGGAGATCCTCTGCGCCGTGATCTCCGGTCGCTCGGAGTCGGACTCCCTGGACCGGCTCGTGCTCGCCGAGCGCATGCACTGGCGCTCGATCGCCGTGCTGCGCGCCTACGTGAAGTACCTGCTGCAGCTGCGCGTCCCGCACTCCTTCGAGTTCATGTCGGACACGCTGCTGGCCCAGCCGCAGGTCACCCGGGGGATCGTCGAGCTGTTCGAGACCTCGTTCGACCCGCAGCGCTTCGCCGGCGAGGACGGGCAGCCGGACGACGAGGCCCGCGAAGCCGCCCGCGCCGAGGTGCTCGAGAAGCTCGAGGCCGCCCTGGACGAGGTCCCCTCTCTGGATGCCGACCGCTTCCTGCGCACCCTCGTGGAGGTCGTCTGCGCCACCGCGCGCACGAACGCCTACCAGCAGGACCGGCCCGCGATCGCGCTGAAGCTCGAGCCGCGGCGCATCTCCGCGGCACCGCTGCCGCGTCCGCGCCACGAGATCTGGGTGTGGTCGCCGCGCGTGGAGGGCACGCACCTGCGCTTCGGCCCGGTCTCGCGCGGCGGGCTGCGCTGGTCCGATCGCCGCGAGGACTTCCGCACCGAGGTCCTGGGCCTGGTCAAGGCGCAGATGGTCAAGAACTCCGTGATCATCCCCGACGGTGCCAAGGGCGGTTTCTTCCCCAAGCAGCTGCCGGATCCGGCGCAGGATCGCGGGGCCTGGGGCGAGGCCGGCAAGGACGCCTACAAGGAGTTCATCGGCTCGCTGCTGGACGTGACCGACAACCTGGTCCCGCAGGAGGACGGCGAGGACCGTGTGGTTGTCCCGGAGGCCGTGGTGCGCCGCGACGGAGACGACTCGTACCTGGTGGTCGCCGCGGACAAGGGCACTGCCAAGTTCTCGGACACCGCCAACGCCATCAGCCTGGAGCGCGGCTTCTGGCTCGGCGACGCCTTCGCCTCCGGCGGCTCGGTGGGCTACGACCACAAGGCCATGGGCATCACCGCCCGCGGTGCGTGGGAGTCGGTCAAGCGCCACTTCTTCGAGCTCGGCCACGACACCCAGACCCAGGACTTCACGGTCGTGGGCGTGGGCGACATGTCCGGCGACGTCTTCGGCAACGGCATGCTGCTCTCCGAGCACATCAAGCTCGTGGCCGCGTTCGACCACCGCGACATCTTCCTGGACCCGGATCCGGATCCTGCGGCCTCCTTCGCCGAGCGCAAGCGGGTCTTCGAGATGGGGCCGTCGTCGTGGAAGGACTACGACGCCTCCCTGATCTCCGACGGCGGCGGCGTCCACTCGCGGTCGTCCAAGTCGATCCCGGTCTCCGAGCGGGTCCGCGAGGTCCTGGGCCTGCCGGAGGGCACCACGGAGATGGCCCCGCCGGAGCTGATGCGCGCGATCCTCAAGGCGCCCGTGGACCTGTTCTACAACGGCGGCATCGGCACGTACTTCAAGGCCTCGACCGAGACCAATGCCGATGTGGGCGACAAGGCCAACGACGCGATCCGAGTCAACGGCGCCGACGTCCGCGTGCGGGTCATCGGCGAGGGCGGCAACCTGGGCGCGACCCAGCTGGGCCGCATCGAGGCCGCTCAGAACGGCGTGCTGATCAACACGGACGCGATCGACAACTCCGGCGGTGTGGAGTCCTCCGACCGCGAGGTCAACATCAAGATCCTCGTGGACCGCATGGTCGCGGCGGGGGAGCTCCCCCAGGACGAGCGCGCCGGGTTCATCGAGTCCATGACCGAGGAGCTGGCCTCGCTCGTGCTGCGCACCAACGTGGCGCAGAACATCACGCTGAGCGTCGACCGCTGGAAGGCCGATGACTATGCGCTGACCTACGCGCGGTTCATGGACTGGCTCGAGGAGAACGCGGACCTGGACCGCGAGATCGAGTACCTGCCCACGGATGAGCAGCTCGAGGCCCGTGCCGAGGACCCCGAGATCGACGAGCCGCTGACCGCCCCGGAGCTGTCGGTGCTCACGGCCTACGCCAAGATCCAGCTCTCCGGCGAGCTGATCCGCTCGGACCTGGCCGAGGACCCCTGGACGGCGCGGATCGTGCAGCGCTACTTCCCGGAGGCTATGGGCGAGCGCTTCGGCGAGGATCTGCAGACGCACCCGCTGCGCCGCGAGATCGTGGGCACCCTGGTGGCCAACCAGATGATCAACATGGGCGGGGCCACCTTCGCCTACCGTGCGCTCGAGCAGACCTCGTGCGAGCCCGGCGAGCTGGCCGCTGCCTTCCTGGCGGCGGTCGAGATCTTCGAGCTCGACCCCCTGCTGCAGCAACTGGCGGAGCTGCCGGCCGATGTCTCGACCGAGCAGTGGATCCAGATGATCCAGGACGTCCGACGCCTGCTGGACCGCGCCGTGCGCTGGCTCATCAGCCGCGGCCTGTCCCAGCAGCCGGTCGAGCAGGTGGTCGAGGCCTTCGCCCAGATCCCCGAGGTCCGTCGGGAGGGGCTCACCTTCCTGGGAGCCGAGGACGCCGAGGCCGCGCAGCGCCGCGAACAGCTGGCGCTCGAGCAGGGCATCTCGGAGGAGCTCGCGCAGACCTGGTCGCGCCTGCTGGACTCCTACTCGCTGCTGGACATCGTGCGTCTCGCGGAGTCCGAGGGCGAGGATCAGGACCTCGAGCTCGTGGGGCAGCTGTACTTCGCCCTGCACGAGCGCTTCGGCATCCAGACGATGCTGACCCGGATCTCGGGCCTGCCGCAGACCACCCGCTGGGAGGTCCTGGCGCGCATGTCCATGCGCGAGGACGTGTACTCGACGCTGACGTCCATGACCGCCATGGCGCTGCGCGCCGACGGCGAGACGGCCGAGCAGAAGGTCGAGGCCTGGATCGAGGAGAACCGGCAGTCCCTGGAGCGCGTGGGACGCACCCTCCAGGAGATCGAGTCGAGCTCCGGAGGCGATGCCGCCACGGACATGGCGGCCCTGTCGGTGGCCCTGCGCTCCATGCGCTCGCTGATCAGCGCCTGATCACCGGGATCGCCCCCTGCTCGCGACGGCGCCCGCTCCCCTCGAGGGAGCGGGCGCCGTCGTCGTGCGCGGGGTTCCTGTTGGGGAGGCGTGGTTCAGGACTCCTCGGAGCAGACCCCGGCGTAGCGGGTCTCGGAGAGCTCGGTGATCTGATCGACGTAGTTCTGCGTCTCCTGGTACTCCGGGATGCCGCCCTCCTCGAGGACCACCGTGGGCCCGGCGTTGTAGGCGGCCAGGACGAGATCGGTCTCCTCCTGCTCGTCGGCGGGATCGAGCTCCGCGACCATCTCGCGCAGATCGCGCAGGTAGTAGCCCTGCGCGCGGATCGAGGCCTCCGGATCCGTGGCCTCGCCCTCGCCGTAGAGCTCCCAGGTCTCGGGCATGAACTGCGCCAGGCCCTGGGCGCCCACGGGGCTCTCGGCCTCCGGGTCCCAGCGGCTCTCCACGTCCAGCTGCGCGGCCACGAGCTCGGGCGGCAGGGCCGAGACCTCGGCGGCATGGGCGACGTCGTCGGCCCACTCGCGGGGGATGGCTCCGCCGTGATCCGAGCAGCTGGGGTCGCTGTTGTGCGAGATCGTGCCGACGGTGCCGATGATCAGCAGGCCGAGGGCGCCCCAGACGGGCCAGGCGCGCAGCACCGCACCCGAACGGGTCGCGCTCGAACGGCCGGGGGCCGATCCGCCCGCAGCCCGGCTGCCTTCGCGCGGCTTGGGGCGCGGGGGCGCTTTGCGCCGGGCGGCGGAGGCGGAGCGGCGTGAGCTCTTGGCGGGGGTGCGCTTGTCGGAAGACGGCATCGCCTCGAGCCTAGGGCACGAGCTGAGGCCGTCGACATGGTCGATGTCGACGGCCTCCGCCGGTGGTGCGGATGATCAGGCCCGCGGCGGGCTGTCCCTGCCCTCGGATCCCGCGGAGCGGGTGCCGTCGGGGTCGTCCCAGGCGCTGTCCCACGGCCCGCCCGGACGCGAGCCCGGGATGCCGAGGGACTGCGAGCGGATCACGATGCCGTCCTCAGGGTCCGTGGAGCTCGCCCTGCGCGGCGTGCCGTCGGCGTTCACGGCCGGGATCTCGCCGGTGTCGGGCGTGGTCGTGGCCAGGGCCACCGGCTCGTCGGAGTCCAGCGGGACCTGGGCGACCGTGTCGACGAGCACCTGTCGGGCGTATTCGGTGCGCAGGACCAGAGGATCGCTGGCCAGGTCCCGGTACAGAGCCAGGCACAGGATCAGCATGACGATCATGAAGGGCAGCGACGAGACGATCGTGATGTTCTTCAGGCCGTTGAGCGCCTCGGAGGGATCCGAGCCGCCTGCCAGCAGCATGACCGCGGCGACGGCGCCGGTGGCCACGCCCCAGAAGATGATGCCGCCCTTGGAGGGCTCCTCCGCGCCGTTCTCGGACAGCCCGCCCATGACGATCGAGGCGGAGTCCGCGCCGGTCACGAAGAAGATGCCGATCAGGATGACAGTCAGCACGATCAGCACGCCGGTCATGATCGGGTTCAGCGGGAGGGCGTTGAGCAGGTCGAACAGGATGGCGTCGAAGTTGATGTCCGGTCCCTCCGTGGTCTGCTGGGCCAGCATGGAGCCGGTGTCGCCGGCGGACTCGGCGCGCTGCTGCAGGCCGATGCCCGCGCCGCCGAAGATCGCGAACCAGATGGTCGAGACGCCCGAGGGGACGACGAGCACGCCGGCGATGAACTGGCGCACGGAGCGACCGCGCGAGATGCGGGCGATGAACAGGCCCACGAAGGGGGCCCATGAGACCCACCAGGCCCAGTAGAAGATCGTCCACGAGGACAGCCAGGAGGCCATGTCCTCGCCGCCGACGGAGTTCGTGCGCGAGGCCATCTCCGGCAGCTCCTGCACGAAGTCGCCGATGGCGTTGGGGATGATGTCCAGGATGAACAGGGTCGGCCCGGCCACGAACACGATCAGCGCGATGATCACGGCCAGGACCATGTTGGAGTTCGACAGGAACTGGATGCCGCGCTCGATGCCGGACACGGCCGAGGCCACGAAGCAGATGGTCAGGACGGTGATGATGCCGACCAGGATCGGGGTGGTGACGGTCTCCATCATCCCGGCGGAGCTGATGCCGCCGCCGATCTGCAGGGCGCCCAGGCCGAGGGAGCAGGCCGAGCCGAAGAGCGTGGCCAGGATCGCGAGGATGTTGATGATCCGCCCGCCCACGCCGTTGACGAAGCGGCGGCCGAAGACCGAGGTGAACATGGCTGAGAACAGCTGCGAGCGGCCCAGGCGGAACGTCCCGTAGGCCATGCCCAGGCCGACGACCGCGTACATGGCCCAGGGGTAGAGGGTCCAGTGGAACAGGGTCGTGCCCATGGCGGTGCGCATGGCTTCGGTGGTCGAGGGATCAGCCGTCTCGGGCGGCGGCGCCATGTAGAACCACAGCGGCTCGCCCACGCCGTAGAAGACCAGGCCGATGCCCATGCCGGTGGCGAACATCATGGAGATCCACGACCACGTGGAGAACTGCGGCTTCTCGCCGTCGCGTCCCAGGGGGATCTTCCCGAACTTGGAGAACGCCAGGAAGATCACGAAGACGACGAAGACGGTGGCGGCGATGACGTAGAGCCAGCCGAAGTCCGTGATGGTCCCGGCCAGGAGGTGATCGGCCACCGCCCCCAGGCCCGAGGGATTGATGAGGCCCCACGCCACGAAGACCACGGCAAGAACGGCTGCGCAGCCGAAGACGACCTTGTCGAGGCCCCTGCGGGTCTCGGGCTGAGCGCGGGTCAGGGAGTCGCGCAGCGAGTCGAGCAGGTGATGCTGGCGATCGAACGAGGTGTCGGTCTCCGTTGCCGGCGACGGGGGATCAGCTCGGACGGCTGGTGATCCACGTCCTGTCCGGAGGCGCTCGAGGGCTCTCCGGGCGGCGTCGAGCCGGGGGTTGTGCTGCTCATGATGAGCCTTTCCTTGCATAAGGGATGCCCTGGTGGGAATCCGCCAGTGCTCTTGCATGCTAGCAAGGGTGCATCTTCCGGCTTGTGGAGCGGAGGCCGACGGGCATTCGGGCAGGCACAATGGGCCTCATGCTCCCCGAGATCATCGCGACCGTCGTCGCCGTCCTCCTGCTGGCCATCGGCTGCATCGGCATCGTGGTGCCGGTCCTGCCCGGATCGATCACGGTCGTGATCGGCCTGGTGATCTGGGCTGTCGTCGTGCGCTCGCCGGAGGGATGGGTGGCCCTGGCCCTGGGCGTCCCGCTGGCGATCGCGGGGATGTCGGCCTCCCTGGCGCTGACCGGCGCTCGGCTCAAGAAGCGGCAGATCCCCAACAGCTCGGTGCTCTACGGGGTGATCGGTGCGGTCATCGGCCTGTTCGTGATCCCCGTGGTGGGACTGTTCATCGGCTTCGCGGTGGGCCTGCTGCTCTCGGAGACCTACCGGCAGCGGGACCTGAACGCCGCGCTGGAGTCCAGCTGGGTCGCGCTCAAGGCCATGGGCCTCGGCATCGTGATCGAGCTGGGGTGCGCGCTGGCGGCCTCTGCGGTCTTCGTGATCTGCGCGATCACGTACTTCGTCACGGCCTGACGGACCAGCCTGCTCGGTCGGCCGACTGGACCCTTACGGTCCGGCCGGCCGACCGGTGCTCCCGCCGCCTCAGAGCCAGGGAAGCGGCAGCGCCTGGACGGGCTCGCCTGGCCGCACGCCGTCGGCGGGGATCAGCAGCAGCACGTTGGCCTGCGAGAAGCCGCGCAGCTGGTCGGAGCCCGCGCGTGACAGCGCCACCGCGCTGGGCAGCTCGGTGCCCTGGGCGTCAGCGCCTTCGCTCAGGTCGGTGATCGTGGTCCCGGAGACGGCGGCGCCGGCCACGAAGGCCAGTCCCGGTGCCAGTCGATCCGTCTTGGAGGCCGGCAGCTCGCGGGTCAGGCGCACCGTGGTCAGCGGCGGGATGACGTTGCCGCCGAGCCCGGCCAGCAGCGGCGCCCCCAGCAGCATCAGGGTGGTCATGGCCGCCAGCGGGTTGCCGGGAAGGCCCAGGACGAACGGGCCGTCCTCCGGCATGCGGGCAAGCAGCGCTGGGTGGCCCGGGCGCAGGCCCAGCTCGTCGATGAGCAGATGCGCGCCGCTGTCCTCCAGCGACGGGCGCAGATGATCCGCGGTCGAGCGGCCCGTGCCGCCCGTGGTGATGATCAGCTGCGCGCGGGAGTCCAGCACGGACTCCGCGCCCACCGCGGAGCCGGTGAGCCGCTCGAGCATCTGCTCGCGGTCATCGCCCACGCGGTGCACGGCATCCACCTGACCGCCCAGGAGGTGGACGAACTGCGGCAGCTGCGGGCCGAAGGCGTCCCGGACCCGTCCCGGCTCCGGGACGCCGTCCTCGTCGACTTCGTCGCCGGTCAGCAGCAGGGTCACTCGCGGGCGCCGCAGCAGCGGGAGCATGTCCAGGCCCGTGGTGGCCGCGAAGGCCACGTGCCCCGGGGTCAGCCGCGTCCCGGCGCGGATCAGCAGCTCTCCGGTCTCGGCTTCGCGGCCTGCCCGGCGCAGGTTCTGTCCCTCCTCGGGGGCGCCCTCCGGTGCCTCGGGGCTCAGGCGCAGCGAGTCGCCGTCCTCGAGGCCCCATTCCGAGCGCAGCACCGCGCTCGTGCTGAACGGGACCAGTCCGCCCGTGACGATCGGTGCGGCCTCGCCGACGGCCAGCGATCGCGGGGGCTTGAGCTGCGGCTCCTCGGTGCGGGCCCAGGCCACGCGCTGGTCGATCTGCTCGTACTCGCCGCGGTTGATCCGCCAGGGGCCCGGTCCGTTCACTGCCCAGCCGTCCATGGCCGAGGAGGTGTAGTGGGGCACCGGACGCTCGGCGCGCAGGTCCTCGGCCAGGGTCTCGCCCACCGTCTCCCCGAGCGGGAGCCAGTGCGGCGGCAGCGCCGCAGCGGCGTCGAAGGCCGCCTGGCGGGCCTGTGCCCAGTCGGGGCTGCGAAGGGTGCGGGGGGTCTGCGGCTGATCGCTCATGGTCTCCTCAGTCCTGAACGGGCACGAGCCCGAATCTCTTCACATCGTCCCATGTGTCGACGTCATCGGTCAGTCCCCTGACGCCCGTTTGCCGGTCCCACAGCGGCCCGAGGACTCGACGCACCGAGCGGTCGACGACGGGCTGGTCGACCAGCTGCCGACCCAGCACCGCGCTGCGGTAGACGGCGGCCAGCGGCTGGAGGATGCCGCGGTCCGTCAGCACGATCCCGCGCGGGGCCTCGAGGGGCGCTGTGCCGGTGCGGTCCGAGTCGGTGGCCTCCGAGGCGGGGGAGGCCGCTCGGCTCGTGCCCCGTGCCTCGATCTCGGCGATCAGGGCCCGAGCGGCGTCGGCGACCCGGGGCATGTCGCAGGCCAGGGTGAGGGTCCACTGCTCGTCGGGGTCGACGGCGGGGTCCGCAGCGCCGGACGCGGCGGGATCGTCGCCCCCTTCAGGTTCGGAGGGCTCGGCGGAGGCGCAGGCCCCGGAGGGCTCGGCCAGCCCCAGGGCGAGTGCGCCAGCGGCCAGGGCGGCGGCGGGACCGGAGAACGGCGGGTCCTCTCGGGTGCGCAGCACGCCGTCCGGCAGGGGAAGGCCCTCCGGGCCCACGACGGCGATCCGATGCGCCGGAAGGCCGAGTCCGATCAGGGCCTCGACGGTGCCGCGCACAAGAACGGGAGCGCCGTCGCGATCCGGGCGCATCAGCGCCTTGGGCGATCCGCCCAGGCGAGAGGACCGGCCACCGGCGACCACGATCGCGCTCAGCGCCGCGCGGGAGCTGCGGGTGGGCGTCGGCGCGGGCACCGGGACCGGCAGCTTCGGCAGCGGGGCCACCTCAGCCCCCGGCGAAGGGCGGCAGGACGTCCAGGGCGGAGCCGTCGGGGATCTCGGTCTCGGGCTCGGGGCAGGCCTGGCCGTCGAGCAGGAACGAGCAGCGCTCGAGCACCTCGGCCAGGGGCTGCTCGCCGGCAGGGGCCGTGGGATGGGCCGCGATCAGCGCGTTCTCCACTGCACCCCGGGTGACTCGGCCGTCGCCGTCTCGGGGCAGGGCCTCGAAGTCCAGCTCCTGCGAGTCCTGGCCCACCGAGGCCTTGGCCGCGGCGTAGTAGTTGATCGTCAGCGACATGTCGCACCTTCCTCGCGATCTCCGGCATCACGGTACGCGGCCCGCGCGCACGCGGGCGTCACGACCAGGATCTCATCCGCCGATCGCGGACATGGAGCGGACGGGCTGCACGAAGCCGTCGTCGCCCAACCCGGTGCGATCCATGCCGTGCGCCGCGGGCTTGATCCACATGGCTGCCCGCCAGCGCTCGGCGATCAGCTCGTCCGCCCGCTCCTGCGGCAGCGCGCCCTGCTCGGTCTGACCGCGCAGCAGGTCGCGCAGGCCGAACTCCTCGTGGGAGAACAGGCACGAGCGGATCTCACCCTCGGCCGTCAGGCGGGTGCGCCGGCAGTCGCCGCAGAAGGGCTCGGTCACGGAGGCGATGATCCCCACGGTGCCCAGCGGCTCGTCCGCCAGCTCGGCATCCAGCGCGCGGACGTCCCACAGCTCTGCCGGGGCGCCGGCGCGAGGGACGGGGCGCGGGTCCAAGCGGAAGCGCCGGCTCAGCAGCTGCCGGATCTCCGCGGCCGTCACCATGCCGCGGCGCGTCCAGGTGTGGTCCTCGTCCAGGGGCATCTGCTCGATGAAGCGCAGCTGCAGCCCCTGCTCGAGGGTCCAGGCCAGCAGGTCGGCGGCGCCGTCGTCGTTGATCCCGCGCAGCAGCACGGAGTTGATCTTCACGGGCTTTAGCCCGACCTCCTGAGCGGCCCGGATGCCGGCCAGCACCTGCGGGAGCCGGTCGCGGCGGGCCAGACGGGCGAAGGTCGCCCGGTCCAGGGTGTCCAGCGAGACGTTCAGCCGCGTGAGCCCGGCTGCCCGGAGCCCGGCGGCGCGGCGGTCCAGCCCGATCGCGTTCGTGGTCAGGGAGATCGGCAGCTCGGGGTGCTCGCGGTGCACTCCGGCGATGATCTCCTCGAGATCCGGGCGGATCAGGGGCTCGCCGCCGGTCAGTCGCAGCTCCACGATGCCCAGGCGCTGCACGCCGATGCGCACCAGGCGCTGGATCTCGGCGGCGGTGAGCAGCTCGGACGACGGACGCCAATCCATCCCCTCGGCGGGCATGCAGTAGGTGCAGCGCAGGTTGCACTTGTCGGTCAGGGAGATGCGCAGATCGGCGGCCCGGCGCCCGAAGGAGTCCACGAGCCCCAGTGCCGGATCCGCAGGCGAGGGCTCCAGACGCGTGCGCAGACCCGGCATCCCGAGAGCGGTGGGCATGGGGGTCACCTCGTTCCCTTTCCGGCTGTGCTCCAGCCGGTGATGGTCGTCCGTCTCAGGCTATCGGCGCGGGTGCGGCGCCGGGCAGCGGTCGCACGGACTTGCTTTGTGCGGCATCACACACCTGCCTGCTCGGGCGCCTTCCGCGGTGCAGCGGTCCCGCCCGCAGGCAGGATCAGCCACGATAGACAGCACACGATCCAGAAGCCTTGACACGGCTCAAGCCGACTCGGGAGGGGTGGCCGACATGGCAGGGCACGGCGGCAGGCACGGGCACGGGCACCGATCGCGCGGCGTGGACGAGCACATCGCCGCGATCCAGGGCGTCATCGAGCGCAGCCGGTGGTCAGACCGGGCGACGGAGGAGGTCGCGCTGGAGGATGCCGCCGGTCGGGTGCTGGCCGAGGAGCTGACGGCCCCGATCCCGCTGCCGAGATTCGACGACTCCCAGATGGACGGCTACGCCGTGCGCGCAGCGGACACGCACAGCGACGGCGGCCAAGACGACAGCGCCCAGAAGGAGAGCGGCCAGCGCGGAGGCGCTGACCCTGGGCTCGTCGAGCTGCTCGTGGCCGCCACCGGAGCCGCCGGGCACGAGCCTGCGCCGCTGGCTCCCGGCACGGCCGCCCCCGTCATGACCGGAGCGCCGATCCCGTCCGGTGCGGATGCCGTCGTGCCGGTCGAGGAGGCGGCACCGTCGCAGTTCCTGGCCGAGGGCGCGACGGTGCGGGTGCCGTCCGGGCAGCCGAGCGGGCGCTTCGTGCGCCCCGCAGGCTCGGACGTCGCCCGGGGCGGATCCGTGCTGCCTCCCGGGATGATCCTGAGCCCCGTGGCCATCGGCGCGATCGCGGCCCTGGGGCTGCAGCGGGTGCGCGTGCGGCCCAGGCTCCGCGTCGGGATCCTGACCACCGGCGACGAGGTCGTCGAGCCGGGGCAGCAGCCCTCGGCAGCCCAGGTGCACAACGCCAATGCCGCCCTGCTGTGCGCTCAGCTGGTGCGGCTGGGGTGCCGGGTCACGGCCGTGCGGCACGTGATCGACGACGACGAGCAGCTGCGCACCCTGCTGAGCTCCTCGGACTTCGAGGCCCCCGACGTCTGGGTGAGCTCCGGCGGGATCTCCGAGGGCGCCTTCGAGGTCGTGCGCCGGGTGCTCAGCGCCGAGCCCGACAGCGAGTTCCTGCACGTGGCCATGCAGCCCGGCGGGCCGCAGGGCCTGGCCATGATCGAGGGCACCGCGGTCGTGTGCCTGCCCGGCAACCCGGTGTCCACCTGGGTCTCCGCGGAGGCGCTGCTGCGCCCAGCGCTCGCGGCGGCCGGGGCCGGACCCGAAGCTCCGCGCGCGATCACCGCCGAGTGCGCCGAGGACCTCGAGCGGCTGCCCGGGCGGACGAGGATCATCCGCGCCCGGTGGGACGGGCACAGGGCGCACCGGCTGGGCGGATACAGCTCGCACCTGCTGGCTTCAGCGGCCGCTGCGGACGCGCTGATCGTCCTGGAGCCCGGCGAGGGGTCGGTGCCCGCCGGTGAGCCCGTGGAGGTCCGTCTGCTCTGAAAGCCCTCGGACGCGGCCGCTCGCAGCCGTGCGGAGTCTGCTGTGCAGGCCTTCCTGCGGTGAAGGGCGGCAGAGCGGGCCCCTCACGGGGCCGGCAGCCCCGTGACGCAGAAGAGCCCGGCGACTCGCGGTGGGCGAGGTGCCGGGCTCTGGAGCGGAAGGTCTCAGCGGCGCTCGGGCTTGACGGCGAGCACCGGGCAGGCGGCCTCGAGCAGGATCTGCTGCGCGGCGCTGCCCAGCAGCAGCTTGCCCATGGGGCTGCGGTGGCGGATGCCCACGACGATCAGGGAGGCGTCTGCCGCCTCGGCGGCATCGAGGAGGTCGCCCACGGCGTCGCGGCCGCGGGCCTCCGGGTGCTGATGGGTGACCTTGACGCCTTGCAGCTGCTGGGCCTCGGTGTCGGAGTCGTCCCCACCGAGGTGGAAGATCACGGCGTCTTCCGAGCGACGGGCGGCCTCGGCCAGCCCGGAGTCCAGGGCGGCCTGGCCCTCGGCGGTGCCGGCGCGGGCGATCACGATGGTCATGGGTCCTCCTGGGGCGGGGTCTGGGGGCGCGCTGTGGCAGCGCAGAGCCTATGGTACATATCACATCCGACGCGCCGCGCCGAGGTGGCGGCACCATGGATGCACTTCTGTATCGAACGTGACGGGCTGATCATCGTCGCACGTCGCGGGCGGTATGGGTGCGGGATGCGCTCCGGCCACCAGCTGCATCCGCACCAGCATCGAGGTCCCCATGAAGCTCCGCGCGTCCCTGCTCAGCGTCACCGCGGCCCTGGCCGCCCTCTCCCTGGGCCTCGGCGGCCTGGCCCCCGCGGCGGCGGCGCCCGGGTCGTCGTCGAGCGCCTCCGATCCCGCTGCTGAGGCCGTCCCGGAGACCGCGCCCCGGCCCCGGCTGCAGCCCGGGCGGTCTCGGCCGCCGACAGTGCGACCGATCAGCCGCTGGGCGCGTTCTATGCCGCACCCTCGCAGCTGCCCCAGGCGCCGGCGAGCCGGCTCAAGCACGAATCCTCGCCCTTCTGCCTCGGCCCGGCCCGGGCGGTGCAGCTGGGTGAGGCGCAGTCCCGGATCATGTACACCACGACCGACTCGGGCGGCGCGATCGTCCCGGTGACCGGCACCTTCCTGGAGTCGGGCTCGCCGTGGCGGGGCCCAGGGGATCGTCCGTTGATCACCTATGCGGTGGGCACGCAGGGCCCGCACACGTACATGGACCGCCTGGACCAGGGTCACGCCGTGCTCGATGCCGCCCGCGCCGTGCGCGATGCCGGCCTTGGCGGGACCAGTGCGCAGACTCCGGTGGGGATCGTGGGCTACTCCCAGAGCGGCGGGGCCGCAGCCTCAGCCGGCGAGCTGGCTGGCTCCTGCGCGCCAGATCTCCGGGTGCAGGCCGTCGCGGCCGGCGCCCCGCCCGCCGATCTGAGCCAGGTCGCGGCGAAGATCGACAACGGGCTCTACAACGGCTTCCTCATGTACACGCTCAGCGGGCTGGTCGAGTCCGAGGGCATCTCGCCGGCGTCGTTCCTGAACCCCCGCGGTGTCCAGCTCTACACCGAGACGATCGGCGAGTGCACGACCTCGGCGATCGCGCCGACGGCCCTGGTCCGGACGAGCAGTCTGACGGCCAGCGGGCGCTCCGTGACCGAGCTGAGCCGCGCCGAGCCGTTCCTGTCGATCCTCGAGCGGCAGCGCCTCGGAGCCGCCGCTCAGGCGACGATCCAGGCCAGCGCCCCCAGCGCGACGAAGGCGATCGGGAAGATCCAGGCGATCAGCACCGCGCCTCGACGAGCCGGCGGTCGCGCGCCGTCCGGAGCGCGCAGGGGAGAGGTGACACGGTCGTCGTCGCCGGAGAGCTCGCGCATCTCCAGGGCCGAGAGCACGCACAGGACGAGGAGGACGCCCACGGAGACGGGGGCTGCCGGGATGCCGTCGACCACGGGCTCCAGCGGCAGGAGTCCGGCCAGGGCGCGCAGCGCGCCCAGCAGGAAGAGCCCGGCGAAGAAGGCGAGGCCGAGCCGCGTCCTGCGCAGCAGCGGCCCGAGCAGGACGGGCAGTGCCGCCACTCCGGCGGCGAGCAGTCCCAGGCAGATCAGCTCAGCCACGTTGAAGGACAGCGCCTCGCCGCGGGCCCACCGGTTGGTCGCGTCATTGCCCGTGAGGAAGACGACGAGGGCCGCCAGGGAGATCAGGGTGACGCGCAGGACCCCGGTGTCTCGCGCGGGCTCGTCGGCGTCGCCGACCTCCTGCGCGTACTCCCGGGCGTCGCCGAAGGCCTCCTCCGGGTCGGTGCGCGTCTCGATGCAGTGCGACTCGACCTCGGCCAGGTGGTCGCCGATCCGCGCGCCGGGGACATCGCGAAGGCGCAGCTCGAGGACGAAGTCGTCGCACCAGCGGCGGTGCAGCCGCACGAACGGGCGCTGCCAGACGTCGTGGTCATCGGCCAGGGACTCGGGTGCTGTGCTCATGGTGATCTCCTGAAGAAGGGTGGAGTTCAGGGACGCGACGGAGCGCTGTCGAGCTTCAGGTGGGCGTCGACGGCTGCGGCGAAGTCGCCCCAGGCGCTGCGGGCGTCGGCCAGCTCGGCCCGGCCGGTCTCGGTGAGGCGGAAGTACTTGCGACCGGGGCCGCCCTCGCCGGTGCGCCATTCGATCGTCACGAGCTCGCGGGCCTCCAGGCGGGCGAGCAGGGGGTAGAGGGTGCCGCCCTTGATCTCGCCCAGTCCGGCTTCGGCCAGGCGGGCGATGATCGCGTAGCCGTAGGCGGGGCCGTCGGCCAGGCACTGGAGGACGCACGGCTGCAGCACGCCGCGCAGCCATTCGCTGCGCCGTGCCGCTGAGGCGTCTGGTGTCGAGCTCATGGCTAGATAGTCACACAGACTAGTTGGTCTGTCTATCTACTTCGACAAGGAGGGGTGAGTTCAGGTGCCCCGGAGGGCCCGCCCCTAGACTGGCCGGGTCCGTCACCGGCCCCCAGGAGATCTCCCAGCATGAAGTCCGCCGTCATCGCCCCCGCCCTGCTCGCGATCGCCGCAGTGATCCAGGCGCTGGGGATGCATCAGTACCACCAGGACGCGATCACGGTCACCGGGCAGCTGTTCTTCACCCTCTTCCTCATGGGCCTGGCCGTCTTCTACGGGCTGCGCGGGCGCGCCGAGCGGTTCTCGACCGTCCGGCTGGGGCTTCTGGTCCTGTCGGTGCTCGCGCTGGTGCTCGCGCTCGTGGGCTGGGGGATGGCGCTGTTCTGGTTCTACCCGTCGGTGTGGATGTTCTACGGGACCTTCCTGGTCCTGCTGATCACGGCCGTCGTCGCCGTGGCGTCGAACCCCTCGGCGCGCCAGCGCGAGCGCGAGCTCGAGGAGCAGGAGGAGGCCGAGGCTGATCCGGACGCGTCGGCCGATGCGGAGGCGGGCGCTCGCTGACTCCCCCGCCGACCTCCGGTCGGTTCGTGGCATCTTCCGGAAATCGCTTGCCTTCTCTGGGGGTATTCGAGAAGAAATGACGGAAGCGAATTCAGGAACGCCGCTGTAGTGTAATTCCCATAAGGGTGGCCTTGCTGCCTCGAGGGCTCTGGATCCGCGTCATCACGCCTGTGCCAGATATGGATCCGGATTTCCTTGACGGAGATCAAGCGGTCTTCCGGATCCGTTTCTGCAATTCCGGCAACTGCCGGAAATCATTCCTCAGCGACTCGGCCTCGTCGATAGCCTCGAGCCATGAGCACGAATACGACTTCCGGAGCGCATACTGCCCACGCCGCAGGCGTCGACGGCCCCGCCAGCCAGGCGCTGCTGAAGACCGGCCGCTTCTTCACCCGTCGCGAGCAGACCGCGGACGGCCGCGCCGAGTTCCGGGAGGGCGGCCGCGCGAGCGACTCCTTCTACCGGAACCGCTGGAGCCACGACAAGGTCGTGCGCTCCACCCACGGCGTGAACTGCACGGGGTCGTGCTCGTGGAAGGTCTACGTCAAGGACGGGATCATCACGTGGGAGGCCCAGGAGACGGACTACCCGTCGGTCGGCCCGGACAGCCCCGAGTACGAGCCGCGCGGGTGCCCCCGCGGCGCCGCCTTCTCCTGGTACACGTACTCGCCCACCCGCGTGCGCTACCCGTACGTGCGCGGCGTGCTGCTCGAGATGTACCGCGAGGCCCGTGCGGCCCACGGCGGCGACGCCGTGGCGGCCTGGGCCTCGATCGTGGACGACCCGGCCAAGCGCCGGGAGTTCCAGCAGGCCCGCGGCAAGGGCGGTCTGGTGCGCGCGTCCTGGCAGGAGGCCCTCGAGATGACGGCCGCGGCGCACGTTCACACGATCGGCGCCTACGGCCCGGACCGCTGCGTGGGCTTCTCGCCGATCCCGGCCATGTCCATGGTCTCCCACGCCGCCGGCGCCCGGTTCATCAACCTCATCGGCGGCGTGATGAACAGCTTCTACGACTGGTACGCGGACCTGCCCGTGGCCTCGCCGCAGGTCTTCGGCGACCAGACGGATGTCCCGGAGTCCGGGGACTGGTGGGATGCCACCTACCTCATGATGTGGGGCTCCAACATCCCCGTGACCCGCACCCCGGACGCCCACTGGGTCGCGGAGGTGCGCTACCGCGGCACCAAGGTCGTCTCGGTCTCCCCGGACTACGCGGACAGCACCAAGTTCGCCGACGAGTGGCTGCCCGCCCAGCCCGGCTCGGACGCCGCGCTGGCCATGAGCATGGGCCAGGTCATCCTCACGGAGCACTTCGCGCATAAGCGGACCCCGTTCTTCGAGGACTACGTCAAGCAGTTCACGGACCTCCCGTTCCTGGTCACCCTGGTCACCGACGAGAACGGGCAGACCGTCCCGGGCAAGTTCGTCACCGCCGAGGACCTCGGCTCGGATCAGGCGGATCCCGCGTTCAAGACCGTGATGCTCGAGCGCGCCACGGGCGAGGCCTTCATCCCCAAGGGCTCCATGGGCTTCCGCTACAACGCCCAGGACGAGGGCGACTGGAACCTGGACCTAGAGGGCCACGACCCGGCGCTGTCGATCATGGACCTGGGCGACTGGGACGGGGCGGCTTCGGAGATCGCGCTGTCAGCCTTCGTCGATGACACCGGCGAGGGCTCCGTGGTCCGCCGCGGCGTGCCCGTCCGCACGGTGGCGGGTCGGACGGTCACCACGGTCTTCGACCTGATGCTCGCCCAGTACGCGGTCGGGCGCGACGGCCTGCCGGGCCAGTGGTCCGCCGGCTACGACGACGCCGAGACCGCCTACACCCCGGCATGGCAGGAGGCCATTTCCTCCGTCCCGTCCGAGGCCGCGATCCGCGTGGCCCGCGAGTTCGCCGCCAACGCCGAGCGCTCCGGCGGGCGGTCCATGATCATCCTGGGCGGCGGGCTGTGCCAGTGGTACCACGGCGATGTCACCTACCGCGCGATCCTGGCCATGCTCATGCTGTGCGGCTGCCAGGGCCGCAACGGCGGCGGCTGGGCGCACTACGTCGGGCAGGAGAAGGCCCGTCCCATCACCGGGTGGGCCACCATGGCCTCCGCCAGCGACTGGTCGCGCCCGCCGCGGTTCATGATCGGCACCGCGTTCTGGTACATGCACACCGACCAGTTCCGCCAGGACGGCCACTCCTCGGCGCACCTGCAGTCCCCGCTGGCCAAGGGCCACCTCGACGGCATGCACACCGCGGACGTCGTGGCCCAGTCCACGCGCCTGGGCTGGATGCCGTTCTACCCGCAGTTCACGCAGAACCCGCTCGACGTCGCCGACGCCGCAGCGGCTGCCGTCGAGCGCGGGGAGGCCGAATCGGAGGGCCAGTGGGTCGCCGATCAGGCCAAGGCAGGCAAGCTGCAGTTCGCGGTCGAGGACCCGGACGCGGAGGCGAACTGGGCGCGCACGCTCGTGCTGTGGCGCTCGAACCTGCTGGGCTCCTCCGCCAAGGGCGAGGAGTACTTCCTCAAGCACCTGCTGGGCACGCAGAACAACGTGCTGGGCCAGGACCACGTGGACCACAAGCCCCGCGATGTCGCCTGGCACGAGAAGGCGCCGGAGGGCAAGCTCGACCTGCTGGTCTCGGCGGACTTCCGCATGACGTCGTCCACGCTGCTCTCGGACGTCGTCTTCCCTGCCGCCACCTGGTACGAGAAGTTCGACCTCTCCTCCACGGACATGCACCCGTACGTCCACGCCTTCAACCCGGCGATCACCCCGCCGTGGGAGGCCAAGACGGATCACGAGCTGTTCCGGCTGCTCTCGGACGAGGTCGCGCGCCTGTCCAAGGGCCGTCTGGACACCCGGCACGACCTGGTGGCCACCGCGATCACCCATGACACCCCGGGGCAGATCAACCAGCCCGGCGGGCACGTTCCCGAGTGGCGCGGCACGGACCTTCCGGCGGTGCCGGGGAAGAACTTCCCCAACCTCAAGGTCGTGGAGCGCGACTACACCGCGATCGGCGACAAGTTCGTGGCGCTCGGCCCGCTGGCGGACAAGCTCGGGCTGACCACCAAGAACATCACCTTCGACGTCAACCACGAGGTCGAGGCGCTGGGGCGCAAGCACGGCGTCTTCGACTCCGGTGCGGCTGAGGGCCGACCCGCGATCGAGACCGACGCCCGCATGGCCGAGGCCATCCTGGCGCTGTCCGGGACCACCAACGGCGAGCTGGCTGTGCAGGGCTTCAAGACCCTCGAGAAGCGCGTGGGCAAGCAGCTGCACGACCTGGCGCTGGGCTCGGAGGAGAAGAAGATCACCTTCGCGGACACCCAGGCAGCCCCGGTGCCGGTCATCACCTCCCCGGAGTGGTCCGGCTCGGAGACGGGCGGACGGCGCTACGCCCCCTTCACGGTGAACATCGAGCGGCTCAAGCCGTTCCACACCCTCACCGGGCGCATGCACTTCTTCCTGGACCACGACTGGATGTCGGACATGGGCGAGAACCTGCCGACCTACCGGCCGCCGCTGAACAGCGCGGCGCTGTTCGGCGAGCCGCGGCTCGGCGAGCGCGGGGACCTCTCGGTGGCCGTGCGCTACCTGACCCCGCACAACAAGTGGTCCATCCACTCCGAGTACCAGGACAACCTGTTCATGCTCTCGCTCTCGCGAGGCGGCACGTCGGTGTGGATGTCGGACGAGGACGCGGCGCTGATCGAGGTCAGGGACAACGACTGGGTCGAGTGCGTGAACACCAATGGCGTGTTCGTGGGGCGGGCGATCGTCACCAGCCGCATGCGCCCCGGAGCGGTCTTCGTCC
Organism: Kocuria sp. NBRC 114282; assembly: GCF_030268385.1. Classification (NCBI taxonomy): domain Bacteria; kingdom Bacillati; phylum Actinomycetota; class Actinomycetes; order Micrococcales; family Micrococcaceae; genus Kocuria; species Kocuria sp. NBRC 114282. Next base: position 106,744 of record NZ_BSQO01000005.1, on the reverse strand, counting down.
ACCACGCGCAGGAGCGCACGATCGACGTCCCCAAGTCCGAGGCCACCGGCCGCCGCGGCGGCATCCACAACTCGGTCACCCGGATCATGCTCAAGCCCACGCACATGGTGGGTGGCTACGCCCAGCAGTCCTGGGCGTTCAACTACCACGGCCCCACCGGCAACAACCGAGATGTCACCTCGGTCATCCGCAAGCGCTCGCAGGAGGTCCAGTACTGATGCGCATCATGGCTCAGACCGCGATGGTCATGACCCTCGACAAGTGCCTGGGGTGCCACACGTGCTCCGTGACGTGCAAGCAGGCGTGGACCAACCGCGCCGGCACCGAGTACGTCTGGTTCAACAACGTGGAGACCCGCCCCGGGCAGGGCTATCCGCGCCGCTACGAGGACCAGGAGAAGTGGCGCGGCGGCTGGACGCTCAATCGCCGCGGCAACCTGCAGCTCAAGTCGGGCAGCCGCCTGCAGAAGCTCTTCGGCATCTTCGCCTCGCCGGTGCAGCCGCATCTGGACGACTACTACGAGCCCTGGACCTACGACTACGAGAACCTCGTCTCGGCCCCGGCCTCGGATGACTTCCCGGTGGCCAAGCCCAAGTCGCTGATCACCGGCAAGGACACCAAGGTCGAGTGGTCGGCGAACTGGGACGACTCCCTGGGCGGCATCGAGGCCACGGAGTCCCAGGACCCCGTGCTGCAGAAGCTGCGCCGGGACTCGGAGGACCGCATCAAGCTGGACTTCGAGAAGACCTTCATGTTCCACCTGCCGCGGATCTGCGAGCACTGCCTGAACCCGTCCTGCATGGCGGCCTGCCCGTCGGGGGCGATCTACAAGCGCGCCGAGGACGGCATCGTTCTGGTCGATCAGGATCAGTGCCGCGGCTGGCGCCAGTGCATCACCGGCTGCCCCTACAAGAAGATCTACTACAACCACAAGACGGGCAAGGCCGAGAAGTGCACGTTCTGCTATCCCCGCGTGGAGGTCGGCATCCCCACGGTCTGCGCCGAGACCTGCGTGGGTCGCATGCGCTACATCGGCATCTTCCTCTACGACGCCGATCGCGTCACCGAGGCCGCCGCGACCCCGGATGAGAAGGACCTCTACGAGGCCCAGCTCGACCTGATGCTCGACCCGAACGACCCCGAGGTCCAGCGTCAGGCCCGCGCCGACGGCATCCCCGACGACTGGATGGAGGCCGCGCGCAAGTCGCCCGTCTACAAGCTGGCCAAGGAGCTGCGGGTGGCTCTGCCCCTGCACCCCGAGTACCGCACCATGCCGATGGTCTGGTACGTCCCGCCGCTGTCGCCGATCGTGGACCTTCTGTCCACCCAGGGCCACGACGGCCAGGACCTCGACGTCCTGTTCGGGGCGATCGACTCGCTGCGCATCCCGGTGGAGTACCTGGCCGAGCTGTTCACGGCCGGGGACACCGAGATCATCGCGAACGTGCTGCGCAAGCTGGCGGCCATGCGCTCCTACATGCGCGACATCACCCTGGGCGACCAGGCCGATGAGTCGATCGCCCAGGCTGTGGGCATGACCGGCTCGCAGATGTACGAGATGTACCGCCTCATGGCGATCGCCAAGTACTCCGAGCGCTACGTCATCCCCACCGCGCACACCGAGGACGCCCACAACCTCGAGGAGATGGGCTGCTCCCTGGATGGCGACGGCGGCCCGGGCATGGGCCAGATGGGCGGTCTCGGCGAGGCCTCCGGGCGCCCCATGCCGGTGGCGGTCGAGAACTTCGCCACGCTCAAGGCGCGCCAGACCGCTGACTCGCCTGCGGGTGCCTCCGAGATGTCGGGCCGGGTGAACCTCCTGAACTGGGACGGCAACGGGACCCCGTACGGGCTGTTCCCGGAGAGCTCGTCCCCCGGGTCGAAGGGGGAGCCGCGATGAGCCTGCTGGCCAGGATCTTCGGGCTGGGCGGCAAGGGCACCGTCGAGACGGCGCCGTGGCGCGATGCCGACCCCCAGCGCTCCGCAGTAGTGCGCCAGTCGGCAGCACTTCTGCTCGGCTACCCGGACCGGGAGCTGCTCGGGCGGATCCCGCAGATCCGCGCGGCGCTGCAGGAGGTCGGGGTCGACCCGGCGCCCGTGGACCGCCTCGAGCAGTGGATGCTCTCCAAGCCGCTGGCCGAGATCCAGGGCGACTGGGTCCAGGAGTACGACCTCTCGCGCCGGCACAGCCTCCACCTCACGTACTGGACCGACGGCGACACCCGCCGCCGCGGCGAGTCGCTGCTGTCGTTCAAGGAGCTCTACGCCGAGCACGGGTTCCGCATGGACGACTCGGAGCTGCCCGATCACCTCCCCGTGGTCCTGGAGTTCGCAGCGCTCGTGGCTCCCGACGACGGCGCAGAGCTGCTGCAGCGCTACCGGCCCTCGCTGGAGCTGCTGCGCCTGGCGCTGAAGGACGACGGCCTCCCGCACCTGGGGATCGTCGAGCTCGTGTGCACCACGCTGCCCGGAGCCTCCCCGGAGGACCGCGACGCCGTGATGCGCATGGCCGGCTACGGCCCTCCCACCGAGACCGTGGGCCTGCAGCCGTTCGATCCGCGGCTGCTGCCGCTGTCCGACTCCTCGGCCTCGGGGATGACCGGCGGGGCGGCAGGTGCCGTGCCTGTGGATCCGGCGACCCATCCCTCGGCCGCGCACGCCGCTGCCGGCTGCACCCCCACCCACCGACGCGAGGCCGCCGCCTCCACGAGCTCCAGGGACTGAGACCGCATGAACACCACCGACATCCTGCTGTGGGGTGTGCTGCCCTACGTGGTGCTGCTGATCTTCATCGGCGGCACGATCTGGCGCTACAAGTACGACCAGTTCGGCTGGACCACCCGCTCGTCGTCCCTGTACGAGGGGAAGCTGCTGCGGATCGCCTCGCCGCTGTTCCACTTCGGGATCCTGGCGGTGCTGATCGGGCACATCGTGGGCCTGGTCATCCCCAAGTCCTGGACGGACTTCGCCGGGGTGTCCGAGCACATGTACCACATCATGGCGCTGACGATCGGCATGTTCGCGGGCTTCGGCACGCTGGTGGGCCTGGCCCTGCTGATCTACCGCCGCCGCACCACAGGCCCAGTGTTCATGGCCACCACGAACAACGACAAGATGATGTACGTCCTGCTGGTGCTGGCCCTGCTGGCGGGCATCGCGACCACGCTGATCTCGGTCTTCGACCACACCGTCGTGAACTACCGCGAGACCGTCTCCCCGTGGTTCCGCTCGATATGGATCCTGCAGCCGGACGTGGGCGCCATGGCCGCGTCGTCGCCCTCGTTCAAGGTGCACGTGCTGTTCGCGTTCGCGCTGTTCATCGCCTGGCCGTTCACCCGCCTGATCCACGCGTTCACGGCGCCGGTGCACTACCTCTTCCGGCCGTACATCATCTACCGCTCCCGGGACCGGGGCCGCACCACCGGCCACGCCCCCGTGCGCCGCGGCTGGGACCCGATCGGGACGCAGGACCGCGCGCCGTCGTCGGCCTCCCGGCCCAAGCGCCAGCCGACGTCCTCCGGGCGCCGCTGACGCGCCCCTCCCACGGCCCCACTGCACACCCTCGCGCCGCCTCGAGCGCGGCGCCGACCACCAGGAGATCACCCATGTCCGCTGAGGGCACCCGACCGTCCGTCGACGCCGAGCTGAAGGCCGGCCAGACCCGGAACCTGATCATCGCGACCCTGGCCTCCGTGATGGGCTTCTGGGCCTGGACCATCATCGGCCCGCTGTCCTCGCGCTACTCGCAGGCCATGGACCTCACCGCGGGGCAGACCTCGATCCTCGTGGCCATGCCGATCCTGGTCGGCTCCGTGGCCCGCGTCCCGGTGGGCGCGCTGACCGACCGCTACGGCGGGCGCGTCATGTTCACCGCGATCCTGGGCGTGACCGCTCCGCTCGTGCTGCTCACCGCGATCGTGGGGCAGCTGAACAGCTTCGGGCTGCTCGTCTTCGTCTCGTTCTTCCTGGGCATCGCCGGCACGGTCTTCGCGATCGGCATCCCGTTCTGCTCGGCCTGGTACGAGGCCCACCGCAAGGGCTTCGCGACCGGCGTGTTCGGCGCGGGCATGGTCGGCACCGCGGTCTCCGCCTTCGTCACCCCGCGCATCGTCGCAGGCCTGGGCTACATGGGCGCCCACGTGCTGGTCGCGGTGCTGGTGGCCGCTATGGCCGCGATCAGCTGGATCGCGCTGCGCGAGTCGCCCACGCGACGCGGACTGGAGCCCACGCCCATGATGCCCAAGCTCAAGGCCGCCTTCGCGCTGAAGGAGACCTGGATGCTGTGCTTCATGTACGCGATCGTCTTCGGCGCGTTCGTCGCCTTCTCGAACTACCTGCCGACCTATCTGGGCAACGTCTACGACTACGACCCCACGGCCGCGGGCACCCGCACCGCCGGATTCGCCCTGGCCGCGGTGATCGCCCGGCCGATCGGCGGCACCCTGGCCGATCGGATCGGTCCCAAGACCGTGTCGATCGCCTCCTACGTCGGCGCGGCCGCGCTCGCCGCGATCGTCGCCTTCCAGCCCTCCCACGAGTTCGTCTACGGCCCGCTGTTCCTGGCCATGGCCGTCTTCCTGGGACTGGGCACCGGCGGCGTGTTCGCCTGGGTGTCGCGGGCCTCGGACTCCCGCACGGTGGGCACCGTCTCCGGCGTGATCGCCGCGGCAGGCGGCCTGGGCGGCTACTTCCCGCCGCTGGTCATGGGAGCCACCTACAACCCGGAGCACAACTCCTACTTCTTCGGGCTGATGCTGCTGGCCGCGTTCTGCATCCTCGGCCTGCTCGTGGCGCTCGTGCTGCGCAACGGCGGCAAGGTGGACCAGCGCCAGACGGCCTGAGCCCGCACAGCGCCTCGCGCTCGGCCCGTCTCTGCCCGCCGCAGGGGCGGGCCGTCCGTCGGGCCCACAGGCTGTCCCGTCGTGCGGTCCCCGTACGGTGGACGGCACGACGACTCCGCCGGGCGCGCCCTGCGTCTCGCGGCGTCCGGCCGGCAGCACCCAGCTCGCAGCACCTCAGGAGGAGCCCATGTCCGAGACCCCGAGCAGCGGTCTGAGCCACGTCCGGGCGGACGGCTCGGCCCACATGGTCGACGTCTCCGCCAAGGCCGAGACCTCCCGGGAGGCCACCGCGGAGGCGGTGCTGAGCACTCGACCGGATGTGATCGAGAGGATCTTCGCGGCCGAGCTGCCCAAGGGCGATGCCCTGCCGACGGCGCGGATCGCCGGGATCATGGCTTCCAAGCGCACCCCGGACCTCATCCCGCTGTGCCACCCGCTGCCGCTCGCCAAGGCCTCGGTGGACTTCGAACGCCGGACGGAGTCCGTGCGCCTGCTGGCCACCGTGCGCACCCGCGGGGCCACCGGCGTCGAGATGGAGGCGCTGACGGCGGTCTCCGTGGCGGCGCTGACGCTCTACGACATGATCAAGGCCGTGGACAAGCACGCCGAGATCGGCGGGATCAGGGTCCTGGCCAAGTCGGGCGGGAAGTCCGGCGACTGGACCAGAGAGGACGCGCAGCCATGAGCACCGAGCCGATGAGCACCGAATCGGAGGGCGCCCGCGCCTGGGGCGAGCGGGATCCGCAGCTGCCCCCGCGGCGCGCTGTGCTGGTCGTGGCCTCGACCCGCGCCGCTGCGGGCACCTACCAGGACACCGCTGGGCCTGCAGGAGTGACGGCGCTGCGACGGGCCGGGATCGAGTGCCCGGAGCCCGTGGTGGTGGCGGACGGCGAGCCTCTGCGCCGGGAGCTGCACCGGCTGCTGCGCGAGCTGCCGCAGGCCGAGCGTCCGGACCTGGTCGTGACCTCCGGCGGCACCGGGATGATGGCCGATGACCGCACGCCGGAGATCACCGCCGAGCTGCTCGACCTGCAGCTTCCCGGGCTCGTCCACGCGCTGTGGGCCGAGGGCCTGCAGCACGTGCGCACCGCCGTGCTCTCGCGCGGACTGGCCGGGATCAGCGGGCGCACGCTCGTGGTCAATCTGCCGGGCTCCCGCGGCGGGGTGAAGGACGGCATGGCCGTGATCATCCCGCTGCTCGAGCACATCCTGCACCAGCTCGAGGGCGACCGGGACGCGGGGCACACGAGCCCCGAGGCCCCCCGCACGGAAGCGGCACCCTCAGCGGCCTCCGCTGACGGCGCGCCTGCCGCACCCGTCGAGGAGGCCGTCGCCCCGGTGCCGCCAGCCGAGCACGGCGCCTCCGCCGCCGACAAGCCCCCGGCTCCGCCCGCCGACGGATACCAGCCCTCCGGCCAGCAGGGCGATCACCCGGCCGACCTGGCCCCGTCCACGGTCGTGGACACCTGGATCACGGATCAGCCGCTGGATCCGGTGGGCCTGCGGGCCATGGCCTCTGCCTCCGCGGCGGGCGCCGTCGTCGGGTTCAGCGGCATCGTGCGCGATCACGACGGCGGCCGCGGCGTCGCCTCCCTGGACTACACCGCGCATCCGCAGGCCGCCGAAGCGCTGCGCGCCGCCTGCCAGGAGATCGCCGACGCCCACCCGGGCCTGCGGATGGCGGCGGCCCACCGGATCGGGCATCTGAGGGTTGGGGACTCGGCCATGGAGGTCGCCGTGGGGGCCTCTCACCGCAAGATCGCCTTCCAGGCCTGCGACGAGCTCGTGGACTGCATCAAGGCCCGCGTGCCCATCTGGAAGGAGCAGCACCTGGACGATGGAGGCAGGCAGTGGGTGAACCTTTGAGCGCCGCCGGCCTGCCGCCGCTGGTCGAGCCCGGCCCTCAGCTGAGTCCGGAGCAGCTGCGCCGCTACGCGCGCAACCTGCGCGTCCCGCAGATCGGCGAGCTCGGCCAGCGCCGCCTGCGCGCGGCCACGGTGCTGTGCGTAGGCGCCGGGGCGCTCGGCTCCCCGGCGCTGCTCTACCTCGCCGCCGCGGGGGTCGGGACCCTGGCGATCGTCGACGACGACGACGTGGAGCTGTCCAACCTCCAGCGCCAGGTCATCCACGGCTCCGAGGCGGTGGGGCGGGCCAAGACGGCATCTGCCGCCGCGCGGATCCGGGAGCTGAATCCGGACGTGCAGGTCGTCGAGCACCGGCGGCGCCTGGACGCCGGAAGCGCCCTGGAGCTCGTGTCCGGGTGCGATCTGGTGCTCGACGGCTCGGACAACTTCGCCACCCGCTACCTCGTCTCCGATGCCTGCGAGATCACCGGGATCCCCCATGTGTGGGCCTCGATCCTGCGGTTCGACGGCCAGGCCTCGGTGTTCTGGGCGCAGCACGGGCCCACCTACCGCGATCTGCACCCCATGCCGCCGCAGCCCGGCTCGGTGCCCAGCTGCGCCGAGGCCGGAGTGCTCGGAGCGCTGCCGGGGATGCTCGGCTCCACCCTGGCCATGGAGGCCATGAAGCTGATCATGGGCACCGGCGTCACGCTGCTGGGGAGGCTGTCGATCTGCGACGCCCTCGACGGCAGCTGGACCCAGATCCCCCTGCGGCGAGCCGCCGGAGCCGCGGCCGTCACGCACATGTCGCCCTTCGCGGACCCGGCCCGCGACGGCTATCCGGGGGCCGAGGACTCCGAGCGGCTCCTCGCCGGAGCCACCGGGACCAGCGGGGGCGGCGCCAGCTGCGTCGCGAGCGAGCCGGGGCCTCCGTCGTCGGACCCGACGGCCTCGGATCCGGAGCTGGTGACCCCCGAGCAGCTGTCCGACCTGCTGGCCGAACGGGCGGCGGGGCGCGCGTCGTTCGAGCTGATCGACGTGCGCGAGCCCTGGGAGCACCGGCTCGAGCGGATCGACGGCGCGCAGCTCATCCCGCTGGGAGAGCTCCTCGGGCAACCCGATGCGCCGGAGATCGCCGACGGCGCGGCTGGCCAGCTGGACGGCCCGGATGACGTCATCCTCCTCTGCCAGGCCGGAGTGCGCTCAGCCCAGGCCCTCAACCGATTGCGCGAGGCGGATATCGTGGCCGGACGGACGCGGCGCGTCCGGCACCTGGCCGGAGGCATGTCGTCATGGAGCGGGGCGGGCCTGCCCACGACAGGAGACTGAGCATGGAATCGACCCCTGAAGACGACGATCACCCGTCGAGCGCCGAGCACGGCCTCACCGCCTCCCAGGACGCCCACGGACTGGTGCGCCCGGACCGGTGGGGGACGGTGCTCGGGGCTGCGGGGTCGCTGGCCCTGGCCGTGGTGCTGCGCGGCCTGCGTCGGCGCTGAGACTGCCGTCGAAGTCCTTGGTGCCTGAGGGCTACCCTGGTCCGGTCCCGCCCGGGGCCGCACCCACCGTCCAGGAGGTCCGGTTGTCTTCCTCTGCCCGCTCCAGCTCCGCCGCCGCGCAGGCCGCAGATCGCGCAGCGCCCGCGCCTCGCTCGGGCGACGGCCCCGCGTGGGGCAGGGCCCTCGCCTGGATCGCCCTGGTCGCCGTGCTGGCCTGGGCCGTCAAGCTCGTGATCGAGGGGTCTCTGGACCTCATGGTCTACAACATGGGTGCGCAGTGGGTCGCCCACCCCGCGACCCGGGCGCAGCCGCTGTACGACCTCGAGTTCCCCGTCCCGTGGGGCGGCCCGGACACGCTGCCGTTCACCTACCCGCCGTTCGCCGCCCTGCTGTTCGGGCTGCTGGCCTGGATCCCGTTCGACCTCACGCGCTTCCTGCTGCTGGCTCTGGACATCATCGGTGCCGTCGTGCTGGGCCGCGGCCTGCTGGCCGTCGCCGAGCGGCGCGGCCGTCCGCTGCCGTGGACGCGGGCGCTGGGCTCGTCGGCGTCGCTGGCCCTGATCACCGCGCTGATCCTGTTCTGCGGCCCCTGGATCCGCACGATCTCGCTGGGGCAGGTCAACATCCTGCTCTTCGCGCTGATCTTCCTGGATCTGGTGCGCCGCACCGACGGCACCGGCTCGCGGCTCGAGAACGCCGTGGCCTTCATCCCGCGCGGCGTGCTGATCGGCATCGCCGCCGGCATCAAGCTGACCCCGCTGGCCTTCGGCCTCATCTTCCTCATGGGGAAGAACTTCAAGGCGATCCTGGCCATGGGCGTCACGTTCGCCGCGACCGTCGGGCTGGGCTTCCTGGTCCTGTACCAGGACTCGATCCAGTTCTGGACCGACGCCGTCTCGTCGTCCGACCGCGTGGGCTCGATCAAGTACATCGACAACACCGCCCTGACCGGCGTGCTGATCAAGACCGGCGTCCCGGCCGATGCGGTGGACCCGATCCGCTACGTGCTGGTGCTGATCATGCTGATCGCGGTTGCCGTGGCGCTGCCACTGCTGCTGCGCCGCGGGATGACGCTGTCGGCGATCTCCATGAACGCGCTGGTCATGCTGTTCATGTCGCCGATCTCCTGGTCGCACCACCAGGTCTACTACCCGGTGATCGCAGTAGCGCTGTTCACCGAGGCCTTCCCGCACGTTCTGCGCGGGGGCTTCCGGATGCCAGCGCAGATCATGGCGTGGATCTGGCTCGTGGGCGCCTACATCGGGCCCATGCGTGGGCTGTGGATCGTGGACCTGTTCGGCGTGCACCTGCATGCCGCGGAGACGATCTGGGTCATCCCCTACCTGGTGCTCTTCGTCCTGCTGCTGACCTGGTCCGCGGCCGTCGTCGTCGCTGCCCGACGCGATCGCCGCGCGGGGTCCGGCACCCCGGCCCCCGCTGCCTGACCCGACGCACCGACGCCCGCCGCCTGCCTCGACGCCTCCGCCTCGAGAGGCCGACTCCGGCCCTCCCCGCCGTCGACGGGCCGTTCCCTCACCGTTTCGCGGCTGAACCGGTGAGGGAACGGCCCGTCGACGGAGATGGGGTGGGGAATCGGCCAGCCGCGGGGAGGGCGGAGACGACGGGACCCCCGCAGCCAGGCGGCTGCGGGGGTCCCGTGCTGTGCGCTCCCGGCCTCCGGGAGGAGGCGGATCAGCTGGCGTCGAGATCCTGCTCGATGAGCCCGGCGATCTTCTCGACGGCCTCGGCGTTGTCCGAGGAGACCTCGACCTCGGTGCCCTTCTCGGCACCCAGGGCCATGATCAGCAACGACGACGACGCGTCCGCCGGCTCCTCGTCCGGGTCGTTGACGAGACCGATCAGGATCTCGTCGTCGTACTCCCCGGCGGCCTCGGAGATGATGGCTGCGGGACGGGCGTGCAGTCCGACGGCGGAGCCGACGATGACCTTCTTGCTGGGCATGCTTCCTCCTGACGGGTGCTTCATCGCACCGCTGCTAGTGGCGTCTTCAGCCTATGCGGTTCAGGCCGCGGCTGTCTGCGCCGTGGGCGCATCTGCGGACTCGGCGTCGCGCTGGGCGCGGGCCATCAGCGCGCGCTGGCGCTGGCTCTTCAGCACCGTGACGATCACCGCGGAGACCACCACACCGGCGACCAGCGCGATCAGGAAGCCTACCGGGTTGCCGATCGTGCCGATGACGAAGATGCCGCCGTGCGGGGCGTTCTGCGTGACGTTCAGCGCCGCGATGAGTCCGCCGGTCACGGCACCGCCCGCCATCATCGACGGAATGACGCGCAGCGGGTCGGCCGCGGCGAACGGGATGGCGCCCTCGGAGATGAAGGCCGCGCCGAGCAGCCACGCGGAGCGGCCGTTCTCGCGCTCGGCCTCGCTGTAGAGCTTGCCGCGCACCGTGGTGGACAGGGCCAGCGCCAGCGGCGGCACCATGCCGGAGGCCATGACAGCGGCCATGATCATCTGGTTCGCCTCGCCGCCGGCGGACAGGCCCGCGGTGCCGAAGAGGTAGGCGGCCTTGTTGACCGGCCCGCCGAGGTCGAAGCACATCATCAGGCCGATGATCACGCCGAGCAGCACCGCGGAGGAGCCGGACATCGACGACAGCCCGTTCTGCAGGGCCGTCATGAGCGCGGCCAGCGGGGCGCCGAGCAGCAGGTACATCAGCAGGCCCACGATCAGCGTGGTGACCAGCGGGATGATGACCACGGGCATGAGCCCGGCCAGCCAGCGCGGCACCTTGATCGAGGCGATCCACATGGCGATCAGACCGGCGATCAGGCCGGTGACCAGGCCGCCGATGAAGCCGGCGTTCAGGGCCACGGCGATCGCGCCGCCCACGAAGCCCGGGGCGATGCCGGGGCGACCGGCCAGGGCGTAGGCGATGTAGCCCGACAGCGCCGGGACCAGGAACGTCATGGCCAGACCGCCGACGACGCTGAGCACGGCCGCCAGATAGAGCAGCAGACCGTCGCCGCGGATGGCGGCGTCCGAGTAGTCGGCTGCGCTAGGCAGATTGGCGAGACTGCTGTTCGCGACGATGTCGGCGGACACGTTGGCGATGCCGGCGTCGCCCATGAGGAAGCTGATCGCGACCAGCAGACCGCCCGCGGAGACGAACGGGATCATGTAGGACACGCCGGTCATCAGCGCCTGCTGGATGCGCCTCGGCCAGCTCGTGCCGCCCTGGCCCGCGCCAGCGGACTCGCCGCCCGAGCCGCCGCCGCCGGCGATCCGGTGCCCATTGGGGTCATCGGCCGCGGCCAGCGCCTTGGTGATCAGGCCCTCGGGATCCGAGACGCCCACGTTCACGCCGGCCTCCACGCCCGGCTTGCCGGCGAAGCGCTCGCGGTCGCGCACGCCCACGCCCACGGCGAAGACGACGGCATCCGCCGCATCGATCTGCTCCTGCGTCAGCGGCGTGCCGCCGGAGGAGCCCTGGGTCTCCACGACGAGCTCGTGGCCCATCTCCGCGGCCTTCTGCTCGAGCGCCTCGGCCGCCATGTAGGTGTGCGCGATGCCCGTGGGGCACGACGTCACGGCCACGAGGTGGCGCTTGGCGGGGGCCGCTCGGGCCCCGTCGTCGGCCGCTGCCGCGCCCGCCGCACCTGCTCCGGCTGCGGCGCCCGCTGCGGCGCCCCCGTACTGGGCATCGGAGGACCCGGTGGCGGTGCTGCCGCTCGGTGCCGGAGCGGCCTCGAGCTGATCCGTGGCCGGCTTGGGCTTGGGGGCCAGGACCTCCTCGACGATCGCCACGACCTCCTCGGCTGACTGGGCCTCCCGCAGGGAGGCTAGGAAGGTCTTGCGGGCCATGGCCCGAGCCAGCTTGGACAGCAGCTTCAGGTGCGCCTGGCCCTCGCCGTCGGCGGCGGCGATCAGGAAGATCAGATCGGCCGGGCCGTCCTTGGCGCCGAAGTCCACGGGCTTGGGCAGGCGGGCGAAGGCCAGCGACGTGGTCTGCACGTGCGCCGAGCGGCAGTGCGGGATGCCGATGCCGCCGGGCTGGCCGGTCGCGGATTGCTGCTCGCGAGCCAGGGCGTCGCCGGCCAGGCCCTTGGCGGAGTCCGCCCGGCCCGTGGCGGCGACGATTCCGGCCAGCTTGGTGATGACCTTGGTCTTCTCGGAGCCGAGATCCTGGTCGAGCGAGACCAGGTCAGCTGTGATCAGCGGTGCGTTCTCTGACATGTCCTGTCCTTCGATGCGGCGGCCGGCGGCCGCTCGGTGGTGCTCGCCTCCGGGGGAGTCCCGGTGGCGACCGCGGGGAGCCTGCATCCGCTGCGGATGCAGGGGGAGATCTGGTGGGGCCGCTCAGTCGAGCGGCAGCTCGGACACCGTGGTGCCGTCGAGGTCGATCTGCTCGGGGGAGGGGACGCCGGTGCCGGGCAGCGCGGTGGCGCCGGAGCCGTAGGCCACCGCGCGGCGCAGCCGCTCGGCCGGGGCCAGGCCCTCCGTGTGGGCGATCAGCAGCCCGGACAGCGACGAGTCGCCGGCGCCCACGGTGGAGACCGGTGTGATGGGCGGGGGAGTCGCGGACCAGGCGCCCTCGGCGGTGACCAGCACGGCCCCGGCACCGCCGAGGGTGGCCAGCACCTCCCGGACCCCGCGCTCCACGAGCCGCCGGGCCGCACGCGCGGCGGGCAGGAAGTCGCCGTCGTCGGCGGCGGCCTCGATGGCCAGGCCGTCATCGCCCACGAGCTGGCCGAGCTCGAGCCCGTTCGGCTTGAGGATGTCCGGAGCTGCGGTCTCGAGGCGCTCGGACAGCGCCACGAGCGGGGCGTCCGAGGTGTCCACGGCGATCTGCACACCGCTGCCGCGCAGCTGCGTGATCAGCTGTGCGTACCAGTCCTCCGACGGGCCCGGGGGCAGCGAGCCGCACAGGGCCACCCAGTCGCCGGGCGAGACGGCGTCGCGGACCGCGGCCAGGCAGGCCAGCTGGGCATCGTCATCCAGCAGCGCCCCGGGCTCGTTGATCTTGGTGGTGGTGCCGTCGGGCTCGGTCAGGGTGATGTTGGTGCGCACGCGTCCGGGCAGGTCCACCGCACGGTGGGCCACGTCCGCCTGGGCGAGGGCCGACAGCAGCGGGTCGCCGCTGGATGCGGGCAGTACGGCCAGGGTGGGTGCGCCCGCCAGGGCCAGGGCGCGGGAGACGTTGATGCCCTTGCCGCCGGGGCCGTCGTCCACGGACGCGATGCGGTTGACGCCGCCGCGCTCCAGCGGGGCGGTCAGGGCGGCGGTGCGGTCGATGCTGGGGCTGGCGGTGAAGGTGACGATCATGCGATCACGACCTCGATCTCTGCTCGGTTCAGGGCTTCGGCAAGGGAGCTGGGCGGGACGGCGTCCGTGATGAGGACGTCGATCGCGCTGAGGTCGGCGAACGTGCACAGGTGCTCGGCGCCGAACTTGGTGGAGTCGACCAGCGCGATCACGCGCTGGGAGCGGGCGGCGATCAGGCGCTTGGCGGCGGCCTCCTCGGCGTCCGGGGTGGTCAGTCCGAGCACGGCGGACAGGCCGTTGGAGCCCAGGAAGGCGACGTCCGCGGAGATCGAGCTCAGCAGGGCATTGGTCTGGGCTCCCACGACCGTCTCCGTGACCGGGCGGAGTCGTCCGCCCAGCAGGAGGACCTCGACATCGCGGGCGTGGGAGAGCTCCACGCCGGCGCTGGGGGAGTTCGTCACGACCGTGACGGGCTCGAGGGCCCCCTCCCGCGCTGCGGCGGACATGGCGGCGGCGAGGCAGCCGGTGGTGCTGCCGCCGTCGAGCAGTACCGAGCCGTGCGCCGGCGGAAGATGGCCCATGGCGGCCCGGGCGATCGCGGCCTTGGCCCCGATCCGGGTGGCTCTGCGGTCATCGACGGCGGCCTCGCGGCCGTTGCGCCCCAGCGGCGGGATGGCACCGCCGTGCACGCGCTGGATGCGGCCCTGCCGCTCCAGGACGTCGAGGTCGCGGCGGATGGTCTCCGGGGCGACCGAGAACTGGACTGCCAGCTCCGCCACGGAGACGCGCCCCTGGACGGCGGCCTGCTGCGAGATGGCCTGCCGCCGCTCGGGCGCGAAGAGGCCCTGCCCGGTGTCCGGATCCGAGCCCGCCGCGTCCCCCGAGAGAGGCTGCTCTGTGATGTTCATTACGCCCATTTGTACATGATCATGCCCGGATGCGTTGATTGTCAATCTGTGTCCCGCTTCACTAGAATACCTGCAAGCAACGCTCGCCCGCGCATGTCCGCGCGGTTTCAGCGACTCGATGATGAGGAGCGCTCTTCATGTCCGAAGATGCCCGTTTGAACACTGCCGCCGCTGCTGCCCCGCAGGCCGACCTGACGGGCATCGGCGTCGTCGCCGGCGTCGCGGCTCGTCCCGCCATGTGGGTCCGGCCCCGCCCGGCCCTGCCGACCGACGGGCCGGAGATCCCGGAGTCGGATCGCGAGTCGCAGAAGGAGCGCTTCGACATCGCCGCCGCCACCGTCGCCGGACGCCTGGACGCCCGCGCGCAGCGTGCGGAGGGCCACGCGGCCGAGGTCCTCGGCGCCACCGCCGCGCTCGTCACGGACAAGGGCTGGCGCCGCGCCGTCGGCAAGCAGATCGACTCCGGCGCCTCCGCCGAGCTCGCCGCGGCGCGGGCCACGGACACCTTCGTGGCCAAGTTCGAGAAGATCGGCGGCCTCATGGCCGAGCGCACGACGGATCTGAAGGACATCCGCGACCGCGTCATCGCCGAGCTGCGCGGGGAGCCGGAGCCCGGCGTCCCGGATCCGGCCGAGCCGATCATCCTGCTGGCCGACGACCTCGCCCCCGCGGACACCGCGGGGCTCAAGCCCGAGCTCGTGCAGGGCATCGTCACCGAGCTCGGCGGCAAGACCAGCCACACCGCCATCATCGCCCGCCAGTTCGGCATCCCCTGCGTGGTGGGTGCAGGCTCCGCGCTGCGTCAGATCGAGGACGGCCAGCTGATCCTGGTCGACGGCGAGTCCGGTGTGATCGAGCTCGAGCCGGAGGCCGATTCCGCCGCCTCCCGGGCCGCCGAGTCCGCCGAGACGCTGGCGCGCATCCGCACCTGGACCGGCCCCGCCGTCTCCGCCGACGGCACCCGCATCCAGCTGCTGGCCAACGTCCAGGACGGAGCGGGCGCCCGCACCGCCGTGGCCACCGGCCTGCCGGAGGGTGTGGGCCTCTTCCGCACCGAGCTGTCCTTCCTCAACGCCACGGCCGAGCCCTCCGTGGCCGAGCAGACCGCCCTCTACCGCGAGGTTTTCGACGCCTTCGACGGCTCCAAGGTGGTCGTGCGCACCCTCGACGCCGGCTCGGACAAGCCCCTGGCCTTCGCGACCATGCCGGATGAGCCCAACCCGTCGCTGGGCGTGCGCGGCGTGCGCATCGCCTTCGAGGACGACGGCGTGCTGACCCGTCAGCTCGACGCCATCGCCGCTGCAGCCGAGGGATCCGGGGCGGAGCCCTGGGTCATGGCCCCCATGATCGCCACGGTCGATGAGGCCAAGTGGTTCGGCGATCTGTGCCGCGAGCGCGACCTCAAGCCCGGCGTCATGATCGAGGTCCCGTCGGCCGCTCTGCTGGCCGATCAGCTGATCGAGCACGTCGACTTCTTCTCGATCGGCACGAACGACCTCACCCAGTACGCCATGGCCGCCGACCGCATGGCCTCGGGTCTGGCCCAGCTCACGGATCCCTGGCAGCCCGCCGTGCTCAAGCTCGTGCAGATGGCCGCGCAGGCGGGCCAGCGCGCCGGCAAGCCCGTGGGAGTGTGCGGAGAGGCCGCAGCCGACCCGCTGCTGGCCTGCGTGCTGATCGGCCTGGGCATCACCTCGCTGTCCGCGGCCGCCCCGGCTCTGGCAGCCGTCGGCGTGAAGCTCGGCGAGGCCACGGACGAGCAGATGAAGCGCGCCGCGGAGGCCGCCGTGCAGGCCCCGTCGCCGGAGGCCGCCCGCGAGGCCGCCTCGGCCGCGCTGTCCGACGCTCGGGCCTGAGGCGGCGCAGGTGAAGCCGTTCCTGCTGATCTCCACCCGGCCGGAGGACTCGATCGCCGAGGAGGAGCTCGATACCTTCCTGCGCTTCACGGGGCTGGAGCCGGATCAGCTGCGCCAGCTGCGCCTGGGGAAGGGTCCGGAGGTCGCCCGCGAGCTGCAGGATCTGGACCTGGACGAGATCTCCGGGATCTTCGTGGGCGGCTCGCCGTTCACCACCTCCACGCCGCAGGAGGAGAAGACCGAGGTGCAGGTCCGTGTGGAGAAGGACCTCGGCGAGCTGCTCGACCGCGTCATGGACCGCGGCACCCCCTTCTTCGGGGCCTGCTACGGCGTGGGCACGCTCGGTGTGCATCAGGGCGGGGTCGTGGACGGCACCTACGCCGAGGGCGTGGGTCCCATCCGGATCACCGTGACCGACGAAGGCTCCCGGGACGTCCTGCTCGAGGGGATGCCGGAGACCTTCTGGGGGTACGTGGGGCACCAGGAGGCCGTGCGCGCTCTGCCGTCCAATGCCGTGCTGCTGGCCACGGGGGAGGAGTGCCCGGTGCAGATGTTCCGCATCGGCGAGCGGGCCTGGGCCACGCAGTTCCATCCGGAGCTCGACGACACCGCGCTGCTGAGCCGGATCGATGCCTACAAGCACCATGGGTACTTCCGTCCGGAGGACGCCGAGGAGGTGCGCCGTCGCGTGATCGACGGCCCCCAGGCCGATCAGCCGCGGCGCCTGCTGGCTCGCTTCGCGGAGGTCTTCGCCCGCTGAGGGCCAGAGCCTGCGGGGACGGCTCGGCTCCGGTCGGATCCGGTGCGGCGGGCGAGCGATCGGGGGCCGTCGTCGTCCGTGAGAGGGGCCGCGGCGCTGTCCGGAACCACCCTCGGGAGGGAGGGCGTCGTCGTCCGTGAGAGGGACCGCGGCGCTGTCCGGAACCACCCTCGGGAGGGAGGGCGTCGTCGTCCCGCGCGGATACGGTGGAGACCATGAGCACCGCCGCCTCCGCCCAGTCGTCGCCCACGGCTTCCCCTTCTGAGCCCGTGCCCTGGGGCGGTGCCGCAGCGCCGGGGCCCGTCGGCGGTCCTCCCGCGCGCGGGACCGGGGCTCCCTCCGGGACGCGACGCCTTCCGCTGGGTGCGGAGGTCCGCGACCTGCCCTATCACCGGCTCGGCCTCGCCGACCACCGGCATCGCCCGTGGGCCCCGCTGATCGAGGGCGCGCTGAGCGGCGGGATATATCTCGGGGCGAGCATCTTCTTCACCGTTGCGCTCCTGCTGGGCATGCTCGTCTTCCGCCCCGAGCTCACGGACACGTTCATGACGGGCGATCCCAACCAGATGAACATGGCGGATCCGTGGCTGCTCGTGCTGCTGTTCGGATCGGTCGCGATCTGGCTGCCCATCGCGCTGTTCGCCCGCTGGGTCATGCGGCCCCGGCCGATGGGACTGATCTGGTCGGTGACCGGACGGATCCGCTGGAAGTACCTCTTCATCACCCTGGGCGTGGCCGCCGCGATCTACCTGGTGATCCAGGTGGGGCTCAGCCTGCTGCTGAGCGCGCTGGCCCCGCAGGAGCAGGGCCTCGAGTTCGAGCCGCAGCCGTGGTGGTGGCTGAGCCTGATCCTGATGCTGCTGATCGTGCCCATCCAGTGCACCGCTGAAGAGGTCGTGTTCCGCGGCTACCTGGCGCAGATGCTGGGACGCTGGCTGCGTCACCCCCTGTTCGCGATCCTGCTGCCCGTCCCGCTGTTCATGCTCGGGCACCTCTACGACATCTGGGGTCAGCTCTCCGTCGGCATGATGGCGCTCGTGGCCGGCTGGGTCGTCTGGCGCACCGGCGGGCTCGAGGCCGCCATCGCTCTGCACGTCGTCAACAACATCTTCGCCTCCTTGACGGTGCTGTTCGTGCCGTTCGACCCGGAGGCGCAGGCAGAGTCCGTGGGCTGGTTCGGCTTCCTCGTCACGGCGGTCATGCAGGTGTCCTTCGGCCTCCTGGCGATCTGGATCGCCAAGCGAAGCGGCCTGGCCGTGACCCGACGCAGCGCCGTGTGGCCGGCCCGCGCCCGCCGCGACTGGGAGCGCTTCACGGGGCTCGACGCCGCCGGGGTGCGCGAGCTGCCCGCAGCTGCGGAGATCGCGGACATGCTCGGCGCCTGGCGTGCCGGTGGTCAGGCCGGTCCGGGCGCGACCTCCTGGCAGGCGGGCCCGGCCGTTCCCGTCGGACGGCCCGGAGCGCCCGTCCCCGGGCAGCCGGAGCAGCCCGCCCCCATGGGGCCCCCGGCGGCTCCGCCGCGCCCCTAGGGCCAGCGGCCCTCACCGTGATCGGTGCCGCGGCGCTGCCTGGTCGAGTGGCGCGGTGCGGCAGAGCAGGGCTCCGGCGGGAGGCCCCGTCAGGCGCGGGGCTTCAGGCTGCGACGCTCGAGGCGGCGCTCCAGGTCCCCCAGGCCACGACGGGGCCCAGCGCCGCCACGATCATGGCCATGCGGCCCGCGCCGCGTCCGCGTCGGCGCAGGAAGGCGGTCGCGCCCATGGCCATGGCGGCCAGGCCCATGAGACCGCAGACCGCCTGTGCGGCCAGCAGCACGGAGGCCTTGATCTGGGAGTCGCGCGGCATGCCTGCCCAGGTGCCGTCGCCGAACTGCTGCGCCTCGATCAGCACCACGCCCACGAAGGCCGCGCAGATCGTCGAGAGCACGATGGCGGTCAGGGCCAGGGCCAGGGCGGTCATGCCCATGGTGGGGCCCCGCCCCGTGCCGTCAGAGAGGATCTGGGGGGAGGCGGGCTTCGGAGGGGCGTCCGACGCCGCGTGTGTCATACAGAGAACATACAGTTTCTGAGGTTCGGAATGCCCTACATCTCGAAGTTCGAAGGAGCAGAGCCCGACGGCACGGCATGGACTCGAGTCGATGGATCTGCCCCGGGGTCCCGCTATCGCACGCAGCTGCTTCCGTGGGCCGTCCCTACACTGGAGCACATGGTCGACACGCCCGCTCAGCCCAGTCCCCAGATCCCCGCCGATCCCGACTGGCCGCAGTCGCCGGCCGGGCGGAACGCCCAGGATCTCGCGGAGCTCGTCATGGCCTCGCCGAGCTCCTTCCACGCTGCCGCAGAGGGCGCGCGACGGCTCGAAGCCGCCGGCTTCCATCAGCTCGACGAGCGCGACGCCTGGTCCGGCGACGACGTCCGGCAGCCGTCGTACGTGGTGCGCGACGGCGCCCTGATCGCCTGGGTGACCCCGGGGGCCTTGGGGGAGCGGGTGGGATTCCGGGTCGTCGGGGCCCACACGGACTCGCCGTCGTTCAAGCTCAAGCCGCGCCCCAGCACGGGGCATTCAGGCTGGTGGCAGGCCGGGGTGGAGATCTACGGCGGCCCGCTCGTGAACTCGTGGCTGGATCGAGAGCTTCGCCTGGCCGGGCGGATCACCGTGCGCACCGAGCAGGGGGCGGAGTCCCGCCTGGTGGCGACGGCGCCCGTGGCGCGGATCCCGCAGCTGGCGATTCACCTGGACCGCGGGGCCAACAAGGCGCTGAGCCTGGATCCGCAGCAGCACACCCAGCCGATCTGGGGCTGCGGCGACGAACCCGGGGATGTCCTGGCGCTGCTGGCCGAGGCGGCATCCCGGGGCGGCCTGCGGGTGCGCGCCGAGGACCTGCTGGGCTGGGACATCGTGCTGGCCGATACGCAGCAGCCGCGCCTTTTCGGCGCGCACCAGGAGCTGCTGGCCTCGGGGCGGCTCGACAACCTCACCTCCGTGCACGCGGGTCTCGAGGCGCTGACCGGCCGGCTCGATGACCTGCGCGGCGGTCGGCACATCGCGATGCTTGCGGCCTTCGACCACGAGGAGGTCGGCTCGCGCACCCGCTCCGGGGCCGCCGGGCCGTTCCTCGAGGATGTGCTGGTGCGCGTGGGGGCGGCGCTGGGCTGGGACGAGGACCGTCGACGGGCGGCGATCGCCTCGTCCTCGTGTCTGTCCTCCGATGCCGGGCACCTGGTGCACCCCAACTACCCCGGCCACCACGACCCCGCCGTGCGGCCGATGCCGGGAGGCGGTCCGCTGCTGAAGATCAACGCGGATCAGCACTACACGACCGACGCCGATGGCGCTGCCCAGTGGCGGCTGGCCTGCCGCAGCGCCGATGTGCCGGTCCAGGAGTTCGTCTCCCACAACGCCGTGCCGTGCGGCTCCACCATCGGTCCCATCACAGCGGGACGACTGGGCATGCGCACCCTGGACGTGGGCGTCGGGCTGCTGTCCATGCACTCGGCGCGGGAGATGGTCCATCTCGAGGATCTGCACGGGCTGGGCCAGGCCATGCAGGAGTGGCTGCTGGGCTGAGGGATCGTCTGGTGCTTCTTTGGAGACGGGCGCGGGAATTTTCCCCGGAAAACCGTTCTGACCTGCAGTTTCAGGTCTACGACGTGGCCAACGGCACAAGGTGCTGTGCCTGGCCTCATGGGGGAAAGTGAGCGGGTGCACCGGGTGGCGCCCCCACGACCATGAGGAGACCCATGTCCCAGCATCCGTCTGCCGTCCTCGGCCGCAGCACTCGTCCGCGTCGCACGGCGGCTCTGGCCGTCGTCGCAGCCGTCACCACCTCCACGGTGGCCTTCGGACCCGGGGCTCGTCACCTGCGCTCGCTGGACGCTGGCATCGTCGCGGTGCCGGACGAGCCGACCCCGGAGCCGACCCCGGAGCCCACGGCGACGCCCTCTGCCGTGCCCGAGACCCCGGCAGCCCCGAGCGAGCAGCCTTCCGAGCAGCCGGTGGTCCCGGCTTCGGGCGGCGGCGACCACGGCGGCCCCGATCAGGTGGAGGTCCACTCGGGCGAGGGCGCCGGTCTGGTCGGCACGAGCGGCTGGACGCTCCTCGCCCTGGGCGACGGCGTGCTCCTGCTTCTGGCCGCAGCCGTCTTCGCCGTGCCGCGCCTGCGGCGCTCGCGCGGCGGGTGAGCCCTCGGAGCCCCTGGTCGGCGGCAGCCCTGAGGGAGCTGCCGTCGGTCGGGGGCTTCGTCGTCCCTGGATCCTGAGATGCTGGGCCCCATGAGCGTTGATCGCCGCAGGCCTGTGGCCGCCGTCCTTGCGCTGCTCGGTGCGCTGCTGGTGGTGGCTGCGGTGATCGGCACGGCGGTGCACTACGCCGCTCAGCCCGACGCCGCCGTCGGCACCCCGCCGGGATCCAGTGCGTGGGATCGCATGCAGGCGGGGGCGCAGCGCGAAGGCTCCGATCTCCTCGACCGCGCAGCCGGGCGCGAGCCCGAGGCCCGCGTGGTCGAGGCGCCCATGCCCGAGCGGCCCTACGGCCCCGAGGCCGCAGACACGTACGACGGCTCCGTGGACACCTCCGCGGCAGCCGCCTCCCTGGCCGGTCAGCCCGATCGCCTCGAGGCCCCGACCCGGAGCCTCAGCGTGGGCTGCTCGCCGTCGCGGGCGGTGGACGGAGCGCTCGTGCTGCCCGAGGCGCCGGGCACCGTCTGGTACGACCAGTCCGCGCAGATCGGTGCGCCCGGAGCGTCGCTGATCGCCGGACTCGAGACGGGCGCCCCGGTCCTGGTCACCGACGACGAGGGCGAGGTCCACGAGTACGTCGTCGAATCGCTGCAGGTCTACGAGCAGCAGGCGCTTCCCGAGGACATGCTGCAGAGCACCGGTCCGGATGAGCTGGTGCTCGTGACCTGCTCCGGCGCCTCCATCAGCACCGGCGGCGCCTGGAGCTACGAGTACAACCTGGTCGTCACCGCTCCCACCGTCTGAGCTCTCGATTCCGCACGTCGGCCTTCACCTGCGTCGAACGGCGCCGCGGTGTGAGCATTCGGCTCCGGCACAGACGAGTGGCCCCGTGGTGTGCGTCTGAGGCTCTCAGCGCACACCACGGGGCCACTCGACGGGGAAGGCGACACCCGGAGGCTGCTCGACGCGGCCCCTGAGCCTCAGTTCGCCGGGATGGCGCTGGCGCCGGTCCAGTCCGAGGGGAAGGTGGGCTGCTGGATGTTCGCCATCTTGGCGGCCACGCGCACCACCTGCGAGGAGTAGCCGAACTCGTTGTCGTACCAGACGTAGACCACCACGGTCTTGCCGTTCACGACGGTGGCCAGGCCGTCCACCACGGAGGCGTAGCGGGAGCCCACGAGGTCGGAGGACACCGTCTCCGGGGAGTCGGTGTAGTCGATCTGGCGGCTCAGCGGGGAGTCCAGGGAGATGCCGCGCAGGAAGGCGTTGAGCTCGGCGGCATCGGCCGGGGCACGATCGAGCTGCAGGGTCAGCACGGCCATGGAGACGTCGGGGACGGGGACGCGGATGGCGTTGCCGGTGAGGCGCCCCTCCATCTTGGGCAGCGCCTTGGCGACGGCCTTGGCGGCGCCGGTCTCGGTGAGCACCATGTTCAGCCCGGCGGCGCGGCCGCGTCGGGGGCCGTTGTGGTAGTTGTCCGTGAGGTTCTGGTCGTTGGTGAAGGCGTGGACGGTCTCCACATGGCCCTGGGAGATGCCGTACTCGTCGTCGATCACCTTGACCACCGGGGTGATGGCGTTGGTGGTGCAGGAGGCGGCGGAGACGATCCGGTCCTCTGCGGAGATGTCCGAGTCGTTGACGCCGCAGACGATGTTCTTCATCCCGCCCTTGCCCGGCGCGGTCAGCAGGACCTTGGCGATCCCCTGGGACTGCAGGTGCCGGGAGAGGCCGTCGACATCGCGCCAGACGCCGGTGTTGTCGATCAGGATGGCGTCGTGGATCCCGTAGGCGGTGTAGTCGACCTCGGAGGGGCTGTCGGCGTAGATCACCTGGATGTCGACGCCGTTGGCGGTGATCACGTTGCGCTGCTCATCCACCACGATCGAGCCGTTGAACTTGCCGTGGATCGAGTCGCGGCGCAGCAGGGACGCGCGCTTGACCAGGTCGTTGCCGGGCTTCTTGCGGACCACGACGGCGCGCAGCACCATGCCGGTGCCGTCGTTGCGCTCCACCAGGATGCGGGTCAGCAGGCGGCCGATGCGCCCGAAGCCGTAGAGCACCACGTCCTGCGTCTTGGCGATGTTCTGGCCCTTGCGCTGGACGACGGCGGCCAGCTGCTCGCGGACGTACTGCTGCACGTCCTCGCGCTGGGACTCCTGCAGCCCGGCGGCCAGACGGCCCAGGTCGATGCGGCTGGCGCCCAGATCGAGGGAGTCGATGATGCCGATGAGCTGTTCGGTGACCTCCGTGGGCAGCTCCTCGCCGACGATGCGCCGAGCGAAGCGGTGCGCCTTGAGGATGTCCAGGACGGACTTGTGGACCAGCGACCGGCCGTGGATGCTCAGGACGACCTTGTTCTCGCGGTAGAGACGGCCGATCACGGGCACCATGGCCTCGGCGCGGGCCTCGCGCTCGTTCCAGGGCTCGACGGAGTTCACAGATGACCTGCTTCCTGGCTCCGACGACGCTGTCGGGGCCTTGGCTGCGTGCGTCGTCGCACGACTCGCACCGCTGGCCCGCGGTGGGCCGGTGCTCCGGAGTGTGTGTGGCGCAGGCACGGAGGCCTGGATCCGGGCTAGATCCTAGCCGGTGCACCACGCAGCCGCGGCGTGGCCCACTGCTACTGTGGCGCCATGCTGACAGTCATCGGTGAGGCACTCGTGGACGTCGTCTCACGCCCGGGCGGAGAGGCCGTGAGGCACCCCGGCGGAAGCCCCTTCAACGTCGCGGTGGGCCTGGCCCGACTGGGGCACCCCGTGACCTTCCTGGGCACCTGGGGCGAGGACGACGACGGCCGCCTCCTGGAGCAGAGCCTCTCGGCAGAGGGGATCGAGCTGCCGCTGCCGCGCCAGGCTCAGCCGACCTCCACCGCGGAGGCCATCCTGGCCGAGAACGGCTCGGCCGAGTACGAGTTCGCGCTGACCTGGGATCCGCCGCTGTCGGACGAGGACCTGGAGCGCATCGCCGAGACCTCGGAGGCTGTGCACACCGGCTCCATCGCAGCCGCGCTCGAGCCGGGCGCGGACACGGTGCGTCGGCTCATCGAGGCGGCGCGGGGCCGAGCCCTGATCAGCCTGGACCCCAACTGCCGCCCGTCGATCACCCCGGACGTGGAGCGCGTCCGCGCCCGCGTGGAGGAGCTGGCCGAGCGCTCGGATCTCATCAAAGCCTCGGACGAGGACCTGCTGTGGCTCTACCCCGGCTCGACCCTCCAGGAGTCGGCCCGCGCGTGGCTGCGCAAGGGCGCCGGCATGGTGGTCGTGACCCGCGGGGAGATGGGACCCTGGGCGGTGACCGAGGCCACCGGCCCCGTGGGCATCGAGGTCCCCGCCCGCCGCACGGATGTCGTGGACACCGTCGGCGCCGGCGACACCTTCATGGCCGCGCTGATCTCGCAGGCCGCCGATCGCGGGATCACCGGTCCCGGAGCCGCCCAGCGCCTGGCGGCGCTCGGCGAGGACGAGGTCCGGGAGATCCTGACCCGGGCGGCAGATGCTGCGGCCATCACCGTCTCGCGCGCCGGTGCGGATCTCCCGCGCCGCAGCGAGCTCGAGGCCCTGGCGGGCGTCGCCGCGGAGCCGGCCGCTCCCGCGGTGGCGACCGGACCCGACCGGAGGCAGGAAGACTGACCACCCCCGGTCGCCGCTGAGAGGAGCGCTGGCGGCGCCGGAGGACCACCGCAAGGACACGACGGATCTAGGAGGATCCCATGCTCGATCGCGAACCCTATGCAGGACTTCCCGAGCTGCCCGTCTTCGAGCTGAGCTCGCAGGACATCGCCGACGGCCAGCCGCTGCCCCAGGCACAGGTCGCGGGGCAGGACGTCTCGCCGCAGCTGAGCTGGTCCGGCGCCCCGGAGGGCACCCGCTCCTACGTGGTGACGGCCTTCGACCCGGATGCCCCCACGCCCTCGGGCTATTGGCACTGGGCGCTGTCCAACATCCCCGCGGACGTGACCTCCCTGGAGACCGGTGCGGCCGCCAACCCGCCGGAGGGCTCCACGCGCCACCGCGCCGACGGCGGCTCCGAGGCCTTCGAGGGCGCGGCTCCGCCTCCCGGCCACGGCCCTCACCGCTACATCTTCTGCGTCACCGCGGTGGACACCGATCACCTGGACGTGGAGGGCGCCTCGCCCGCCGTGCTGAACTTCAACCTGTTCTTCCACGGCATCGGCCGGGCCTTCCTGACCGGGACCCACGAGGAGAAATGAGTCGGACCGACCTCCTGGGCCCGGATCCGCAGCGGATGGCCCGGGAGGTCCGTCTCGTGGCCAGCGACCTCGACGGCACGCTGATCGGCCACGACTTCCGCTTCCGGCCTCGGACCCAGCAGGCCCTGAGACAGCTCGAGGCGGCCGGGATCCCGATCATCTTCGTCACGGGGCGCCCGTGGCGATGGCTGGATCCTCTGCGCGATCTCCATGAGCTGGGGGAGTCGATCACCCCGGGTGCGGACGGGGAGGACCAGGCACCCATCGGGGCCGTCATCTGCTCCAACGGGGCGCTCGTCTACGACTTCGCCCAAGAGGCCGTGGTCTCCAGCAGGACCCTCAGCGCCCAGACGGCGCTCGAGGTCCATGCGCGCCTGCGCCGACTCTTCCCGCAGGCCGTGTTCAGCGCCGAGACGCTGCGCGGCGTGGCGGCCGAGCCGGACTGGCTGGTCGGTGACCGCACTCGGATCAGGGGAGCTCGGATCGGCCCGCTGCCCCAGGTGCTCGAGCCCGATGACCGCGTCGTGAAGCTCCTCGCCCGCCTGCCCGGAGCCGATCCGCAGCAGTTCGTGGCCGCGGTCAGCGAGGAGGTCTCCGATCTGGTCTCGGTCACGCACTCCGTGGCGCAGGCCCCCCTGGCAGAGATCGCGCGCACCGGGCTCTCCAAAGCGGAGGCGCTGGCCGAGCACTGCCGCCAGAGGGGCATCGAGGCCCATGAGGTCCTGGCCTTCGGCGACATGCCGAACGATCTGCGGATGCTGCAGTGGGCGGGGTACGGCTATGCCCTGAGCTCCGGGGACCCGGCGGTCGTGGCGGCCGTCGAGCGCACCGCGCCCGGCTTCGACGACGACGGCGTCGCCCAGGTCATCGAGCAGCTGCTGGCGGTGCGCGCCGACCTGTGAACCACGTCGCGGGAATCACGTGGCAACTGCCCGGAACTCTGGTGACTCGTCGGTAACTAAGTGCGTACTATCGGCGCATGGAATCCCGCACGGCGCCTTCGGCCGTCGACACCAACAGGGACGGCTCCACGCCGTCGGTCATGGCCCACCGCGGCTTCTCCCTCGCGGGAGCGGAGAACACCCTCACCGCCTTCCAGGCCGCCTGGGACCTCGGCTGCCTGTGGCTCGAGCTCGACGTCAACACCACCAGCGACGGCGTGGTCATGGTCTTCCACGACGGCTCGCTGGACCGCGTCACCGACGGCTCGGGGCAGGTCGGCGATCACACCCACGCCCAGATGATGGAGCTCAGCGTGGCAGGGGGAGAGCCCCCGCTGACGCTGGCGCACCTGCTCGAGGAGATGCCGGAGGCCCGGTTCAACATCGATGTGAAGGACGAGGCCTCCGTGGCGGCGCTGCCCGAGCTGCTGGAGCGCACCGGTGCCGTGGACCGCGTGCGGATCGCGTCCTTCTCGGACTGCCGCCGGCGCCGGACCCTTCAGCACCTGCGCGAGCGCGGGCTGGCCGTGCCGAGCTCGTCGGCCGGGTCCCTCGGCTCCGCGCTGATGATCATCTGCCTGAGCCTGGTGCCGCGGCTGTGGCCGGTGGTGCTCCGGCTGGCGGGGCGCTGGGTCCCGCCGTTCGAGGCCGTGCAGGTGCCCATGTTCTGGCGCTGGTTCGCCCCCGAGCTGATCGGGCTGCCGGTGATCGGTCCTCGCCTGCGCGATCGCCGCCTGATCACCGAGCGACTGATCGAGCGCGCCCACGCGGTCGGAGTCCAGGTGCACGTCTGGACCGTCGACGAGCCGCAGGACATGAGGACCCTCCTGCATGAGGGGGCGGACGCGATCGTCACGAACCGCGCCGATCTGGCCATGGACGTGCTGGCCGAGGAGGCCGCTCGGGCCTGACGTGCAGGCCCGCGACGCCCGACCCGAGCCCTCGGCTCCGCAGCACCCGCTCATGACAAGGCCTGCAATCAAGCCCTCCGCCCTGGCCGCGGTCCATCCCGGGGCCTAGTGTGTGACGTGCGACTCGGCAGGAGACCTCATGGGTCTGGCACCACCCCGGTGCCGCGGTCGCGCGCACCTGAAGGAGGCGGATCATGACGACAGTGAGCGGATCCACCCTCCAGGCCCGCCGCCGCGACTGGAGCTTCCATGAGCGCAGCTCCGGCAGCATCCCGTAGCTGAGCATCCTTCTGCCCACGACCCGGTCAGGTCCGCTGCGATCGCCCGGGCGCAGTGCCCCGTCACGTCTCGGGGCTCGACACTCGGATGACTCCATGGCTTCAGACCCTCAGCTCCGCTCTGTCCCCCTGTCCTCGTCTGCGCTCTCCGCTCGCCCGATACCCCCTCGGCTGAGCCGTCGAGGGCTGCTGGCCGTGGCTGCCGGCGGTGCCGGGCTCGTGCTCAGCGGCTGCGGCGGAACGGAGGCCTCGGTGCTCGAGGCCGGCGACACCCCCGTGGAGGGCGGGACGCTGCGCGTGGGGATCACCGGAGGCGGCGCCTCGGACACCGTCGACGCCCACGTTCCCCTGGGCACCGGCGACGCCGCCCGCATGTTCAACCTCTACGACACCCTGTTCGCCTATGACGCGGACTATCAGGTGGTGCCGTCGCTGGCCGAGTCGGCCGAGCCGAACGAGACCGGCGATCAGTGGACGGTCACGCTGCGCGAAGGGGTGCGCTTCCACGACGGCAGGCCGCTGACCTCGGCGGACGTGCGCTTCACCTTCGAACGGATCATGAACCCGGAGGATCCCAAGAGCGGGTCCAGCAAGCTGGCCACGCTCGAGTCCGTCGAGGAGGTCGACGAGCGCACCGTGCGCTTCGTGCTGGGCTCCCCGGACGCGGTGCTCACGGATGCGCTGGCCCAGTACGTCATGGGCATCGTGCCGCAGGACTACGACCCCGCCGACCCGATCGGCACCGGTCCGTTCCGGCTCACGGACTTCGAACCGGGCGGGACCACGCAGCTGACGGCCTTCGACGACTACTGGCAGGGCCGTCCGCATCTGGACGAGGTCCTGCTGATGAACTTCGACGACGAGGACGCGCTGATGAACTCGCTGCTGTCCTCGCAGGTGGACGTGATCGCGCAGGTGCCGCTGCCGCTGGTCCACGTGATCTCGGAGGACCCCCGCATCCAGGTGATCACCTCCGAGACCGGCAACTGGGTCCCGTTCACCATGCGCACCGACATGGCGCCGTTCGACGACCCCCGGGTGCGGGAGGCCTTCAAGCTCGTGATCGACCGCGAGCAGATGATCGAGGTCGCCTTCGCCGGGCAGGGGAGGGTCGGCAACGACATGTACTCGCCGTTCGACTCCGCCTACCCGCTGGACCTGCCGCAGCGCGAGCGCGATATCGAGCGCGCCAAGCAGCTGCTGAGCGAGGCCGGGCACCCGGACGGGCTGAGCGTCGAGCTGGTGACCGCCCCGATCCAGGCCGGTGCGGTCGAGGCCGCCACGGTCTTCGTCGAGCAGGCCGCCGACGCCGGGATCGAGGTCTCGCTGCGCAGGGTCGATGCCACCACGTTCTTCGGCTCGGGCTACCTGGAGTTCCCGTTCGCGCAGTCGTTCTACTACACGCGCAACTTCCTGCCGCAGGCCGCGGACACCTCCCTGCCGGACTCTCCGTACAACGAGACCCACTGGGACCAGCCCGAGTTCACGCAGCTCGTGGCCCAGGCCCGCGAGACCCTGGACGACGCCGATCGCGACGAGCTGATCCGCCAGGCCATGCAGCTGCATCACGACGAGGGCGGCAACATCATCTTCGGCTTCTTCGACGTGGCCGATGCCTATCAGCGCTACGTGGGCGGCGGGGCCAGCGACCGATCGGGCATGCCGATCGCGTCGTTCCGCTTCCGGAACCTCTGGATCGAGACCGGCGACGCCGCGGACGGGGAGGCCTGAGAGATGCTGAGCATGATCCTGAAGCGGCTGGCGGTCTCCGTGCTGGTCCTGCTGGCGGTGTCCTTCGTCGTCTTCGTCTTCACCCTGCTGCTGCCGGGCGATCCCGCCCAGGCGATCCTGGGCCAGCAGGCGACCCCCGAGCGGCTCGAGGCCCTGCGCTCGCAGCTGGGGCTGGATCAGCCCTGGTGGCAGCGCTACTTCGACTGGCTGGGCGGCATCCTCACCGGGGACCTCGGCGTCTCCGCCGCCACGGGCGGTTCGATCAGCGCGCTGCTGGGCGAGCGGATCGTCAACTCGCTCGTGCTCATGGCCATCGCCGCCGTGATCGCCGTGCCCCTGGGGCTCGCCCTGGGCACCTGGGCCGCCCTGCGCCGCGGCCGCGCCTCGGACACCGCGCTGAACACCGGGTCCATGATCCTCGCTTCGCTGCCGGAGTTCGTGGTCGGCATCGTGCTCGTGGCGCTGTTCTCCACGACCGTGCTGCAGATCCTGCCCTCCGTGACCATGGCCGCCCCCGGAACGCGGGTGTGGGAGTTCCCGCTGCAGCTCGTGCTGCCGGTGGCCGCGCTCGTGCTCGTGGTGGTGCCCTACATGGTGCGCATGATGCGCCAGACCATGACCGAGGTCCTCTCCAGCGGCTACGTGGAGATGGCCCGGCTCAAGGGCGTGCCGGAGCGCCAGGTCATCCTGCGCCACGCCCTGCCCCATGCGATCGGTCCGGTGGCCCAGGTCGTGGCCATGCAGCTGGCCTGGCTGGCCGGCGGCATCGTGGTCATCGAGGTCCTCTTCCGGTATCCCGGGATCGGGCAGGCCATGGTCGATGCGGTGAACAACCGCGACGTCCAGGTCGTGCAGACGATCTCGCTGCTGATCGCCGCTTTCTACGTGGTGGTCAACCTGCTGGCCGACGTCGTCGGGATCCTGGCCAATCCCAAGCTGCGAACGGAGTCGGGACGATGAGCGCTTCCACCACCAGGGCCCCCTCGACCGGCGCGATCGGCGGCGGCCCGGTCCGAGACAGCCTGACCCGCCGATTCCTGGCCCGCACGGAGTCCAAGGCGGGTCTGATCCTGACCGGGGCCGTGCTGCTCGTGGCGATCCTCGGGCCGTTCCTGGCCGCCGCGCTGACGGGGCACACCACCACCGAGTTCGTGGGGCGGCCCTTCGTGGCCGACGGCGCGGCGCTGGGCACTGACAACCTGGGCCGCGACGTCCTCTCCCGCTGGCTGGCAGGCGGCTGGCGCCTTCTGCTGTGGTCCGCGGCGGCCACGGTGCTGGGCGTGGGCCTGGGCGCGGTGCTGGGCATGGTCGCGGCCATGCGCGGCGGCTGGCTCGATGCCCTGATCATGCGCATCGGCGACATCGGACTCGCGCTGCCGCAGCTCGTGTTCGCCATGCTGGCCGTCACCGTGCTCGGCCCCAAGGGCTGGGTGCTGATCCTGGTCGTCGGCCTGACCCATGCGCCGCGCACCGCGCGCGTGATGCGCTCGGCCGCCGTCGGCGTGGTGGGCGAGGACTACGTCCTGGCCTCCCACATGTACGCCGTGCCGCAGTGGCGGATCCTGGCCCAGGACATCCTGCCGAACGTCACGGGCCCGCTGATGGTCGAGCTCGGTCTGCGCATGACCTACTCGATCGGCGCGCTGGCCTCGCTGTCCTTCCTGGGTCTGGGCATGCAGCCGCCCACCGCCGACTGGGGCCTGATGATCAACGAGAACCGCATCGCCCTGGCCGTCCAGCCGTGGGGCGTGCTGCTTCCCGTGCTGGCGATCGCCGTGCTGACGGTGGGCACCAACCTGATCGCCGACGGCATCGCGGCCGCCTCGGCCGGCGGCAGCTCCGTGGTCGAGGAGGATCTCGAGGGCATCCGAGCCGGCGCACAGGGCGCGGCACCAGCGGGCGGCCCGGCGGTTCCCGAATCCGATGCCGCCTCGAGCCCCGAGGAGGGACGACGATGACCCCGAGCACTGCATCGCGCGCAGAAGGCAGGCGCGCCGCGGACCCGTCGTCGGCGGCCACCGTCGAGACCGCCCTGAGCGTGTCCGGGTTGGATCTCGGAGTGACGGGCGGACGACAGATCCTGCACGACATCGGCTTCGAGCTGCACCCCGGGCGCATCCTGGCGCTGGTGGGGGAGTCCGGCTCCGGCAAGACGACGGCAGCCCTGGCGTGCATGTCGTACCTCAGGCCGGGCCTGGAGCTGCGCGGCGGCTCGATCACGCTGCATCCGGGCGCCTCGCGCTTCCACCCAGACGGCGCGCAGCTCCCGGAGCTGAGCTCGGCGCAGGTGCGGCGGCTTCGCGGGTCCACGATCGCCTACGTCCCGCAGGACCCTGCGCTGTCGCTCAACGGGTCCATGCGCGTGGGCGAGCAGATCGCCGAGGTCCTGCGCATCCACGACTACGGCGACGGCCCCGCCTCCCGCACGGCGCGCGTGGCCGAGGTGCTCGAGGAGGTGGGCATGCCCTCGGACGCCGCCTCCCAGCGCCGCTACCCGCATCAGCTCTCGGGCGGTCAGCAGCAGCGCATCGGCATCGCCATGGCGTTCGCGACCCGCCCGGCCGTGATCATCCTGGACGAGCCCACCACGGGCCTGGACGTGGCCACCCAGGATCTGGTCCTGGACACGGTCATCGACCTGACCCGCCGCCACGACGCCGCAGGGCTCTACATCACCCACGACATCGCGGTGGTCGCCCAGATCGCCGACGAGGTCGCGGTCATGCTCAAGGGCCGCATCGTGGAGGCCGGCTCGGCAGAGCAGGTGCTGCGCGCCCCGACCCACGACTACACGCGCCGCCTGGTGGCGGCCGTGCCGGACCTCGAGGGCCGCAAGCGCATCGGCGGCGGCCTGCCGGTCGGCCAGCGCGGCGGGGCGGGCGCGGCTGACGCGGCGCAGGCGCCCTCGGACGCACCGTCGGGAGCCGGAACGGCGGTCGGCGCCCCAGCCGCGCTCCCGTGGGCGCAGGACGCGGACACGACCGAGGACCCGGCGGGGACCGCGGCCCCCTCGGCGTCCACGGCCGAGCCCGAGACGACGGCCTTGGCCGAGCCTCGGTCCGAGCGGGAGGCGACGACGCCGTCGTCGCGTCCCCTGCTGGCGGTCGAGGACCTGAGCCTGTCGTACGGGCCCAAGACGGTGCTGGACGGGCTGCGGCTGGAGCTGCACTCGGGGCAGACCACGATGCTGCTGGGCGAGTCGGGCTCCGGCAAGACCACCCTGGCCCGCGCCATCGCGGGACTGTCGGCGGCGTCGTGGACCGGGCAGGTGCTGCTGGACGGCGAGCCGCTGGCCGAGACCACCCGCAAGCGCACGGCGGAGCAGCGTCGGCGCATACAGTACATCTTCCAGTCGCCGTTCTCGTCGCTGAACCCCCGGCGCACGATCGGCGAGTCCCTGGCCGTGCCGCTGCAGATGGGCGGCGGGATGTCCTCGGCGCAGCGTCGCGAGGCGGTCTCCGTGGCGCTGGATCAGGTCCGGCTCGGCCGCTCCTACATCGACCGCCGACCCGGTGACCTCTCCGGCGGCGAGCGGCAGCGCGCGGCGATTGCCCGCGCGCTGGTCAGCGCCCCGTCGGTGCTGGTGTGCGATGAGGTGACCTCGGCGCTGGACGTCTCCGTGCAGGCCGCGGTGATCGAGCTGCTGCGCGAGATCCAGGACGAGACCGGCATGGCCATGCTGTTCGTGACGCACAACATCACGCTGTCCCGGCACATCGCTCACCGCCTGGCGGTGCTGCAGAAGGGCCGGATCGTGGATCATGGGTTCACCGAGGACGTCCTGGCCCGTCCGGACAGCGAGTACACGCGCGATCTGCTGGAGCACGTGCTGACGCTGTGACCGGCGGCGCGGACCCCATCCGTGCGGCCGACCCCGGCACGCCCCCACAGAGAGCAGGCTCGTGAACACGCAGACCGTCCATGGCCCCACGCGCACCGAGCGCCTCGACCGGCTGCCCTTCAACGGGCGGCATCGCCGGCTGCTCGGAGCCTCCGGCATCGGCTGGGCGCTGGATGCCATGGACGTGGGCCTGATCTCCTTCGTGATCGCCGCCCTGGCACAGCAGTGGGGCCTCGACGCGCAGACCCGGTCCTGGATCATCTCGGCGGGCTTCCTGGGCATGGCGCTGGGGGCCTCGCTGGGCGGTCTGCTCGCGGATCGGATCGGACGCCGAGCGGTGTTCAGCCTGACGCTGCTGGTCTACGGCCTGGCGACCGGGGCCAGCGCGCTGGCGATGTCGGTGACGGCGCTGATCATCCTGCGCTTCCTCGTGGGCCTCGGCCTGGGCTCGGAGCTGCCGGTGGCCTCCACGCTCGTGTCCGAGTTCGCGCCGCGGCGCATCCGCGGCCGCGTGGTCGTGTGGCTCGAGGCGTTCTGGGCGCTGGGCTGGATCGCCGCCGCGGCGATCGGGTACTTCGTGGTCGCGGCCTCAGACTCCGGCTGGCGCTGGGCCCTGGCTCTCGGGGCGGTGCCGGCCCTCTACGCCCTGGTAGTCCGATTCGGGCTGCCGGAGTCCGTGCGCTTCCTGGAATCGCGCGGCCGGTATGACGAGGCGGAGCGCGTCGTGCGCGACTTCGAGACCGACGGCGGGCGCCGGGAGGGCTCCGACCACGACGACGCCGCGGCCGTCGAGGCGGCGCGCGATGAGGCCGAGATCCGGTCCGCCGAGCGGCCCGCAGCCGCGATCGACTCCGCGAGGGTCGAGGCACCGGCAGATCCGTCGCTGCAGGGACAGCCCGAGCAGGGGCAGCCGTCGTCGATCTTCGCCGCTGGGCTGCGACGGCGCACGCTCGCGCTGTGGACGGTGTGGTTCTGCCTCAACCTGGCCTACTACGGGGCGTTCACGTGGATCCCGTCGCTGCTGGTCGAGCAGGGCTACAGCCTGGTGCGCTCCTTCGGCTTCACGCTGATCATCACGCTCGCCCAGCTGCCCGGCTATGCCATGGCCGCGTGGCTGATCGAGGTCCTGGGACGGCGCGTGACGCTGGTGGTCTTCCTGGCGGGCTCGGCTGCCTCCGCCATCGGCTTCGGGCTGGCGGATTCGGAGGCCGCGGTGATCGCGGCCGGGTGCTGCCTGTCGTTCTTCAACCTCGGGGCCTGGGGCACGCTCTACGCGATCGGCCCCGAGCTCTACCCCACGTCCCTGCGCGGCACCGGCACCGGGCTGGCGGCAGGAGTGGGGCGCATCGCCTCGATCGCAGCGCCCCTGATCGTCCCCGTGCTGTTCGTCGCCGGCGGCATGCCGGTGGTCTTCGGGGTGTTCTCGGCGGCCTTCGCGATCGCGGCGATCGCCGGGCTCCTGCTCCCGGAGATGAAAGGGCGCCTGATCGGCTGAGGGGGCCGTCGACGGGAACTGCGGCGGCAACCGCCGTCGGGCTCTGCCTCCCGGCAGGTGCGCGCTCCTACTGTGGTGATCATGACGCAGAACGCAGCGAGCGAACCCGCCCCCGATTCCGAGGCCTACGTGCGCACCGAGGTGCGGGACGGCACCGGGATCATCGTCCTGGACCGCCCCAAGGCCCTCAATGCGCTCACGGCGCGCATGTACCGCGACATGCTGGAGGCCCTGTGGGCCTGGCGGGACGACGACGCCGTCACCCAGGTGCTCGTGACCACCTCCGCCCCGCGCGCCTTCTGCTCCGGCGGCGACATCCGGCAGATCCGCGACGCCGTGCTCGACGACCGCTTCGAGGACGGCGTGGCCGCCTTCACCGACGAGTACTCGCTCGACCTGGTGATCGCGCAGTACCCCAAGCCGTACGTCGCGGTCATGGAGGGCTACACGATGGGCGGCGGCATGGGCATCTCCGTGCACGGCTCGCACCGCATCGTCACCGACACGACCGTGATGTGCATGCCGGAGACGGCGATCGGATTCTTCCCGGACATCGGCGCCTCGTGGTTCCTGCCGCGGGTCTCGCTGCTGGGCCGCGGTCCGTCGCTGGGCGTAGGCCGCTGGATGGGCCTGACCGGCGCTCGGATCTCCGGGCCGGACGCGCTGGCGATCGGGCTGGCCGACAACTTCGTGCCTGAGTCGCGGCTCGAGGCCTTCAAGGAGGCCGTGGTCAGTGACGGCGTCGCCGCCGCCGTCGCCGAGCACTCGGCCGGCCCGGGGGAGAACGACGGCATCCCGGAGGCCTCGCTGCCCGAGCGCTGGGAGGAGATCGAGGAGCTCTACGGTGCGGACACCCTGGGCGAGATCCTGGTCAAGGCCCCGGCCGAGGACCTGGCGGGGGCGTCGCCGTCGTCGCTGGTGCGCACGTGGGAGCTGCTGGAGCGCGGGGCGGAGGCCGAGTCGCTGCAGGAGTGCCTGGAGCGCGAGCTGGCGCTGGCCGCGGACACGATCGTCTCCCCGGACTTCGCCGAGGGCGTGCGCTGCACCATGATCGACAAGCAGGACGAGCCGCAGTGGTCGCCGGCCACGGTGAGCGAGGTCGATGTGGAGGCCATCCGCCGCGTGCTCGATCAGCCCGGACAGCTGCGCACCCGCCCCTAACCCCCCCCCTCACTGCGCCGAGTGGATCCCCAGTTGCGCTATCGGGGCGAACAGCGCAACTGGGGATCCACTCGGCGGTGCGGGGAAGGGTCAGCCGAGCGGGGAGGCCTGGTCGTGCGGGGTGCTCGCGCGGTCCGGGGTGAGCGGATCGCCGCCGGCGGTGCCGCGCCACAGGGCGATCCCGCGCATGCCGTGGAAGACCACCAGGGTGGCCGCGGTGCCCAGGGCGATGCCCGCGAACTGGATCCCGAACGCATCCCACGTGTAGTCGGCGATGCCGATGATCATGGCCACGGCTGCCGTCGTGAGGTTCACCGGGTGGGAGAAGTCCACGCGGTTCTGCACCCAGATGCGCACGCCGAGCATGCCGATCATGCCGTAGAGCACCGTGGCGGCACCGCCCAGCACGCCCGGCGGAACCGTGGCGATCGCGGCGCCGAAGACCGGGAAGAACGACAGCAGCAGGGCCACGATCGCCGCGACCCAGTAGGCGGCCGTCGAGTAGACCTTGGTCGCGGCCATGACGCCGATGTTCTCGGCGTACGTGGTGGTGCCGGAGCCGCCGCCGGAGCCGGCCAGGATGGTCGCGAGGCCATCGGACATGATCGTGCGCCCCAGCACGGGATCCAGGTCCTGACCGGTCATCAGGGCCACCGACTTCACGTGCCCGATGTTCTCGGCCACGAGCACCAGGATCACCGGCACGAACAGCCCGATCAGCGAGACGTGGAACTCCGGGGCATGGAACTGCGGCAGCCCCAGCAGGCCCTCGGCCTCCCAGGCGGCGCTGATCGCTGAGAAATCGACCTCCCCGCGCACCACCGCCGTGAGATACCCGATCACCACGCCCACCAGGATGGACAGCCGGCCCAGGATCCCGCGGAAGAGCACGGACGTGAGGATGATCGCCAGCAGGGTCACCAGCGCCGTGGTGGGCGCGAGCATGAAGTTGTCCTTGGCCGCAGGGGCCAGGTTGAAGCCGATCAGCGCCACGATCGTGCCCGTGACCAGCGGGGGCATCAGCGCTGAGAGCCAGCCGGTGCCGGCCACCTGCACGATCACGCCGATCAGGAACAGGGCGGCGCCCGCCATGACCACGCCGCCCAGCGCGCCGCCGGGGCCGTACTGGCCGATGGCCGCAGAGATCGGGGCGATGAACGCGAACGACGAGCCCAGGTACGACGGGACCAGCCCGCGCGTGACCACCAGGAACAGGATCGTGCCCAGCCCGGAGAAGAACAGGGTGGTCGACGGCGGGAAGCCCGTGATCAGCGGGACCAGGAAGGTCGCCCCGAACATGGCCACCACGTGCTGGGCGCCGATGCCGATGGTGCGCGGCCAGGACAGCCGCTGCTGCGGGTGCACGACGGCGCCGGCGGCCACGTTGCGGCCGTCGCCGTGCAGCGACCAGCTCAGCCCGGCCCTGGCCAGGAAGCCGCGCTCGGCGGTGGCCTCCTCGGTGCGGCGGGAGGCCTCCGGGTCACGGGACGAGTCGGAGCTGGGGGACGAGTCGGGGCCGGAGCGGTGCTGGTCCGGCCGGGGAGCGGAGCTGCTCATGGGCGATCTCCTGGAGGAGTGAGCGGGGGCGCGAGCCGTGGAGGCGGACGCGCGATGATCGCGGATCAGAGTAGCCGCAGGCCGGGGCCCGCGACGGCCCCGACCGCGACGATGCGGCGGCCGTCGGGAAGTCGTGTCGTCGTCACGGCCTGTCGGGGGAAGGCGGCTCAGCCGAGCAGGTGCACGAGCGCGGTGAGGACGAAGCCCAGGCCGACGGCGATGAAGAAGCAGCTGGCGATCACGTCGAAGCCCGAGCGGAAGCGGTCGATCACCGGGGCGAGTCGCCGCTGCGAGGCCGCCAGCGCCATGAGCCCGAACCACACGACGGTGAGCACGATCAGGGTCCCGACCACGATCCCCGTCTGGAGGCTGACGATCCTGCTGGTGAGGAACGGGGAGAAGATCGCCCCGAAGAACACGAGCGCCTTGGGGTTCGACAGGTTGGTGGCCAGGCCACGCAGATAGGCATCCGCTCCGGCAGGAGCGGCCGTGCGGTCCCGTCCGACAGCCTGCTGCTGCGCGGTCGTGGCGTCCGAGGAGGCGCCGCGTCGGCGCGCGGCCCGCCAGGACCGCAGACCGGTGGCGCCGATGAGGATCAGCATGAGACCGCCCAGCAGCTCGAGCCAGCTCATCAGCCAGGGCAGAGCCTGCAGCAGCGCGGAGAGCCCGAACAGGGCGCCGAGCAGCCAGACGGTCGCCCCCGTCGTGATGCCGAGCGCCGCCAGCAGACCGGCCCGGCGCGAGCGCGTGATGGACTGCTGGAGCACCAGGACCATGTCCGGACCGGGTGCCGCCACGGCGACCATCCAGATCAGTGCCAGGCCCGGCAGCTGGGCGAGCTCCATGCGATCAGCCTCTCGAGCGCTCGCGCAGCAGCCACTGCGCCAGGGCGTCCAGCGCGATGCCGATCAGCCCGATGAGGAGGATGACCACGAGCATCTCGTCGTAGGCCAGGCGATCGCGAGCATTGAGGATCTCATAGCCGAGTCCCGAGGACACGCCGAGCATCTCGGCCGGGAGGATCACGACCCACGCGATGCCCAGCGCCAGGCGCACGCCCGTCATGGTGAAGGGGCGGATGCTCGGCAGCACCACGGCGCGCAGGATCTCCGGGCGGGTGGCCCGCAGAGTCCGGGCCACTCGCACATGCAGCGGATCCAGCGCGGCCACGCCGGAGGCGGTGTTCAGCGCGACTGGCCAGACCGCCGCGATCGCCAATCCGCACAGCAGCCGCCACAGGCTCGTGGCAGCGTCCTGCAGCACCACGCAGCACACGTGATCGCGCCATGCATCGCCCAGGAAGCGCTGGATCCCGCCGACGGACTGCGCCGCCGCGGCCGCGTTGAAGGGATCGACCACCGTGTATCCGCCGATCACCCCGTTGTTCAGGGCGGGGAGCATGTCCGAGGGCGCCATGGACAGCAGCTGCACGGTGCCCTCGTCCGCCGACGGGGTGCGGCGCATGATCGGGGTGAGCCCGGCGCCGCGCAGCATCTGCTGCACGACCACGTTGTGCACGGACCACCAGGCCGGGATCGCGATCGACTCCCCGGCCAGCGAGGACCAGCTGCGGAACAGCACTGGGGCCTGGACCGGGACGCCGGCCTCCTCGTAGTAGCCGTTGGCGTGCCCGATCAGCAGCGGGGTGGCGTTGGTGATCGGCAGGTATCCCACGCGCACGGGCGCCGACGGATCCGTCGAGGCGCTGCCGCCCTGCGACGCCGTGTAGGCCGCACCAGCGCGCCCCATCGCACCTGATGGGCTGCGCTGGTGCGGCGTCAGCGCTGTCCAGCCGGCAGGGACGCCGCCCGGACAGCGGATCCCTCCAGGGGACGCGGTTGGTGACGGATCTGCACCCCATCACCGCTGATGGGGTGCAGATCCGTCACCAACCGGGCATGCGAGGTCCAGGACGCACATGGGCGCCCCCTCGAGACCGAGGGGGCGCCCATGTGCGTCGTCAGTTCCGAAGGGTCAGCCGATCACGCCGTCGACCAGCGCCTTGGCCTCGCGCTGCACGAGCTTGAGGTGCTCCTCGTCCACGAAGGACTCGGCGTAGATCTTGTAGACGTCCTCGGTGCCCGACGGGCGCGCGGCGAACCAGGCGCGGTCCGTGGTGACCTTGAGCCCGCCGATGGGCGCGCCGTTGCCGGGAGCCTCGGTGAGCTTGGCCGTGATGGGGTCGCCGGCCAGGGTCTCGGCGGTGACCTGCTCGGGCGACAGCTTCTTCAGCGCCGCCTTCTGCTCGCGATCGGCGGGTGCGTCGATGCGCTGGTAGACCGGGGCCCCGTACTGCTCGGTGAGCTCCGCGTAGCGCTGCGACGGGGTCTTGCCGGTCACCGCGATGATCTCCGCGGCCAGCAGCGCCAGGATGATCCCGTCCTTGTCGGTGGTCCACACGGAGCCGTCCTTGCGCAGGAACGACGCACCGGCGGACTCCTCGCCGCCGAAGCCCAGGGAGCCGTCGAGCAGGCCCGGAACGAACCACTTGAAGCCCACGGGGACCTCCACCAGGCGGCGGCCCAGCGATTCGGCCACGCGGTCGATGATCGACGACGAGACCAGCGTCTTGCCGATCCCGGCGTCCTCCTGCCAGCCGTCGCGGTGGGCGAAGAGGTAGTCGATCGCCACGGCCAGGTAGTGATTGGGGTTCATCAGCCCGGCGTCCGGGGTGACGATGCCGTGACGGTCGGAGTCGGCGTCGTTGCCGGTGGCGATGTCGTACTTGTCGCGCT
The DNA here is from genome assembly GCF_030268385.1 of Kocuria sp. NBRC 114282. Lineage (NCBI taxonomy): Bacteria > Bacillati > Actinomycetota > Actinomycetes > Micrococcales > Micrococcaceae > Kocuria > Kocuria sp. NBRC 114282. The sequence continues at coordinate 66,775 of NZ_BSQO01000005.1, read as the reverse complement.
GCTGGATGAGCGAGGCCATGGCGCTGGGGGAGGAGCAGTCCATGCGGATCTTGCCGTCCCAGTCCAGGGTCATGAACGCCCACTGGGGGTCGACCTCCGGATTGACCACGGTGAGGTCCAGCCCGAAGCGCTCGCCGATCTCCTTCCAGTACGCGACCGAGGCCGAGCCCATGGGGTCTGCGCCGATGCGCACACCGGCGCGCTTGATGGCCTCGAGGTCGATGATCTCCGGCAGCGCGGAGACGTAGCTGTCCAGGTAGTCGAACGACTGGGTGGTCTCCGCGGCACGCGCCTCCTCGAGCGGAATGCGCTTGACGTCTGCGTTGCCGCCCTCGAGCAGCTCATTGGCGCGATCGGCGATCCAGCCGGTGGCGTCGGTGTCGGCGGGGCCGCCGTGGGTGGGGTTGTACTTGAAGCCGCCGTCGGCCGGCGGGTTGTGCGACGGGGTGATCACGATGCCGTCGGCGAGATCGCGCTCGCGGTCCTTGTTGTAGGTCAGGATCGCGTGCGACAGCGCCGGGGTGGGCGTGTAGCCGTCGCGGGAGTCCAGCAGGACGGTCACGCCGTTGGCGGCCAGCACCTGCAGGGCGGTGTCCTGGGCCACGGCGGAGAGCGCATGCGTGTCCTGGCCCATGAACAGCGGGCCGGTGGTGCCCTCCTGCGCGCGGTACTCCACGATGGCCTGCGTGATGGCGGCGATGTGGGCGTCGTTGAACGAGGACTTCAGGGAGGACCCGCGGTGCCCGGAGGTGCCGAAGGCGACCCGCTGGCCGGGATCCGAGAGATCCGGGGTGCGCGAGGCGTAGGCCTCGAGCAGCTCGGAGAGGTCGACGAGGTCTTCGGGAAGGGCGACGGTGCCCGCGCGATCAGTCATGCCTCTCAGAGTAGTCAGCCCACGTGGGGCCGGTCACGCGATTGACCGAGTTGTGGTCAGTTCGTCCGGTACCGCTCAGAGCTCGTCCAGCTGCGCCCGGGACGGGTACGACGGCTGCGCGCCCTCGCTGCGCGTGGCGATCGCGCCCACGCGCATGGCCAGCTCGACGGCCGCCGGGAGCTCGGCGCCGGCGGCCAGCGCTGCGGCCAGCGTTCCCGTCACGGAGTCGCCTGCGCCCGTGGTGTCGACCGCCTGCACCCGATGACCGGCGACCCGCTGCGCCTGCGTCCGCCCGTCGCGGGTGCGCATCAGGACCGCGCCGTCCGGGCCCAGGGTCACGACGGCATCCGCCACTCCGGTGGTCTCGGCCAGGCGCTGCCCGGCGCGCTGCCACTGCGAGTCGTCGTCGGGGATCTCGGTGCCGCTGAGCTGCGCCATCTCGTGGGCGTTGACCACGAGCAGGTCGGTGCGCTCGAGCAGCTCGGGCTCGGGCTGGCGGAAGGGGGAGGGGTTGAGCACGACCGTCACGCCGGCGTCGTGCGCTGCGCGGGCGGCGGCGATCACGGTCTCGGCCGGGATCTCGAAGGTCAGCGCGAGCGTGCGCACACCGTCGAAGAGCTCCGGGGTGATGCGCTCCGGGGCGACCTCTCCGTTGGCGCCGGGGGAGATGACGATCGTGTTCTCGCCGTCCTCGGAGACGGTGATGACGGCGGTGCCGGTGGCGGTGTCTGACAGGGATGCGACGTGGGCGGTGTCCACGCCGTGGCCCTCGAGCGACTCCAGGAGCATCTGGCCGTGGGGGTCATCGCCCACCGCGCCGACCATCCGCACACGGGCGCCGAGCCGAGCCGCCGCGGCGGCCTGGTTGGCCGACTTGCCGCCGGGAGCCGTGCTCAGCGGGCCGCCCTGGACGGTCTCGCCCGGCTCGGGATGGCGCTGGGTGCGCACCACCAGATCGGCGTTCAGCGAGCCGATGATGACGACGTCGCCGTCGGTGGCGGGGTAGCGGTCGGTCATCGTGCGGCTCCTGGCTGGTGGCTGTCGTCGGTGTCCTGCGTTCCGCCGTCGGAGGTCTCGACCATCTCAGGGATGCGCCGCTGGGCTTCCGGCAGGGCGCCTTCGCCGACCTGCAGCCGAGCCGTGGCCTCCAGGACGAGCTCCCAGAAGCCGTCGACGTCCAGGCCCGTGGCGGCGGCTGTGAGCAGGTCCGGGTCCTCCGGGCCGCGCCGGTCGACGACGGTCATGCCGGTGGTCAGCTCGCCCGAGCACTCGATGTCGATCGGCGCGCGGCGCAGCGTCAGCAGCTCGGGGCGGATCACGGCGGCGACGGCCACGGGGTCGTGGCAGGGCGGATCCGAGAAGTCCTGGTTGTCCTGATAAGCCGCCCGGTAGCTGGAGATGAGGTCCACGGCGATCTGTCCTGCGTCGGTGCCGAGATCCGCGAACGATCGTTCGATGTCCTGCGTGGCGACGGCCTGGTGCGTGACGTCCAGGCCCACCATGGTCACCGGCCAGCCTGCGGCGAAGACGATGCGCGCGGCCTCCGGATCCACGGCGATGTTGAACTCGGCCACGGGCGTGATGTTGCCGTCGGCGATCGCCCCGCCCATGAGCACGACCTCGCGGACGCGCTCGACGACCTCCGGGGCCTTCTGCGCCGCCAGCGCCAGATTCGTCAGCGGGCCCAGGGCGATCAGCGTCAGCGTGCCCGGCTCGGCCGCCCGGAGCTCGCGGATGATGAGGTCCACCGCGTGCTCGTCCGAAAGCTGCGCCTGCGGCTCGGCCAGTACGAGCTGTCCCAGGCCGGTGTCGCCGTGCACGTGGCCGGCGGTCTGCGGCTGGCGCTCGAGCGGGTCCGCGGCCCCGGCTGCCACCGGCGCGTCCAGGCCGATGGCCTCCGTCAGCGCCAGGGCGTTGCGGGTGACCTTCTCGAGGGTCTGGTTGCCGCCCACCACGGTCACCGCGGTCACGTCCAGCTCCGAGCTGCCGTGGGCGAGCATGAGGGCCAGGGCGTCATCCACGCCCGGATCGCAGTCGATGATCACGCGTCGAGTCATATCCCCAGTATCCAATGTCACACCGACGCCCGCACCGGGGCGCACCGCCTTCGAGGCGGCCACAGCCCCGTCGTCCCGGTCCCGCCGTCCCTGCCACCGTCAACTCGACGAGTGGCCGATTCCTCACCGCAAGCGCCGCGACTGGCCGCTTCTGCACCGCGTCGACGCGCAATCGGCGGGGAATCTCCCACTCGATGAAGAAGAGGTGCGGAATCGGCCTCTCGGGGGCGGCAGAGATGCGGGGCTGCTCGAGGGGCACACCACCCCGGAGGCGGCGAGCGACGACTGACCCCAGCCGTCAGCGCTGATCAGCGGCGGCGCTCGGGGCTGCGGCTCGGGCCGCTGGGGATCACGCGGTTCACGATGGCGCCCACGATCAGCGCGATCACGATGACGGCGGCGATGCGCAGGAACGAGTTCTGCACTCCGCCGAGCAGGAGGTTGGCCACCACCAGGGTGATGACGATGGTGATCAGGGTCGACAGGATTCTCATGCGGATACTGTCCCACGTCGCGGCACTGCAGTGAGGCGCCGTCCCGATCTCAGCGAGGCCTGTCACCTTCTATGTCCGCCGCAGTCTCCCGTGCCGCTCGGCCCGCCGCATGGTTCACCGTCATCGGATCATTGGTGTGGGTCGTGGCGGGCGTCGTCTCGCCGTTCCTGCTGATCGGCGGCATCGTCGGGCTGGTCCTGGGAGTACTCGGATTGTTCGCTGCGACGATGATCGCCACGGGCATGCAGGTGAGCTGAGGCCCGCCGGCTGCCGTCGGGTCCTGACGGAAGCTCGGCGAGCCTCATCGACCGGGGCGAGCCCGATCAGCGCGCGAGCGCCTCGCGGATGGGGGTGTCCCCGCGGCCGTACTCGATGAACTTCCCGACGGTCTCCGTCATGTCCAGGGCGTCGACGATCGTCTGGGCGACGTCGCTGCGGGAGATGTTCCGCTCCCCGTTCGGTCCGGCGGACTCGCGGTCGCCGCCGAACTCCTCGAGGGGGCCGAGTCCGATCGTGCCGGTCGGCTCGTCGTCGGTGAGGAAGCCGGGGCCCAGGATGGTCCAGTCCAGGTCGGAGCGGCGCAGGGTCTCATCCGCCTCGGCCTTGGCCTGAACGTAGGGGTAGAACCCGTGGTCCTCGCTCAGGCCGTGCTCGAGCGTGGAGCCCTGGTAGGAGACCATCACGTAGCGCTTGACGCCTGCGCGCTGCGCGGCGTCGATCGAGCGCTGGGCGGCATCGCGGTCCACGGCGAACGTGGTCTCCGGGCCAGCCCCGCCTGCTCCGGCGGCCCACACGACGGCGTCGTGGCCGGCGATCGCGGCATCGAGCTGCTCGGTGCTCGCCTCCTGCAGGTCGAGGACGAGCGGCGTGGCGCCGATGGCCTCGATCTCCGTCTTCTGGTCGGCGGAGCGGATCACCGAGGTGACCTGGTGCCCTGCCTCGACCAGCTTGCGCCCGGCGATCATGGCGACGGCTCCGTGGCCGCCCAGGATGACGATCTTCGACATGGCTCCTCCTCAAGGATGCGTGTGTCCAGGACAACGGAGTCCTTCAGCGCACTTCACGGGGCCAGCCGATGCAGGCGACGGGGTCGGCTCAGCTCAGCAGGCGCCGCCGATCATGCCGAAGCCGCGGAAGGCATGGACCACGCAGAGCACGAGCGCGGCCGAAGCGCGGCAGGCTCAGAGTACGCCCCTGTGATGCACGTCACTCCGCATGACGGCGTGGGTCAGTCGACCTTGATCTCGCCCATCTCGCCCCAGCCGTCGGCGCTGATCTGCTCCGAGATGATCTGCGGGGTGGCGGCCAGGTACTGCGGGAACTCCTGCTGCATCTTCTGGAAATGATCCGAGTTCACGTGGGCCTCGGCGGCGTCGTCGTCGAAGCCCTCGACCAGGACGAACTCGTTGGTGTCCTCGACCGAGCGCGACCAGTCGAAGAACCGGTTGCCGGGCTCGGCGCGGGTGGCCTCGGTGAACTCGCGGGAGATCTCCGGCCACTGGGCCGAGTGCTCGGGCTTCACGGGGAACTTCACGACGATGAAGATCATGGGGGTCTCCTTCTGCGGTGGGACGGGCTCGGGGATCACGCTATCGCACGGAAGCGCTCCTGGGGCGGGGCGGCCAGGCACTCGCGGAGGGCTGGGTCGAGCCCGGAGGTGATCCGGTCGGCGAGCACGAGCAGTCCGATCTCCGCACCGGGCCGGCCGATGAGCTGGATCCCCATGGGCACCTGAGCGCCGGTGACCTCCGAGCGCACGATCGTCGTGGGGACGACGACGGCGGGCAGTCCGATCACATTGATCAGCGAGGTCCAGGGGGTGTAGCGGCACTGGCGCTCGTAGTCCTGATCGGCGGAGGCGGGATCGGTGGGCTCGAAGCCCTCCCACCACCAGCCGTGGGGCCTGGGCGTCTGGGCCAGCGCCGGGGTCATCACGACATCCCAGCGGTCCCAGTCCTGCAGCGCACGGCGCTCCATGTCCCGCAGCGTGCGGATGGCTCTCACCAGATCAGATGCCGTGCGCTGGCCCGCGCGGCGGCGGTACTCCTGCGCCAGCCCGGTGAGCAGCGGCTCCTGCTCGGGACTCAGCGGCGCAGCGCCCACGGAGGCGGTCCACAGCTGGAAGAAGGCCTCCGGGTAGGCGGGGTGGTGGCGGATGTCGGCCTCCTGGACGTCGTGACCCGCTGCGCGCAGGACGTCGACGCCCGCCTGCAGAGCCTCAGCGGCCTGCAGGGACACCGGCGTGGGGTGCGCGGCCTCGAAGGCCGAGGAGATGCTCACGCCGATCGACAGCGACCGGCTGCCCCACGGCGGCTCGCCCTGCTGTGCAAGCCGCACGGCCTGCACCGCCGGCCCCGGCCCGGCAGGAAGGTCCGACGGCGGCCCGGACGACGGCGGCCCCCACGGATCCCGCGCAGCCGCAGCCCCCGGCGAGCAGACGGGTCGGAAGCTGCGATTGTCCCCGACGGCTCCGGGTGCGGGCTGGGTGAGGCCGTCGAAGACCAGTGCGGCATCCAAGGCCGTGCGTGCGATCGGCCCGTTGACCGCGAGCATCCCGTGATCGCGCAGACCGTCTCCGGTGGGCACCGTGCCGCGGCCGGGCTTGAGCCCGATCAGCCCGCAGGCGGCCGCGGGAATGCGGATGGAGCCGCCGCCGTCGGAGCCCACGGCAGCGGGGATGATCCCGGCGGCCACCGCGGCGGCCTGCCCGCCGGAGGAGCCCCCGGGATCGGCCTGCAGGTCCCACGGATTGCGGGTCACCGGTCCCAGCAGGTTCTGGCTGTAGCAGTTGAGCCCGAACTCGGGCACCTGAGTCTTGCCCAGCAGCTGCGCGCCCAGGGCGCGATGCAGCTGCGCGGTCTCGTCGTCGGCCTCCGCGACCGGCGCGCAGTCCCGCCCCTCCGCGGCCACGGCGCGGGAGCCCGAGGTCGTGGGCTGGCCCTGGACGTCGTGCAGGTCCTTGAGCGGCATGGGCATCCCGTGCCAGCGTCCGCGCTGCGCGGCAGGCAGGGCGTCCAGTGCGGTGGCGCGCTCGTCCGCTGCCTCCCCAGACTCCAGGTGCACGAAGGCGCCCAGCGCAGGGCCGTGCTGGTCCGACTCCGCGGCGCGCGCCCGACGCAGTGCGGCAGCGGCCACGTCCCGGGCAGAGGCGCGACCGCCCTGCAGGGCATCCTGCAGGGCGGTCGCGTCGGTGAGCGGGAGGCTCAGCTCCACGGGTTCTCCATGCCCATGTACTGGACCTCCGTGTACTCCTCGATGCCCTCGGCTCCGCCCTCGCGGCCCATGCCGGACTGCTTGATGCCGCCGAACGGGGTGGCGGCATTGGAGATCACGCCGACGTTGAGCCCCAGCAGGCCGAAGTCCAGTCGATCGCCGATGCGATGGGCGCGCTTGAGGTCCTCGGTGAAGACATAGGAGGCCAGGCCGTACTCGGTCGAGTTGGCCAGGGCCACGGCGTCGTCCTCATCCGTGAAGGTGAGGATCGGGGCGACGGGGCCGAAGATCTCCTCGCAGGCCGCACGGGCGTCGCGGGGGACGTTCGCCAGGACGGTGGGAGCGTAGAAGTAGCCCTTCTCGCCGATGCGCTCGCCGCCGGTCAGCACCGTGGCGCCGCGCTCGACGGCATCGTCCACGAACGAGGAGATGGACTCGAGCGCCTTCTTCTCGATCAGCGGACCGACCTCCGAGCCGTCCTCGGTGCCGTCGCCCACCTTCTTGGCGCCGATGGCCTCGGCCAGGCGGCGGCCGAACTCCTCGGCCACGGACTCGTGGACCAGCATGCGGTTGGCGGAGGTGCAGGCCTCTCCCATGTTGCGCATCTTGGCGGCCAGGGCACCTGCCACGGCCTTGTCCAGGTCGGCGTCCTCGAAGACCAGGAAGGGCCCGTTGCCGCCGAGCTCCATGGAGGTGCGCAGCACGTTGTCCGCGGCGGCCTTGAGCAGGTTCTTGCCCACGCCGGTGGAGCCGGTGAACGAGACCTTGCGCAGGCGCTCGTCCTGCATCAGCGGCTCGGAGATGGAGGAGGCCGAGGCCGAGGGCACGACGCTGAGCACGCCGGCGGGCAGACCAGCATCCAGCATGATCTGCGCGAAGTACAGCGAGGTCAGCGGGGTCAGGCGCGCGGGCTTGAGCACCATGGTGCAGCCGGCGGCGACCGCGGGGGAGATCTTGCGCGTGGCCATGGCCAGCGGGAAGTTCCAGGGCGTGATCAGCAGCGCCGGGCCCACGGGCTTGTGGCGCACGACCATCCGCAGGTTCCCCTCCGGGGTGTCGGCGTAGCGGCCGTAGTGGCGCACGGCCTCCTCCGAGAACCACCGCAGGAACTCGCCGCCGTAGGTGACCTCTCCCAGGGCCTCCGCGAAGGGCTTGCCCATCTCCAGGGTCATCAGCAGCGCCAGGTCCTCCCGGCGCTCCTGGACCAGGTCGAAGGCGCGGCGCAGGATCTCCGCGCGCCCGCGGGCCGGGGTGCGGGCCCAGTCCTCCTGTGCGGCCGAGGCTGCGTCCAGCCCGGCCAGCGCGTCCTTCTCGGTACCCGAGGCGATGGAGGCCAGGACCTCGCCGGTGGCGGGGTTCTCGACGTCGAAGGTCTCGCCGCCGGAGGCATCGCGCCAGGTCCCTTCGATCAGGATCCCCTTGGGGGTGCGCTCGAGCAGATCGCGGATGATCTCCTGGCGCTGGTCGGGTGAGGCATCGGCGAAGGAGGACTGCGAAGCGGTCATGGAGTACAGCCTTTCGACAAAGTGAGCGCGCCGGTTCGCGGGCAGGAGCCCTGGGTCGTCAGCCGGTGGGCGCGGATTCAGCTGATCGCTGTGTTCTGCCTCTCAGCCTAGGGGGTCTCGCTGACAGCACAAGGCTCCCCGGAGGAGGTCTCAGCCCTTGATCTCGGAAGGATCCAGGGGCTCGGCGGCGGGGCCGTCGTCGTCGGAGTCCACGGCCTTGGGGCCCAATGAGGCATCCTGCCAGCTCAGCGCCGCCCAGGTGCTGCCATCGCCCTCGATCACGACCACTCCGGTGTTGCCCAGTCCCTCCCGCGCAACGAACGCGGGGCTGAGATTCCGGCATCGCGAGGCGCTCCAGGCGCGGATCATGGCGCCGTGCGAGAACAGGGCGGCCGTCTGCACACCGGAGTCCAGGACCTCCTGCACGACCTCGTCGAAGCGGCGCAGGACGTCGTGACCGTCCTCCCCGGAGCCGGGAACTGCCTCGTGCATCCGGCCCTGCCCCCAGCCGAACACCGTGCTCAGGTAGGTGCGCACGGAGGCATCGTCGCCGGCCATCTCCAGGTCCCCGGCTCCGATCTCGCGCAGGCCCGGGCGGATGGCGGGCTCGAGGCCCAGCGCGTCGGCCAGCGGCCGAGCCGTGAGCTGGGTGCGCACGAGGCTCGAGGCGTAGAGGGCTTCGATCCCAGCGCCGGCCAGGGCCTCCGGCAGCGCCTCCGCCTGCTGCCGGCCGAGCTCGGTCAGGCCCGGGCCGGGCTCGCCCGTGTCCAGCAGGCGCTGCACGTTGGACGGGGTCTGCCCGTGACGGATCAGGTAGAGCCTCATGGCGGGCGGGGTCCTCTCGTCGGTGGTCGTCTCCACTCTACGGAGCGGGCCCGGCCGCGGGCTCAGCCGTCGCGGCGGCGCTGCAGGGCCGCCTTGAGCTCCTCCTCGGCCTCCGGGCCCGGGCGGATGCCGCGCGGCAGGCGCAGCATCAGCACGACGCCGGCGAGGAGCCAGACGCCGAGCATGAGATACGACTGCCAGGCCAGCGTCACGGAGATCGGGGTGAGCCCGGGGATGTAGACCAGCAGCAGGGCCGCGCACAGCACGGCGGCCACGGCCCCGATCACCACGCCGCCGCGCCCCTTGCCGCCGATGCGCAGCGGGCGGTCCATCTGCGGCTGCGTGCGCCGCAGGATCACGAACGTGACCGCCACGAGACCGTAGGTCAGCACGATCAGGGGCGAGCTGGCATCGACCGCCCAGTTGAGCATGGGGCCCCGAAGAACGGCGCGATCGCCGAGAGCACCCCGATGAACAGCAGCGCGTTGACAGGAGTGCGGTGCCTGGGGTGCATCTTCCCGAACCAGCGGGGCAGCATCCCGGAGTTCGCCATGGCCCACAGCAGCCGCGAGGCGCCCATGAGGAACGCGATCCAGGAGGTGATGATCCCGGCCAGCCCCCCGGCGATCACGACCTTGCCCCACACGGTGCTGCCGGTCAGGGCGGCGAAGGCATCGGCGGTGACCAGCTTCAGCCCCGTGAGCTCGGAGGCCGGCAGCGCCATGGACGTGCTGACGATGATCGCGACGTAGAACGCGACCGCCATGAAGACCGAGACCACCACGAGCCGGCCGATCTTCCGCGGCGGGATGTCGATCTCCTCGGCGGACTGGGGGATGACGTCGAAGCCCACGAACAGGAACGGCACCGCGCCCAGCACGGCCACGAACCCGACGGCCCCGCCGGTGAAGTGCGGCTGCAGGTTGGCCGGGTCGCCGCCGAGCGCGCTGCCGCCCAGCAGCAGGACCGCCATGAGGATCAGGAAGCACACGACCCAGGTCTGGACCAGCCCGGCCAGCTTCACCCCGCGGATGTTGATCCACATGATCACGAGCGCTGCGATGGATCCGGTCAGCGCCCAGGTCAAGTGGACGTCGAAGCCCGTGATGCTCCACAGGCGGATCTGCTCGAGCCCGGGGAAGATGTAGGACGCGGTGGTGGGGGTCGAGACGGCCTCGAAGAGCACGACGGCGATGTAGCCCCCGGCGATGGCCCAGGAGCCGATCATCGAGGCTCGGGGGCCCAGGCCGCGCAGGAGGTAGTTGTGCTCGCCCCCGGCCTGCGGCATGGCGGCGACGAGCTCGGAGTAGACCAGCCCCACGAGCGCCATCAGGATGCCGCCGCAGATCATGGCCAGCAGCGCGCCCACCGTGCCGGCGCTGTCGATCCAGCCGCCCGTCAGGGTGATCCAGCCGAAACCGATCATGGCGCCGAAGCCGATGAACAGCGCATCCAGGGAGCCCAGCGCCTTGACGAAGGCCCCCTCCTGCTCCGGGGCGTCGTCTCGGTCCTTCGTCATCGACGTCCTCCTGGACTCGGGTGATCGTGAGCTGGAGCACATTCCCTGTTCAGCCGACTGCGAATCCTGGGGCGGCTCCATGGACCGAGCCCAGGCCGCTCCCTAGGTTGAACCCATGACTGATTACGCCGTAGTGAATCCGGCCGACAACCAGAAGGTGCGCGAGTTCGAGGCGCACACCGACGATCAGATCCGCCAGATGCTCGACCGCGCCCATGCGGCGCAGCAGGCCTGGCGAGAGACCCCCATGCGCGAGCGTGCGGAGACCATGGCCGCGCTGGCCTCGCTCTACCGCAGCCGCAGCCGGGACCTGGCCTCGACCCAGGCCCGCGAGATGGGCAAGCCGCTGAGCCAGGGCATGGCGGAGATGGAGCTCGTGGCAAGCATCTACGACTACTACGCCGAGAATGCGGAGTCGTTCACGAAGCCCGAGGAGTACCCGGCCAGCACCGGCGGCACCGCCCGCGTGGAGCTGCAGCCCACGGGCACGATCCTGGGCATCATGCCGTGGAACTACCCGCACTACCAGGTGGCCCGCCTGGCGGCGCCGAACCTGATGCTGGGCAACACGATCCTGCTCAAGCACGCGGCCATGGTCCCCGAGTCCGCCCAGGTCCAGGAGGACCTCATGCGGGAGGCCGGGTTCCCGGAGGGCGTCTACCAGAACGTCTTCGCCTCGAATGAGCAGATCTCCGAGATCGTCATCCCGTCGCCGGTCATCCACGGCGTCTCCGTGACCGGCTCCGAGCGGGCGGGCAAGTCGGTGGCCGCGACCGCGGGCGCGAATCTCAAGAAGGTCGTGCTCGAGCTGGGCGGCTCCGATGCCTTCGTCGTCCTGGACGACAAGGACATCGACCGCGTGGCCAAGGAGGCCGTGTTCGCCCGAGTGAGCAACAACGGCCAGGCCTGCACGAACTCCAAGCGCTTCATCGTGGTGGAGGAGGCCTACGACGCCTTCGTGGAGGCCTTCGCCCGCCGGGTGTCGGAGATCGAGCTCGGCGATCCGCAGGACGAGGGCTTCTTCCTGGGCCCGCTGGTCAGCACCTCGCAGCGCGACGAGCTCGCCGAGCAGCTGAAGGACGCCGTGGACAAGGGCGCCAAGGTCGAGGCCGGCGGCACGGTCCCAGACCGCGACGGCGCCTGGATCGAGGCCACCGTCCTCACCGGCGTCACCCCGGACATGCGCGCTTACTCCGAGGAGCTCTTCGGCCCGATCGGCGTGGTCTACAAGGTCCCGGACGCCAACGCCGCGATCGAGCTGGCCAACGACTCCGCGTTCGGGCTGGGCGGCATCGTCTTCGGCTCCGACGTCGAGCATGCCACCGAGGTCGCCCGGCAGATCGAGAGCGGCATGGTCTACGTCAACGGCCAGGCCGAGACCGCCCCGGACCTGCCCTTCGGCGGCGTGAAGCGCTCCGGCGTGGGCCGCGAGCTCGGCCCCTGGGGCATGCGCGAGTTCGCCAACACCAAGCTGGTGCACACGCCGAAGGCCTGATCCTCTCGGCCCTTGCAGCGGCCCCCGCCCGGCTCGTGCCGGGCGGGGGCCGCTGTGTCGTCGGGGACCCCGATTAGGGTGAGGGGACGACGACGGGGCCGTGCGCGGCCCCGCGAGCCACCGCGCCGCAGGGGATCGGCCCCGGGCGCCGAGATGAACTGGAGGATCGCCATGGACAACGTGGACAACCTGCCCAGCGCCGATGTCACCGAGGTTCCCGAGGACGCCAAGGTCCTCGACGTCCGCGAGGACTTCGAGTGGGAGGCCGGGCACATCGAGGGTGCGCAGCACATCCCGCTGGGCGAGCTCTCAGCCCGCTACGGCGAGGTCCCCATGGACGAGGACGTCTATGTGATCTGCCGCTCCGGCGGCCGGTCCCTGAAGGCCACGGCCTTCCTGGCACAGAGCGGCTTCGACCCCATCAACGTCCTGGGCGGGATGGGCGCGTGGGCGGATGCCGACAAGCCCATGGTCTCGGAGACCGACGAAACCCCCTCGGTGAAGTGACGCCCCGGAGACCATGAGCATCGCGTTCCTGGGTCCCGCCGGGACCTTCACCGAATCGGCGCTGAGGCAGATCGAGCCGGATCCCGCTCATCACCTGCCGGTCGCCTCGGTCCCCGCGGCCCTGGCGGCGGTGCGCGACGGGCGGGCCGCCTCGGCGGTCGTGCCGATCGAGAACTCCGTCGAGGGCGGCGTGACCGCCACGCTGGATGCGCTCGCCGAGGGCACCGAGCTGCGGATCTGCGCGGAGATGCTCGTGCCGATCCGCTTCGCGCTCGTGGCGCTGAGGCCCATGGAGCTGGCCCAGGTCCGGGCCGTGGCCACGCACTCGCATGCGTGGGCCCAGGTCAGAGGCTGGGTGCAAGAGAACATGCCGGAGGTGGAATACATTCCGGCATCGTCCACCGCGGCCGGCGCCCTGGGGTTGCTGGCCTCGGGGGAGTCCGCGGGCTATGACGCCGCGATCTGCTCCCCGGCGATCCTCGCGGCCCATCCCGAGCTGACCGTGCTGGCCGATGACATCGGGGACAACCGGGCCGCCGTCACCCGCTTCGTTCAGGTGGCCGAGCCGGGCGAGCAGCTGCCGGAGCGCACGGGCTCGGATCGCACCACGCTCGTCATCCCGCTGTGGAGCGACCGCGCCGGCGCCCTGCTGGAGATCCTGGAGCAGTTCTCCACCCGCGGGGTGAACCTCTCGCGCATCGAGTCCCGGCCCACCGGCGCCTCGCTGGGGGACTACTTCTTCTCGGTCGATCTGGACGGTCACATCCTGGACGAGCGGGTCTCGGAGGCCGTGGTGGGCCTGCGGCGGATCTGTCCGACCACCCGGTTCCTGGGCTCGTACCCCAGGGCGGAGCAGGGCGTGACGGAGGTCGAGGGCCGGCACACGGACGGAGCCTTCCGCCAGGCGAGGGACTGGGTCCAGCAGCTGCGCGAAGGGCGCTGAGCCGACTCCCTTCCATCGGCCGGCAGGCGGATACGCTGAGCCCTTCGGTGCTCGATGACGAGCGCCCCGACACACGCAAGGAGCCGAGACATGGTCGAGGAGCTCGAGGGCTGGGAGCAGACCCTCACCGCAGGTCCGCTGCTGCTGATCGCCGCCGCGGCGATCGCCGCCCTGCTGGTGCTGATCATCAAGCTGAAGATGCACGCCTTCGTGGCGCTGATCGTCATCAGCTTCCTCACGGCGGTCGCCGCGGGCATCCCGTTCGGCGCGGTCGTGCCCGTGATGCTCGACGGCTTCGGCGGCACGCTGGCCAGCGTGGCGCTGCTGGTGGGCCTGGGCGCCATGCTCGGACGGCTGCTCGAGACCTCCGGCGGCGCCCAGGTGCTGGCCGAGAAGCTGATCTCGATCTTCGGCGAGAAGCGGGCCCCGCTGGCGCTGGGAGTGGCCTCCCTGCTGTTCGGCTTCCCGATCTTCTTCGACGCCGGCCTGGTCGTCATGCTGCCCGTGGTCTTCGCCGTGGCCCGACGACTCGGCGGCTCCGTGCTGCTCTACGCGCTGCCGTCGGTCGGCGCGTTCTCCGTGATGCACGTGTTCCTGCCGCCGCATCCGGGGCCGGTCACCGCCTCCACGTTCTTCGAGGCGAACGTCGGCCTGGTCCTGCTCGTGGGGCTGGTGGCTGCGCTTCCGGCCTGGTACCTGTCGTCGTACCTCTTCAGCAAGGTCATGGGACGGCGGATCGATCTGCCCGTGCCCAGCATCCTGGGTGAGGCCGAGGCGGTGCAGAACCCGCCGAAGACGGGGACCGTGGTCCTCATCCTCCTGCTGCCCATGCTGCTGATCTTCCTCAACACGGGGCTGTCCACCCTGCTGAAGTCCGGGGCCATCCCCGAGGGCGTGGGGGAGCAGGCCTGGTTCCAGCTGCTGGTCTCCCTGGGTGCCACCCCGGTGGCGCTGACGATCTCCTTGCTGGTGGCGGCCCTGCTCGTGGGCAAGGCGCGCGGCGTCAGCGGCAGCGCGATCGAGAAGACCTTCGAATCGGCTCTGGGCCCCGTCTGCTCGGTCATCCTCATCACGGGAGCCGGCGGCATGTTCGGCGGCGTGCTGCGCAGCTCGGGCATCGGCGACGCCCTGGCCGACGTCCTCACCGACCTCGGCATCCCGATCATCCTGGCCGGGTTCATCATCGCCGTGATCATGCGCGTGGCCCAGGGTTCCGCGACCGTCGCGCTGACGACCGCCGCGGGCCTCATCGCGCCCGCGGTGATGGCCGCCGAACTCGGCGGGCTGCAGGTCGCAGCGCTCGTGATCGCGGTGGCCGCCGGCTCCGTGGCGCTGTCCCACGTCAACGACTCCGGCTTCTGGCTCGTGGGCCGCTTCCTGGAGATGGACGTGCGCACGACCTTCAGGACCTGGACGGTGCTGGAGACGATCATCGCCGTGGTCGGCTTCCTGATCGCCGCGGCCGTCTACGGCCTGGCCGGTCTCCTGTAGCCCGCCCCGGCGTTCTGCGGAAGGCTCAGCGCTCGTCGTCGGCGCTGCGGCGGCGGTGGAAGTCCGCCTGGATCGCAGGCTCATGCTCGGGGTGGCGAGCCTGGGTGTCGTCGTCGATCAGATCCAGGGACTCCCGCGCCATCGTGGGCGGGACGCGCAGCGACAGGGCGCCGGGGATGGTCTCGGCCTCGAAGGCCACCACGTGGCCCACGGTGTCTCCGTCGAGCTCGCCGCTGGTGGGCTCGGCGAACTCGGCGCGCATCTTCCGGCACTCGTAGTGATCGAGCTCGGGCAGCGGGTGGCGGTGCTGGGTGATCACCTTGCCGGCCAGCCGTGCCCACCCGAGCAGGTTGCGCGGGGCGATCACGACGACGTCCATCTTGCCGTCGTCCAGCTTGGCGCCGGGGACGAGCACGAGCCCGCCGGTCAGGGTCCCGCAGTTCGCGGCCATGATCGAGCGCACGCGCCGCGACTGCCAGGGGCCGTCGTCCAGGCTGAAGCGCGCCCAGGCCGGGGACATGAGGACCCGGCGCATGCCGGCCTCGCCGTAGGCCATCCACCCGATCTTCTTCTTGAGCCGATCGCTGGTGTGCTCCATGATCTCGGCGTCGAAGCCGACCCCGCCCATGACGCACAGCAGCTTCTCGTCCACGGTGCCGTGGTCCGACTCGGTGCGGAAGGTGACCATGTCGATGAGCTTGTCCTCCCCGAACAGGGCGACATCCACGGAGTGGTGGATGTCATCCAGGTGGGCGCCCAGGTTGCGGGCCAGAAGGTTGCCGGTGCCCATGGGGATCAGCCCCAGCGGCGTCCCGGTGCCGGCCAAGACCTCGGCCACGGTGCGCACAGTGCCGTCGCCGCCGGCGGCCAGCACCACATCGGCGCCCCATTCGAGGGCCTCGCGGGTCATGGACGTGCCGGGGTCATCGGCCCGGGTCTCGAAGAACCGCGGCTGCGGCCATCCCGCCTTGCGGCAGGCCAGCGTGGTGTGGTTGATGGCATCGTCCGCCCCGGCCTTGATGGGGTTGACGACGACTGCCACGTGCTGGACGTGAGGCTGGTCCAGGGTTTCGGACACGGATCGGCTCCTGAGGCTTCGGCGGGGAGGCGGGTCGGGGCTGCGCAGCAGCCCGGGATCGCCCGCGAACGACCACCGTAGCGCGCCCGCATGACAGCGAGCCGGGGATGGTCGGCTCCGCTACCCTGGCCCGGTGATCGATATCAACATGCTCCGCGAGAATCCCGAGAAGTTCCGCGCCTCGCAGGCCGCCCGCGGCGCCGACGAGTCCGTGGTGGACCGCGTGCTCGAGGCCGACTCCGCCCGCCGCTCGGCCATCACCGAGTACGAGACGCTGCGCGCCGAGCAGAAGAGCTTCGGCAAGAAGGTCGCCCAGGCTCAGGGCGAGCAGAAGCAGCAGATGCTGGCCGAGGTCAAGGACCTCGCCGATCGCGTCAAGGACGCCGATTCCCGGGCCGATGCCGCCCAGGCCACGATCGATGATCTGCTCAAGGCCCTGCCGAACCTGATCATCGACGGCATCCCGGCCGGCGGCGAGGACGACTTCACGGTGCTCAAGCACGTGGGTCAGCCCCGGGACTTCGCAGCCGAGGGCTTCGAGGCGCGGGATCACCTGGAGATCGGCGAGCTCGTGGACGGGCTCGACATGGCCCGCGGCGCCAAGGTCGGCGGCTCGCGCTTCTACTTCCTCAAGCGCGACATCGCGCGTCTGGAGACCGCGCTGCTGCGCATGGGCCAGGACCTGGCCATGGACAACGACTTCATCGCGCTGACCACCCCCACCCTGGTGCGCCCGGAGATCATGGCCGGCACCGGCTTCGACGTCGAGCACGACGACGAGATCTACCGCCTCGAGAAGGACGACCTCTACCTGGTCGGCACCTCCGAGGTCGCGATCGCCGGCTACCACGCCGATGAGATCATCGACCTGTCCGACGGCCCGCTGCGCTATGCCGGATGGTCGACCTGCTACCGCCGGGAGGCCGGCTCGGCGGGCAAGGACACCCGCGGCATCATCCGCGTCCACCAGTTCAACAAGCTGGAGATGTTCGTCTACTGCACCCAGGATCAGGCCGAGGCGGAGCACGCCCGCCTGCTCGAGTGGGAGGAGCAGATGCTGCAGGCCTGCGGGCTGTCCTACCGGGTGATCGACACCGCCGCAGGCGATCTCGGCACCTCCGCTGCGCGCAAGTTCGACTGCGAGGCCTGGATCCCCACCCAGGGCCGCTATCGCGAGCTGTCCTCGACCTCGAACTGCACCACCTACCAGGCCCGTCGCCTCAACATCCGCGAGCGCCTGGCCGACACCACGACGGCCGACGGGAAGGCCAAGAAGGGCGGGACGCAGACGGTCGCCACCCTCAACGGCACGCTGGCCACCACGCGCTGGCTCGTGGCGATCCTGGAGACGCATCAGCAGGCCGACGGCTCCGTCGTGATCCCGGAGCCGCTGCGCCCGTACATGCGCGGCCAGGAGGTCATCCAGGTGCGCTGAGCCCCTCAGGCGCCTGCTGGGTGAACGTCCCGTGAAGCGGCGGGTCGTCGTGGTGTCGGCCACGGCGGCCCGCCGTCGTGCTGTGGCAGGCTCGGGGGATGACTCAGACGCAGCGCCCCGACACCGACGATCGGGCTCACGACAAGCCGCACGACGCAGATGGCACCCTTCCCCAGCCCCAGGACCCTCAGCAGGATCCGCCCCACGCCCCGGATCACGGGACGGCGCCGTTCCCCGAGCCCGACCGCGAGCCGGTCGGCAGCGACTGGCAGCTGCAGGAGGGCGTGCGCTACCTCGTGTGCCTGGACGTGGACGGCACGCTCGTGGATCACGACGGACGCATGTCGCAGGCGGTGCTGGACTCGGCGCGCGCCGCGGCCGCAGCGGGGCACCATCTGGTGATCGCCACCGGGCGCTCGCGCGGAGCCACTCTGCCCGTGTGCGAGAAGCTCGGGCTGGAGTCCGGCTACGCCGTGTCCTCCAACGGGGGCATCACCATGCACCTGTCGAGCGAGCACGAGGACTGGTACCGCGTGATCGACGCGGTGACCTTCAACCCCGAGAAGGCGCTGCAGGCGCTGCGGGAGGTCCTGCCCGCGGCCAAGTACGCGATCGAGACCGCCGACGGCAGCTTCTACTCGACCGAGCGCTTCCAGGACGGGTCCTTCGGCATCGAGGCGATCCCCACGGACATGCGCGGGCTCGCCGAGCTCGACGCCGTGCGGCTCGTGGTCAGCAGCTCTGCGGAGGAGCCGGAGGACTTCGCCGAGGCCATCGACCGCTCGGGCCTGCACGGCGTGGCCTACTCCGTGGGCTGGACCTCATGGCTGGATGTGGCGGCCAACGGCGTCTCCAAGGCCAGCGCGCTGGAGCAGGTCCGTCGCCGCCTGGACGTCGATCCCGCCCACACGGTCGCGATCGGCGACGGGCACAACGACATCGAGATGCTCGAGTGGGCGGCCCGCGGAGTGGCCATGGGTCAGGCCCCGGACGAGGTCGTGGAGGCGGCGCGGGAGGTCACCACGAGCGTGTATCAGGACGGCGCCGCCCGCATCCTGCGCTCCCTGCTGCCGCAGGGCTGAGCCGCAGCCCGGGCTCCGGGCGAGCCGCTGCGATGGGGCTGCCGCTCGCCCGCGGCGGCCGGATCAATCAGCTCGACGGCTCGGGCGCCGGAAGCGCCAGCTCCGGCAGCAGGCGGGCCAGGACATCCCGCATGGCGGTCTCGGGGCGCCGGGCCTGGGCCATCCAGGGGGTCTGCGAGCTGACCGACGTGCTGCCGTCGGCTGCCCACACGGTGGCCTGGGCGATCAGTGCGGCGCGAGACGGTGCGAGGGCCGGGGCGCCCGGCGGCCGCAGCATCGTACCCGAAGCTCTGAGATGCGGATCACAGGTCAGTGCGCTGATGAGCCAATCCGCGCAGATGAGCATTCACCCGCCTATGGTGAACGGGTAAGAGGGGCCCAGCCCATCTGCCGGTTCCGCCCCGGCAGCTCCCAGTCTCCGGAGGGACCGACCCGTGTCCGACTATCTCGCTGAGCGCTGGCAGGTGATCCTGTTCTCCAGCTGGCAGCACCTGTGGCTGGTGATCCAGTGCCTGGCGCTGGCCACCGTGCTGGCCGTCGCGATCGCGCTGCTGTGCTACCGCTCCCAGCGCCTGTCCGAGCTGGCCAACAGCGTCACCGCGATCGGTCTGACCATCCCCTCGTTCGCCCTGATCGGTCTGCTGGTCGCCCCGCTGGGCTTCGGCATCGCCCCGGCCATCGTCGTGATCACCTTCTACGCCGCGCTGCCGATCCTGCGCAACGCGGTCGTGGGCCTGGCCGGCGTCCCGGACACCGTCGTGGAATCCGCCCGCGGCATCGGCATGAGCCGGCTGTCCACCCTGCTGCGCGTCGAGCTGCCCATGGCCTGGCCGGTCATCCTCACCGGAATGCGCGTCTCGGGTCAGATGGTCATGGGCGTCGCCGCGATCGCGGCCTGGGTCCTGGGCCCCGGCCTGGGCGGCTTCATCTTCTCAGGGCTCTCCCGGCTGGGCGGAGCCAACGCTCTGGCCTCGGTGCTCACCGGCGTCATCGCTGTGATCGTCGTGGCCTTCATCCTCGATCTCCTCCTCGCCCTGCTGGGGCGCCTGACCACCTCGAGAGGTCTCCGTGTCTGATCCGCGCAGCTCTGCCCAGAACACCGCCCCCGAAGCCCGCTCCGAGGTCACCGGCGTCCCGATCCTGCTCGACGGCGTGACCAAGCAGTACGGCTCGCGCGCCAAGCCGGCGGTCGACCACCTGACCCTCGAGATCCCGGCAGGCTCGACCGTGATGTTCGTGGGCCCGTCCGGCTGCGGCAAGACCACGACGCTGAAGATGATCAACCGCCTGATCGAGCCCAGCCAGGGCCGGATCGTGATCGACGGCGAGGACGTCACGACCATGAACGGCGATGAGCTGCGTCGGCGCATGGGCTACGTCATCCAGGCCGGCGGCCTGTTCCCGCACATGACCGTGGCCGCGAACATCGGACTGGTCCCCAAGATGCTGGGGTGGGACAAGCAGCGGGTGGCCGAGCGCGTGGACGAGCTGCTCGATCTGGTCTCCCTGGACCCGGCGCTGTACCGGGACCGCTACCCCAAGCAGCTCTCCGGCGGGCAGCAGCAGCGCGTGGGAGTGGCCCGGGCCCTGGCCGCGGATCCGCCCGTGCTGCTCATGGACGAGCCGTTCGGCGCGGTCGATCCGATCACGCGCGCTCGTCTGCAGGAGGAGATGATCTCCATCCAGCGGGAGCTGCGCAAGACGATCGTGATCGTCACCCATGACATCGACGAGGCCGTGAAGCTCGGCGACTGGGTGGTCGTGTTCGACGAGGGTGCGCACATCCAGCAGTACGACCGCCCCGAGCGGATCCTGGCCGAGCCCGCCAACGACTTCGTGGCCGACTTCGTGGGCCGCGGCGCCGGTCTCAAGGCGCTGGGGCTGTCCCGCGTGCGGGACATGCCGCGCCGCGAGGCCGTGACGCTGACCCCCGAGGACTCCGTGCAGAGAGCTCTCGAGCGCGCCGGCAGCGCGGGCCACGGGCACGTGGTGATCGTGGACGGCTCCGGGCGCCCGCTGGCCTGGCCGTCGCTCGAGCAGCTGAGCCGGGCTCAGCAGCTGCCCAGCCGCCTGGATCCGGACCTGCCGATCGTGGGCGAGGACGCGACCCTCGAGGACGCGCTGAACACCATGCTCGTCTCCCGGGTGGGCGCGGGCCTGGTGGTCGGCGCCCGCGGGCGCTTCGAGGGCGTCGTCGACCTGGACGCGGTCATGGAGTCGCTGCAGTCCCAGCGCACCGCGACCGGCTCGGGAGCGGCCCCCGTGGGCTCGAACGACGCCGACATCCGCGTCTCGCGCGACAATGACACCGGCGAGATCCGGGTCATCACCGAGGAGGACCCGCATGGCGGCTCGAGCGCGGCCGAGCCGGAGGAGGCTCGACGATGACGGCCGCGGCAGATCTGGGCAGCGCCTCCGGGATCCAGGCCGACCGGGGCCGGCTGCGCTCGCTGATCATCTACCCGGTCGTGCTGCTGGCGGCCCTGGGCGTGCTGATCCTGTGGCTGAGCCAGGCGGATCTCACGGAGACCGAGCTGGTCACGCTCGCACCGGGACCGCTGCTGAACGCGACCCTCGAGCACCTGCGCCTCACCGCGATCGCCACCGTCGTCGTGCTCGTGATCGCGATCCCGCTGGGCATCCTGCTGACCCGAGGGCCCATGCGGCGCTGGACCGGGGTGATCATGGCGATCGCCAACATCGGCCAGGCGGCCCCGGCGGTGGGCCTGATCGTGCTCTTCGCCATGTGGATGGGCTTCGGCTCCACGGCCGCGATCGTGGCGCTCGTGGTCTACGCGGTGCTTCCCGTGCTGCGCAACACCATGGTCGGACTCGACTCGGTGGATCAGTCGCTGGTCGAGGCGGGCAGGGGCATGGGCATGTCCGCGCTGTCCGTGCTGTGGCGCATCGAGCTGCCGCTGGCGGTGCCGCTGATGCTCGCCGGCATCCGGACCGCGCTCGTGCTGGTGGTCGGCACAGCCACCCTCGCCACCTTCGTCAGCGCCGGCGGCCTGGGCGTGGCGATCACGACCGGTGTGAACCTGGACCTGCCCCGAGTCCTGATCACTGGATCGGTGCTCGTCTCGCTGCTGGCGCTGGCCATCGACTGGCTGGGACGGGTGGTCGAGCACATCGCCCGTCCCCGGGGGCTGTGAGGCCGCCGTGGGCGATGTCAGCAAGCAGCACCAGAATCGGAGCACGGAGGCCAGGATGACCACGACCACCACCAGCGGATCGAGGACGCGAGCCGGGCTCCGCTCGCCGCGTCGCCGTCGGGCCCTGTCCGCGGCATCGCTGGCCGCGGCGGCCGCCATGGCTCTGTCCGGCTGTGGTCTGTCCCCGTCGGCCTCCTACGTCCCGCAGTTCGAGGAGGGCTCCATCACCCCGGTCGAGGGCGCCGAGGACGTCCCGGTCACGGTGGTCTCCAAGAACTTCACCGAGCAGCTCATTCTGGGCAAGATCCTGGTCCTGGCCGCGGAGGCCGCCGGGTACCAGGTCACCGACCAGACCAATGTGCCGGGCTCGCAGCCGGTGCGCCGCATGATGGCGGAGGGCGAGGGCGATCTCACCGTCGAGTACACCGGCACCGCCTGGATCACCTACATGGGCCATGAGGAGGGGATCCCCGATCCCCAGGAGCAGTGGCAGGCCGTGGCCGACGAGGACCGGAGCAACGAACTGATCTGGGGCCCGCCGGCCGAGTTCAACAACACGTACGCCCTGGCGGTGCGCTCGGAGTTCGCGCAGGAGCACGGGCTCACGACGATCTCCGACCTGCGCAGCCTGCCCGTCGAGGACCGGACGCTGTGCGTGGAGGCCGAGTTCAACTCCCGTCCGGACGGGCTGAATCCCCTGCTCGAGCACTATGACCTGGCACGGGACAGCGACCAGATGCCCGAGGGCAACATCGGCCTCTACGACACCGGGGCGATCTACACGGCCACGGACCACGGCGACTGCAACGTGGGCGAGGTGTTCGCCACCGACGGTCGAATCCTCTCGCTGGATCTCACCGTTCTCGAGGACGACCGGAAGTACTTCCCGGCCTACAACGGCTCGGCGGTCTACAACGAGCAGACGCTCGCGGAGTCCCCGGAGCTGGCAGAGGTCATGGACAGCATCATGGCCGAGCTCGACAACGAGACGCTGCAGGAGCTCAACGCCCAGGTGGACGTGGAGGGCCGCGAGCCGGTCGACGTGGCCTTCGACTGGATGGTCTCCGAGGGCTTCATCTCCGAGCCGGCCGGCTGAGCCGGTGGCGCGGTCGGCTCTGCCGGCTCAGTCGCCGCCGGGGGGCCAGAACCGCGGCTCGATGTCGATCGAGCGGGCGATCAGCTCGTCCTCCAGCACCTCCCGGCAGATCACGGGCAGGCACAGGGAGCCGATGCGGTCGGTCTCGTCGAAGCACACGCGCATCTGCGGGAAGCCGCGCCGGTATCGCTGCAGGTCCCTGGCCAGCTCCACGATCTCGATCAGGGCGTCCTGTCCGGCGAGCACCCAGAAGCTCTCCCGGTCCATGAGCTGGAACAGCCCCACCGCACCGCCGTGGCGGGCGGAGTCCAGCCCCCCGAAGGAGGGTCGAGCCACCCAGCCGCCGGAGTGCGGCAACTGGGGGTCCTGCGCCGAGCCGCCCATGAGCGGGGCGATGGGGTCGTACTCCCAGCACCGGGCCTCTCGCAGCCACTGCGGGGGCTCGGGCACCAGGACGTCCGCGTCCTGGTCGCGCCAGTCGACGGAGTCGTCGTCGAACGCGGCGAGGTGCAGGGTCTCCCAGAAGCGGTGCAGGGGCAGGTCCGCCCTCACGCTGTTGAGCAGGACGCCCTCCAGGTTCATGCCGCCGGTGGCCGAGACGGTCGTGGCGGTCTGGACGTGCATCCGCTGGAGCATGCGATCGATCTCCGCCAGGTGCAGCGGCTCGCCGAGCACGACCGTGGTGCCCTGGTGCTCGAGCACGTAGGGCACCCGCTGGGGGACCTCATCCGATCGGCTCATCACGGGTTCATGCAACCACGGCGCACCGACAGCACAAGGGGCGACGACGGCCGACGTCGGGCTCCCTCAGCAAGAGGACAGGCCCCGCCTCCCGTCGCGACGGGAGGCGGGGCCTGTGCGCTGGGCGCGAATGGGCTCAGTTCTGCTCGGCCTCGGCGGCGGAGTCGTAGTGCGAGGCCTCGAAGCGCTCCTGCGCCTCGCGGACCAGGCGCTCGGCCTCGTCCTTGCCGGACCAGCCCTCGCCCTTGACCCACTTGTTGGGCTCGAGATCCTTGTAGCGCTCGAAGAAGTGCTGGATCTCCTTCTGCTTGAAATCCATGATGTCGTCCAGGCCCTGGATGTGGTCGTAGCGCTTGTCCGTGGACACGCACAGGATCTTGGCGTCGCCGCCGGCCTCGTCGTTCATGTTGAAGACAGCGACCGGGCGGGCCTCCACGATCACGCCGGGCATGATGTCGACGTCGAGCAGGACCATGGCGTCCAGCGGATCGCCGTCCTCGCCCAGGGTGTCCTCGAAGTAGCCGTAGTGCTCCGGGTATCCCATCGACGTGAACAGCACGCGGTCCAGGCGGATGCGCCCCGTCTCGTGGTCGATCTCGTACTTGACGCGCGATCCCTTGGGGATCTCGATGGTGACGTCCAGCTCCATGGCTGCTCCTCGTGCTCCGTCGGGGTTCTCTGACTCGTTCGCCTCTCAGGGTAGCGGCCCGTGCGCCCGCCGCGCAGGTCGCGCCTCGGCGGCGCGCGGGCGGGATCGGCACAATAGGGGGCGTGAGCACCCCACAGGATCCCCGCCGCGACCGCCCTGTGCCCGGCGACGAGCCCCAGGACGGCCCCTCCCGACGCCGCAGCCCCGTCGCCGCGGTGATCGCCGCCCTCGTGGTGCTGGCGATCGCGGCCTCGCTGATCGTCTCCGTCCCCGGGGCCTTCGGCGGCCAGGACGACGCCGGCGCAGATGTGACCGTGCCGGACCCGGCCGCGCCGCGGCAGGACCAGCCGGGAGGCTATCTGTCGCAGCAGACCGAGGACGGGATCCGGGCGGCGATCGAGGACTCCACCGCGGGGTCTGCAGGAGTCATGGTCATCGATCCCGGCTCGCACGACGTCCTGTTCTCGGACGGGGAGGCCGAGGCACTGGTGCCGGCATCCAACCAGAAGATCCTGACCCACTTCTCGCTGCTGGCCCACACCGGTCCGGACCAGCGCCTGGCCACGACCGCAGTAGCCGGCCAGAGCCCCAACGAAGTGGTCCTCGTGGCCGGCGGGGACACCCTGCTGGCGCCCGGGGACGGCGATCCGGAGGCCGTCACGGGTCGGGCGGGGATCGCCGATCTCGCCGAGTCCACCGCGCAGGCCATGGCAGGGGAGGTGGATCCCGAGAAGCCCGTGCGGGTGGCGGTGGACACGAGCATCTTCTCGGGCCCGTCCCTGAACCCCGCCTGGGAGGACGGGGACATCGAGTCCCAGGAGATCGGGCCGATCAGCCCCATGGCCTTCGGCTCCCACCAGGTGCCCGGGAAGGAAGGGGTCTACGACGAGGACCCGGTCGCCTCGGTGGCCGAGGCCTTCGAGCGCGAGCTCGGCTCGCAGCTCGAGGAGCAGGTCGGCCAGGAGGTCCGCGTCGAGTCGGCCGGGGAGCAGGACACGTCCGCGGACCCGCTGCTGCCGTCCGAACAGCAGGAGGGCGTCACGGAGCTGGGCCGCGTGGAGTCGGCCACCGTGCAGGAGCAGGCCGGGCGCATGATGGGCGAGTCCGACAACCGCCTGGCGGAGGTGTTGGGCCGGGTGGCGGCCCGTTCGGCCGGTCACGACGGCAGCATCGAGGGGGTCCAGCAGGCCGCGCGGGAGGCCGTGCTCGAGACGCTGCCGGAGGAGGAAGCCTCCAAAGCGGACGGTCTGCGCATCGTCGACGCCTCCGGGATGACCATGGACGACCGCGTGAGCGCCGACGTCCTGGGCCGCCTGCTGCTGACGGCCGCCGCCGATGACTCGGGGCGGTTCGCGCCCATGATCGAGGCCTTCCCCGTGGGCGGGGCCACCGGCACGCTGGCCGAGCGCTTCGACGACCCCGACGAGTCCGAGGCCCGCGGTGTGACCCGCGCCAAGACCGGGACCCTCAACGTGGTCACGGCGCTGTCCGGGCAGACGATCCGGGCGGACGGCAGCCCGGCCGTGGTGGTCGTCCTCTTCGACGACGTCGAGGACACCGACGCCGCCCGCGACGCCGCCGATCGGATCCACGCGATCGTCGCCGCCGACGGCTCCTGAGCCGCGCCGCCCCCCGCCCCCTGCGCTGTCGGGCGCCTGTGATCCCATAGCGCTATGAGCACCTCCGAGTCGTCGTCGAGCACGCAGCGCTCCGGGCTGATCCACTGGCCGAGCGCGGCCCGGATCGCGGCGCGCACCGCCCCGCCGGGGCCCACCCCGGAGCCCGAGCAGCTGCGGACCGCGGTGGCCTCGATCCGCGGGCACGCCGAGGCCTCGGTCGATCACGTCCACGCGATCTCCGGTCTGGCGGCGGCGCGCGGGCTGGATGACGCCCCGGTGGTCGTCGTGGACCGCGCCGGCTGGTCCCGGGCGAACACGGCGACCTTCGAGCTGCTGCTCGAGCCGGCGCTGAGCGAGCTGCGGCGGGCGCGGGCCGACCGCCTGGACCGGGGCATGAACGCCGAGCTGATCCAGTCGGTCGCCGCCAGGGCGGCCGCGGCGGAGGCCGGCGGGCTGATGGCCTACCTGTCCACCAAGGTCCTGGGCCAGTACGACCCCTATGCGGGGATGGTCTCGGAGGACGCCGCTCGGCGCTTCCCGGGCGGGCGGCTCATGGTCGTGGCCCCGAACGTGCTGCAGATCGAGCGGGAGCTGAACGTGGATCCCGACGACTTCCGCCTGTGGGTGTGCCTGCACGAGCAGACGCACCGGGTCCAGTTCGCGGCCGCCCCGTGGCTGCGCGAGCAGATGATCCGGGACATGCGGGAGCTGACGGTCTCGCTGTCCGGGGACGCCGACGCCTTCGGGCGCAGGCTGTCCGCCGTGGGCTCCTCGGCCGGGGCCGCCGTGAAGCGCATGCGCCGTGGCCGCGGGCAGGAGGCGCAGGATCCGGACTCGCTGCTCGGTCCCCTCAGCGCGGCGCTGGATGAGCGGGAGCGGGAGATGCTCGAGCGGACCACCGCCGTCATGAGCCTGCTCGAGGGCCACGCCAACTGGGTCATGGACGGGGTGGACTCCTCGATCGTCTCGTCGGTGAAGACCATCCGCCGGCGCTTCGAGCGCCGCGCCGATCTGCGCGGGCCCCTGGACCGGGCCGTGCGCCGGCTGCTGGGCCTGGAAGCCAAGGCCGCGCAGTACGTGCAGGGCCAGCGCTTCGTGACGGAGGTCGTGGAGGCCGTGGGCCGCGACGGCTTCAACCGGGTCTGGCTCGGCTCGCAGAACCTGCCCTCGGCTCGGGAGATCCGCCACCCGCAGGAGTGGGTCGATCGGGTCGCCTTCTGAGGTCTCAGAAGGCCGATCGAGTCCCGTTCGTGACCTGACTGTGACATAATTGCAAAAGTGAGCACCGAGAACATCGACCAGCAGATCAAGCTGTACGGCCAGCCGCTCTCCGAGCGATTCGGGGCGGTCGTGGGCGCGTACGGCATCACCCAGCGCCGCCTCGCGGAGGTCCTGGGGCTGTCCGCTCCCATGCTCTCGCAGCTGAACTCCGGACGCCGCATCAAGATCGGCAACCCGGCGGTCTACGAGCGCCTGGTGATGCTCGAGCAGCGCGCCGGCACCTCGGACATCGAAGAGGTGCTCAGCACGGTCGAGAAGTCCCAGCCGGTGCTGACCACCACCCAGATCCAGACCGGGATCCACGGCGAGTCCAACGCCGTGTCCGCCCTGGCCTCGGTGGTTCCGGTCGCCGAGCTCGAATCCGCGCTGAGCGCCCTCGGTGAGACCACGCCCACGCTGTCCAAGGTGCTCGAGCTCGCCCTGCGGGAGGCCCGCCACCACGAGTCGGCGGCGGGGCTGAACTGACCCAGAGGGGACGGCGCGGCCGACTGTCGCAGGACGTCGCCCTCGCCCGCCGAGCCGTGCTCAGCACGGTCGAGACCGCCTTCCCGCCCGCGCCGGCCCCAGTCGCAGCGCAGAGCCCGGATCGCGCGGAGGCCCCGGGCCTGCTGCTCGTGGGCCTGTCCGGCGGACCCGACTCGCTGGCCCTGTCCGCCGCCGCCGCCCACTGGGCGCGCAGGGGCCGACTGCGCGTGGGGGCCGCGGTGATCGATCACGGCATGCAGGAGGGCTCCGCCCTGGTCGCCGAGCGCGCCGCTGAGCAGGCCCGCGAGCTCGGGCTGGATCCCGTGGAGATCCGAGCGGTCGAGGTCCGCGAACGCGGCGAGGGGCCCGAGGCCGCCGCGCGCGCGGCCCGCTACACGGCCCTGCACGAGATCGCCGCCGCCCACGGCGCCCGAGCGATCCTGCTGGGGCACACCCTCGACGACCAGGCCGAGTCGGTGCTGCTCGGGCTGGCCCGCGGCTCCGGGACGCGCTCGCTGTCCGGCATGCCGCGCGTGCGCGACGACGGCCCCGTCCCCGTGCTGCGCCCGCTGCTCGAGCTGCGCCGCCGCCAGACCGAGGCGATCTGCGCGGCCGAGCAGCTCGAGCCCTGGCACGATCCCGCGAACGCCGACGAGACGATGCTGCGCGCCCGCGTCCGGGCCGCGGTGCTTCCCGAGCTCGAGCGCCAGCTGGGTCCCGGGGTGGCCGAGGCCCTGGCCCGCACCGCAGCCATCCTCGGTCCGGATGCCGAGCTGCTCGAGCAGCTGTCCCTGCAGGTGCTCGAGCGCGCCGTCGTCGTCCCGGACGAGCCGCCGCACAGAGGCTCGGAGGTCGGGCCGCAGCGCGACGGGGCGGCCGTCGTCGTCCTGTCCCTGGCGGTCCTGCAGTCCGAGCCGCAGCCGCTGGTGCGCCGCGCCCTGGCGCAGGCCTGCATGCGCGCCGGAGGGGAGCGGCCCACGCACGAGCGGCTCACCGCCCTGCACGAGCTCGCCTCGGGGCACGGGGAGGCCGGACCCGTGCAGATGGCGGGTAGGGTGGCCGCGTACAGGCGCCGACCCAGCTGCGGCGGCGGCCGAGCAGGGACGCTCGAGCTGGTCCTCCAGCCGCGCTGAGCGGCATGCAGCCGCAGGCTTCCGCGTCTCCCGCACCGGCCCCGACCGCACGACGGCCCGGCCACAGGCCTGCCGCTGCGTTCCTCGACGACAGCGGCACGGAGGCGGACAAGGAGAGCCGTGAAGCCCGAGCATGCGCAGGGGGACCTCACCGAGGTCCTGCACACCAAGGAGGAGATCGATCAGCGGGTGGCCGAGCTGGCCGCGCAGATCGATGCCGACTACGGAGACAGCGACGTCCTGCTCGTGGGCGTTCTCAAGGGCGCCGTGATGATCATGGCCGATCTGTCCCGCGCCCTGGCCGGGCAGTACCCCATGGACTGGATGGCCGTGTCGTCCTACGGCTCCGGCACCAAGTCCTCGGGAGTGGTGCGGATCCTCAAGGACCTCGACACCGACCTCACCGACCGCCACGTCCTGATCGTCGAGGACGTCATCGACTCCGGGCTGACCCTGTCCTGGCTGCTTGCCAACCTCAAGTCCCGGGGCGCCGCCTCGGTCGAGATCTGCACCCTCCTGCGCAAGCCGGAGGCCGCCAAGGTCGAGATCGACGTCCGCTACGTCGGGTGGGACATCCCCAACGAGTTCGTGGTCGGCTACGGCCTGGACTGGAACGAGAAGTACCGCAACCTGGAATGCATCGCGGTGCTCTCCCCGGACGTCTACTCCTGAGGGTGTCCGCCGAGGGGTGAACGCCCGGTCCGCCGCACGATGCCGAGCGGACCGGGCGATACCCTTGCACATCAGGCTCCGGCACGCCCGGCGGCCTCGCGACGCATCGCGGACGGGAAATGCGAAGAGAGGACCCACGGCCTTGGCCACTGAGAAGAAGAAGAAGAGCTTCCTGAGGGGACCCTTCATCTGGGTCCTGCTGGCTCTGCTCGTCCTGATCCCCGTCTTGTCCACACTGACCTCCGGCGGAGGCAATCGGGTGGACACCAACGTGGGCCTGGAGCTGCTGCAGGACGACAAGGCCACCGAGGCCAAGATCTACGACGGCGATCAGAAGGTCGAGCTGACGCTGGCGGAGGACTACTCCGCGGACGGACGCGACTACGGGCGCAACGTCGAGTTCTTCTACGTCGAGCCGCGCGGCGAGCAGGTCGTGCAGGCCATCGACGACGCCGGGCTCGAGGGCTACACCGATCAGCCGGTGCAGACCAACTGGTTCCTGTCCCTGCTGCAGTTCCTGCTGCCGTTCCTGATCATCCTGGCGATCTTCTGGTTCGTGTTCGCCCGCATGCAGGGCGGCGGCTCCCAGGTCATGAAGTTCGGCCGCTCCAAGGCCAAGAAGTTCGATATGGACAACCCGCAGGTCACGTTCAAGGACGTGGCCGGCGCGGACGAGGCCGTGCAGGAGCTCGACGAGATCAAGCAGTTCCTGGTCGACCGCGATCGCTACACCGCCCTGGGCGCCAAGGTCCCCAAGGGCGTGCTGCTCTACGGCCCTCCCGGAACCGGCAAGACCCTGCTGGCCAAGGCCGTGGCGGGGGAGGCCAGCGTCCCGTTCTTCTCGATCTCCGGCTCGGACTTCGTGGAGATGTTCGTGGGCGTGGGCGCCTCGCGAGTCCGCGACCTGTTCCAGACCGCCAAGGAGTCGGCGCCGGCGATCATCTTCGTGGACGAGATCGACGCCGTCGGCCGCCAGCGCGGGGCCGGCATGGGCGGCGGCAACGACGAGCGCGAGCAGACCCTGAACCAGCTGCTCGTGGAGATGGACGGCTTCGAGGCCGGGACCAACGTCATCCTGATCGCCGCGACCAACCGCCCGGACGTACTGGACCCCGCCCTGCTGCGCCCGGGCCGCTTCGACCGCCAGATCGGCGTGGACGCCCCGGACATGAAGGGCCGCGAGCAGATCCTGCGTGTGCACGCGCAGGACAAGCCGCTGCACGAGTCGGTCGACCTGCGCTCGGTGGCCAAGCGGACGCCGGGCTTCACCGGCGCCGAGCTCGCCAACGTCATGAACGAGGCCGCGCTTCTCACCGCGCGCTCGCACGCCCAGCTGATCGACGACCGCGCCGTGGACGAGGCGATCGACCGCGTGATCGCCGGACCGCAGAAGCACTCGCGGCTCATGAAGGAGCACGAGCGCAAGGTCACCGCCTACCACGAGGGCGGCCACGCCCTGGTGGCGGCGGCGCTTCGCAACACCGATCCGGTCACCAAGATCACGATCCTGCCGCGCGGCCGGGCCCTGGGCTACACCATGGTCATGCCGGCGGACGACAAGTACTCGACCACCCGCCACGAGCTGCTCGATCAGATGGCCTATGCCATGGGCGGGCGCGCCGCGGAGGAGGTCGTGTTCAAGGACCCGTCCTCGGGCGCGGCCAACGACATCCAGAAGGCCACCGACACGGCCCGCAAGATGGTCACGCAGTACGGCATGAGCTCGCGCGTGGGCTCCATGAAGCTCGGCGGCGACGACAGCCAGCCGTTCATGGGCCGCGGCGGCTCGGAGGTGCGCGGCTACTCGGAGGCCACGGCGGCGATCGTCGACGCCGAGGTCCGCGCGCTGCTGGAGAACGCGCAGAACGAGGCCCATCAGATCCTGGTGGCCAACCGCGAGATCCTGGACCGCCTGGCCCTGGAGCTGCTCGAGCGCGAGACCCTCCTCGAGGCGGACATCGCCGAGATCTTCGCCGAGCTGGTCCGCCAGCCCGAGCGGCAGCAGTGGATCTCCGCCGAGGGCCGCCCGCAGTCGGACCTGCCCCCGGTGACCACCTCCCGCGAGAAGGAGGAGCTGGCCGAGGCATCCCCCGAGGAGCGCGAGCGCTTCGAGGCCATGCCCGGCGAGGGCGAGGACCCCGAGCAGCGTCAGGCCAGGCGCCGCCACGACGACGAGCCGGACGCCGAGCACCCCGATCGCGACGGGCGCGACGACCGCTCCGAGTCCGGCGACGGGCAGGCGCCCTCCGGGCGCTCCGGCTCCACCGCGGCGGGCTCGGACGACGCCCCCTGGGACCAGGACGCCCCCGATGACAGGGAGCGTGGCTGAGCGATGCAGCAGCAGGACCACCACGAGGTCGGCGGCGGCCCCGGTGATCTCGCCCCGGTCGATCAGCCGCGCATCCGGGACGCGGTCCGGGAGATCCTGTCCGCGATCGGGGAGGACCCCGATCGCGAGGGCCTGAGAGAGACCCCGGACCGGGTGGCCCGCGCCTATGCCGAGATGTTCTCCGGGCTCGCCCAGGATCCGTCGGAGGTGCTCAGCGCCTCGTTCGACATCGGGCACTCCGAGCTGGTGCTGGTCAAGGACATCTCGTTCTACTCGACCTGCGAGCACCACCTCGTGCCCTTCCACGGCAGCGCGCACGTGGGCTACATCCCAGGGCCCTCGGGCCGGGTCACGGGCCTGTCCAAGATCGCCCGGCTCGTGGAGGTCTACGCCCGCCGCCCGCAGGTCCAGGAGCGGCTGACCACCCAGATCGCCGACGCCCTCATGGGCGAGCTCAACGCCGCCGGGGCGATCGTGGTGGTGCAGTGCGAGCACCTGTGCATGTCCATGCGCGGGGTGCGCAAGCCCGGCGCGTCCACCGTGACCTCCGCGGTGCGCGGCCAGCTGCGCGAGCCCGCCACCCGCTCCGAGGCCATGAGCCTGATCCTGGGAGGCTGAGACGACCATGCAGCCCACCCCTCCGGAGGCCGTCGCCCCGCAGCCCGCTGCCGTCCGCCGCGAGCTGGGCTGGGGGGACTGGGCGGGGCTGCCCTCCGGTCGCACGCTCGTCATGGGCATCCTCAACGTCACGCCGGACTCCTTCTCCGACGGCGGCCGGCACGACTCCCACCGGGCCGCGATCGCCCACGGGCACGAGCTCGCCTCCCAGGGCGCGGATCTGATCGACGTCGGCGGCGAGTCCACCCGCCCCGGTTCGCAGCGCGTGGATCCGGAGGAGGAGCGCCGGCGCATCCTGCCGGTGATCCGCGAGCTGTCGGATGCTGGAATCGTGCTGTCCGTGGACACCTTCAACCCGTCGACCGCAGAGGCCGCCCTGGACGCCGGGGCGCACTGCGTCAACGACGTCTCCGGCGTGGCTGTGCGCGACGGCATGGTCCCGCTGGTCGCCGAACGGCAGGCGCCGTACATCTGCATGCACTCCCGCGGCACCCCCGGGACCATGGACTCGCTGGCGGTCTACGACGACCTCGTGGGCGATGTGCTGCGCGAGATCCATGAGGTCGCCCAGCGCTTCCTCGATGCCGGGCTGGATCCCTCCAAGCTCGTGCTGGATCCGGGGCTCGGCTTCGCCAAGGGAGGGCGGCAGGACTGGCAGCTGCTGGAGGCCCTGCCGCGGTTCGTGGCCACCGGCTATCCGATCCTGGTGGCGGCCTCGCGCAAGCGCTTCATCGGCCATCTGCTCGGCAACGGCACCGAGCCGCGTCCAGCGGATCAGCGAGATATCGCCACGGCGGCCATCTCGGCGCTGTCGGCCGATCGCGGGGCGTGGGCGGTGCGCGTGCACGACGTCGCCTCGAGCGTCGACGCCCTCGCCGTGGCCGGGGCTTGGAACCGCCCCGTCGGCAAGGAGGGGATCGCATGAGCGCAGATCGGATCGCGCTGAGCGGACTCACCGCGGTGGGCCATCACGGGGTGTTCGACCACGAGCGCCGCGACGGCCAGGAGTTCTCGGTCGACCTGGTGCTGCACCTGGACCTGCGTCCTGCGGGCAGCTCGGACGAGCTGACCCGCACCGTGCACTACGGAGAGGTCGCCGAGGCCGTCCACGAGGAGATCGTCGGCCCGCCGGTGGATCTCATCGAGGCTCTGGCCGAGCGGATCGCGGCCCGGCTGCTGCGGGAGCAGGCCCTTCTGGAGGCTGTCGAGGTCACCGTGCACAAGCCGCACGCCCCGATCGAGGTGGCCTTCCGGGACGTGGCCGTGACGGTGCTGAGGGGGCGGTCCTGATGCCGCGGGCGCTGATCGGCATGGGCTCCAACCTCGGGGACCGCGGGCAGCTGCTGCGCTCGGCGGTCGAGCAGCTGCGCGCCGCCCCCGGGGTGAGCGTGGAGGCGGTCTCCCCGATCGCGATCACCGATCCGGTGGGCGGGCCGCCCGGCCAGCCGCAGTTCCTCAACGGCGTGGTGCGGCTGAGCACCGAGCTCTCGCCCAGGGAACTGCTCGCACTGTGCCAGCGCATCGAGGCGGATCACGACCGCGTGCGCCTGGAGCGGTGGGGTCCGCGCACCCTGGATCTGGACATCATCGACTTCGACGGCGCGGTGATGGATGATCCCGAGCTGACCATCCCGCACCCGCGGGCCCACGAGAGGGCCTTCGTGCTCTTCCCCTGGGCGCTGCTCGAGCCCCAGGCCGAGCTCGCCGGGAGCAGGATCGCCGAGCTGGCGGCGCAGGCCTCGGATGCCCGGGGCGTACGGGCGCAGACCTTCCGCCTGGAGGACGCCCCCGGCGAGGACGAGACCGCGGACGACTGAGCCGGCGGCGGACAGGATCGAGGACGGAGGCAGGAACATGGTGAAGGGGCTGACGGTGCGGCTGCTCGCGGTGCTCGCGGCGGTCGCCTTCATGGGCGGCTGGATCGCCCAGCTGGTCTCCGAGAGCCTGCACGGGCCCCTGCTGGCCCTGCCGGTGGCCTCCGGGATCGCCCTGCTGGTCTTCGCCGCGATCCTGCTGGTCGCCGGACTGCGCGTGCGCAGGCTGCGCGACGGCGACCGCGAGATCCGCATGGACCGCACCTGGGGCACCGTGATCGCCGCCCTGGCGCAGGCCGTGGCCGTGCTGGGCGCCCTGTGCCTGGGCTGGCACGCCATGCTCGCCGTGGACCAGGCCGCGCTGATCTCCCTGCGCACGGATCAGGGGCCGCTGTGGCGCTGCCTGTTCCAGGTGGGTGTGGGGGTCGCGCTGGCCGTCGTCGGGTGGATCGTCGAGCGCTTCTGCCGCATCCCGCCGGAGGACCCGGACGCGGAGGCCGACGGCGCCGCCGAGCGCGGTCGGGGCCGCACGGCCGAGGAGGGCGGGCTCGCCCGCTGGCGCGACTGAGCCTCGTGCCTCCGGAGGGCAGGGATCCCTCGCACGGAGGATGTGCGTGCGCTGGCAGGCCCCTTACTGTGGGGTGCTGATCCGTCATCTTCTCGATCAGGAGCATCTCGATCATGACCCATGAGCCCGACGGCGCTCCGAGGCTGCGCGCTGATGATCCTGCCACCCTGCCGGCCCCCGGCCCCCAGGACGGACAGTGGAAGGGGCTGGACCCCAGGTACATCCGAGTGCGCGTGATCTCGGAGGTGATCGGCTATCTGATCTTCGCGGCGGCGGTGGGCTGGCCGCTCGTGCTCAAGCTCGTGGGCGTGTGGGGCGAGGCCTCGTGGTGGGCCGTGCTGCCGTGGCCCCTCGGGGTCGCGGTGCTGTGCCTCGTGCAGGTCCTGCTGACCCCGCGGCGCGTGCGCTCCTACGGCTACCGCGAGGACGCGGATGACTTCATGGTCCGCAAGGGCCTTCTGGTCCGCACGCTGGTCGTGGTGCCCTACGGCCGCATGCAGTACGTGGACGTCAGCAGCGGACCGATCCTGCGGATGTTCGGACTGTCGTCGATCACCCTGCACACCGCCTCGGCGGAGACCGACGCCGAGCTGCCGGGGATCACCGCCGAAGAGGCCAGGCGGCTGCGCGAGAGGCTCACCGAGCGCGGGGAAGCCCGCCTGATCGAGCTGTGAGGGGCGAGCAGATGTCTGATCGCAGCCCTGCGCAGCATTCGGAGGCCCAGCCGACGGGCGCCTCCCCGGAGGCGGAGGCGCATCAGCCGGACTCGGCCGAGGACTGGCACCGCCTCCACCCGCTCTCGCCGCTGATACGCGGCTGGATCGTGGTGCTCGCGGTCCTGGGAGTGCTGCTGTCCAACGTCATGGACGGCTTCTTCCGCGGCGACGGCCCCGGTCTCAACGACTCCGCGGAGGGCCTGCCGGGCTGGGCCTCGATGCTCGAGGGCACCGTCCTGTGGCTCGTGCTGCTGCTGGTGGGTGCGCTCGTCGTCGTGGGCCTGCTGGTGGTCGTGGCACTGTTCTCGCTGGTCGCCTGGTGGTTCACCACGTATCAGATCACCGACACCCACGTGCGCCTGCGCCAGGGCGCCCTGGCCCGCCAGGAGCGCCAGACCCGCCTGGATCGCGTCCAGGCCCTCGACATCCGGCGGCCCCTGGGCGCGCGGATCTTCGGCCTGGCCGAGCTGAGCTTCGAGGTCGCCGATGCCGGCGAGTCGGCCGTCGTGCTGCGCTACCTGACCCATGCCCACGCACGACGGCTGCGCTCCCAGCTGCTCTCGCGCAGCCGTCCGCAGCCGGAGGCCGGCGATGCCGAGGCGGCGCTGCCCTGGGCGCGAGCCGCTGTCCCGGCCGCGGCTCAGGACCACGGCGCAGAGCAGCTGCTGCTGCGCGTTCCCGTGAGCCGCGTCCTGCTGTCCTGGGCCCTGAGCCCATCCATGGTGATGCTCGTGGTCGTCGGGGCGGCGGCGCTCGCGGCGCTGATCTTCTTCCCCGAGTTCATGGGCGCGGCCTTCGCGGGCTGGATCCCGGTCGTCGTGGGACTGGTGGTCTCGCTTTTCCAGCGCCTCGAGAAGACCTGGGGCTTCAGCGCCTACCGCACCGACAGCGGTCTGCGGCTGCGCTACGGGCTGCTCAGCACGGTCTCCCAGACCGTGCCCACGGGCCGGATCCAGGCGCTGAAGGTGAACCGCCCCATGCTGTGGCGGCGCCCGGGCTGGAGCCGCGTGGCGATCAACGTGGCCGGCTACGGCGATCCCGCCGAGGAGATGAACGGCTCGGGACGCACCACGCTGATCCCGGTGGCGACCGACGAGCACCTGGCGATCATGCTCGCCGAGGCGCTGGGCGCCGACGAGTCGCGCGAGGCCTTCGAGACGGCGCGCTACGGCCTCACGGCCGATCTCGTGGAGGATCCCGAGTCCCGGTTCACGATCTCGCCGCGCCGAGCGGCGCGCATCTCCTGGGTCGTGCGCCGTCGTCGGGGCTTCGCGGTGACGCGGCGTGAGGTCGTCACGATCGACGGCAGGCTCTCCCGCACCGCCTGCCTGGTCCCGCACGGGAAGATCCAGTCGATGGAGATCTCGCGAGGGCCGCTGGCGCGCTGGCTGGATCTCTCGGACGTCAGCCTGCATTCGATCCAGGGACCGGTCAGCCCCATGATCATGGCCATGGACCGGGAGGTCGCCGAGCGCTTCGTGTCCGAGCAGTCGCTGCGGGCGCATGAGAAGCACACCCTCGTGGGCGCCAGGGGCTGAGCGTGCGCGCGAGCGCACCGCCCGTCGTAGGGTGGTGGCGCTGCGCCGGAACGTCGCAGCAGCACCGTCGCAGGAGCCGTCGGGACCGCCGCAGCGGGCGTCGGCCCAGAGACCCGCAGACCCGAGAGCACACAGGAGAAGACCGTGAGCGAAGCCGCCAACCGCCCCGGGCGCCTGGGAGTCGGCGTGATCGGCGCCGGGCGAGTGGGGGCGGTGCTGGGAGCCGCGCTGCGTGACGCCGGGCACGGGGTGGTGGGGGTCGCCGCCGTCTCGGAGGCCTCCCGGGAGCGTGCCGAGCTGCTGCTGCCCGAGGTCCCGATCCTCACCCCGCAGCAGATCGTGGAGCGCGCGGAGCTCGTGCTGCTGGCCGTTCCCGACGATCAGCTGGCCGACCTGGTGAGCGGACTGGCCGCGACCGGGCACTGGCAGGCCGGGCAGCTCGTGGCACACACCGCCGGCCGCTGGGGCGTGGAGGTCCTGGAGCCGGCGCGGCAGGCCGGAGCCATCGGGCTGGCGATCCACCCGTCCATGACGTTCACCGGGCTGAGTCTGGACCTGCCGCGGCTCAGCGGCTGCGCGTTCGGCGTCACCGCCCCGGCGGCGGTGCTGCCGATCGCGCAGGCGCTGGTCATGGAGATGGGCGGCGAGCCCGTGGTCATCGCCGAGGCCGACCGGCCGATCTACCACGCGGCCCTGGCCCACGGCGCCAACCACCTCACCACGATCACCGGCCAGGCCCTGCAGCTGCTGGGCGAGCTGGGACTCGAGCAGCCGGAGCGCGTGCTCGGACCCCTGGCGCGTGCCGCGCTGGACAACGCTCTGTCGGTGGGGGAGTCGGCGCTGACCGGCCCGGTGGCCCGCGGCGACGCCGGCACCGTGGCCGAGCACCGCCAGACCCTGGCCGAGCACGCCCTGGGCACCGGTCAGCAGGACATCGACCGGGCCTACCGGGCGCTCGCGGCCCTGACGGCTGACCGAGCCCGGGACCGCGGCATGCTCACCGAGGCCCAGCACGCGCAGGTCCTCGAGGCGCTGGGCCTGAGCCGGAGCGAGGGATCCGGCAGCGCCCACGCGGCCGTCGGGCAGGGCGCCGCCGCTCTCGGCGGCTTCCCCGCGGCCGATGCCTCGGCGCCGCGCGGTTCCGCGGAATCGTCGGACCCCGTCGTGGTGCGCGAGCCGGAGAAGCTGCGCGCCGTCGTGCGGCGGGAGGTCGCCCGGCGGGGAGCGCAGCTGTCCATCGGCTTCGTGCCGACCATGGGTGCGCTTCACGAGGGGCACGCGCACCTGGTGCGCCGGGCCCGCGAGGAGAACGACCTGGTGATCGTCTCCATCTTCGTGAACCCGCTGCAGTTCGGACCGAACGAGGACTTCGAGCGCTACCCGTCGGACCTGGAGGCAGACCTGGAGCTGCTCGGGGGGCTGGGCGTCGATCTGGTCTTCGCTCCCGGCCTCGAGGACATGTACCCGGGCGGGGACCCGCTGGTGACCGTGAGTTCGGGGCGGCTCGGGACGGTGCTGGACGGAGCCTCGCGCCCCGGCCACTTCGACGGCGTGGTCACCGTCGTCAACAAGCTGCTGAGCCTGGTCTCAGGACGCACGCAGCAGCCGCTGCGGGCGTACTTCGGGCAGAAGGACGCCCAGCAGCTGCTGATCGTGCAGCGCATGGTCCGCGACACGAACCTGGACGTCGAGATCCGGCCGGTCCCGATCGTGCGGGCCCCGGACGGGCTCGCGCTGTCGTCGCGCAACGCGTACCTGGACGACGACGAGCGTCGGGCCGGGCTCGTGCTCTCCCGCACGCTGGGGGAGCTCGCCCTCGGGGAGATCGACCTGCCGGAGGCCCGCCGTCGGATCGACGAGGAGCCGATCGGCACCGGGCCCACGGTGGAGCTCGACTACCTCGTGGTCGTGGACCCCGAGACCCTGAGCGAGGTCCCGCCGCGCCCCGGGGCCCTGGCCCTGGTGGCCGCACGGGTGGGGACCACGCGGCTGATCGACAACCGGGAGATCGAGGCCGCTCCGCGTCCGTGAGGCGGCTCTCACCGCCGGCCGGGGGCCCGGTGCCGATGCGACGACACCCCGGCCGGTGGCTATCCTGGGGGACTGTGACCACTGATCAGACGCGCGAGAACGCAGCCAGCCCCGCACCCGAGTCCTCGTCCGCCGCGGCCGAGGCCGCCCGCAGCGACGAGCAGCGGCAGTTCCGCATGGACAAGCGCGCCGCGCTGCTCGAGACGGGTCGCCAGGCCTACCCGGTCGAGGTCCCCCGGACCCACACGCTGCCCCAGGTCCGCGACGGCTGGGAGCATCTGGAGACCGGCGAGGAGACCGAGGACGTCGTCTCCGTGACCGGGCGCGTGGTGTTCGTGCGCAACACCGGCAAGCTGTGCTTCGCGGCCCTGCAGGACGGCGACGGCGTCCAGCTGCAGCTCATGCTCTCCAAGGCGGTCGTGGGCGAGGAGTCGCTGGCCGAGTGGAAGTCCCTGGTGGACCTGGGCGACTTCGTGGCCGCCACCGGCACCGTGATCCGCTCCCGCCGCGGCGAGCTCTCCGTCATGGTGACCTCCTGGCAGATGGCCTCCAAGGCCCTGCGGCCGTTGCCCAATCTCTACGAGGGATCCGAGCTCAGCGAGGAGACCCGCGTCCGGCAGCGCTACCTGGACCTGCTCGTGCGCCAGGAGGCGCGCGACGTGGTCCGCAAGCGGGCCGCGATCATCTCCGCGGTGCGCCGCACGCTCGAGGACGAGGGCTACATCGAGATCGAGACCCCCGTGCTGCAGCTCGTGCACGGCGGCGCCACGGCCCGTCCGTTCGCCACGCACCTCAATGCGTTCGATCAGGACATGACCCTGCGCATCGCCACGGAGCTCTACCTCAAGCGCGCCGTCGTGGGCGGGGTGGAGCGGGTCTTCGAGATCGGGCGGGTGTTCCGCAACGAGGGCGTGGACTCCACGCACTCCCCGGAGTTCACCACCCTGGAGGTCTACGAGGCCTGGGGCGATCAGTTCTCGCAGGCCGAGCTCATGCAGCGCATGATCGTGGCCGCCGCCGACGCCCTGGGGATCGACGGTCCGCTGCGCACCGCCAAGGGCGAGATCGACCTGCGCGGCGAGTGGCCGTGGCTGAGCGTCTACCCGGGGCTCTCGGAGGCCGTGGGACAGGAGATCACGCCCGAGACCCCCGCCGAGGCGCTGCGGGCGATCGCCGCCGAGCACGACGTCTCGGTGGATCCCGCCTGGGGTGCCGAGAAGCTCGTGATCGAGCTCTTCGGAGAGATCGTGGAGCCCACGCTGATCCAGCCCACGTTCGTGTGCGACTACCCGCCGGCGGCCCAGCCGCTGGCCCGGCCGCACCGCGACAAGCCGGACGTCATCGAGGCCTGGGACCTGATCATCGGCGGCATGGAGCGCGGCACCGCGTTCTCCGAGCTGATCGACCCGGTGGTGCAGCGCGAGCGGCTCACCGAGCAGTCCCGCCTGGCCGCGGCCGGCGACGACGAGGCCATGCAGCTCGATGAGGACTTCCTGCGCGCCCTCGAGCACGGCGCCCCGCCCATGGGCGGACTGGGGCTGGGCCTGGACCGTCTGATCATGCTCTTCACGGATCTGGGCATCCGCGACACGATCCTGTTCCCCTTGATGAAGCCCCAGAAGGACTGATCCGCCATGGGCGAATACATCGCTGTGCTCCTGCCCTCGATCGGGGTGGGGCTGATCTTCTGGTTCACCATGCGGGCCCTGTTCCGGGCCGATCGCGGTGAGCGCCGTGCGCAGGAGGCCGTGAATCGCGATCAGGCCGATGCCGAGAAGTGGTATCAGGATCTGAAGGCGCGGGAATCCGGCGGACGCGGTTCCGCCCGGAGCGGATCCGATGAACATCAGGATGCGCCGCGCAGTTGATTCTTCTCCGATTCCCCGGCTTCTCCGAGCCGGGGAATTGCTTTCAGCGGCATCCGATATCTATAGTTGCGGGCAATAGGGGATCCTGAGTGCGCAATTCGTGGTGATCGGGCCTGGAATCGGCTCCGCGGATCTCCTGACCGCACGAGCACATCGAATCTATGCTGAAGGAGCTCCACACATGGCGCAGACCGTGAAGATCATTCTCGAGGACGACCTGGACGGCGGCCCCGCGGACGAGACCGTCCGCTTCGGCCTGGACGGCGCGCAGTACGAGATCGACCTCTCCTCTGCCAACGCGGACAAGCTGCGCGCGGCCATCCGCCCGTACGTGGGCAAGGCCCGCCGGGCTCAGGCCAAGCAGGCCGGCCGCCCCGCCGCGAAGTCCTCGGGCACCCGCGCCAATCCGGACACCCCCAAGATCCGTGCCTGGGCGAAGGAGAACAACTACAACGTCTCCGATCGCGGCCGCATCCACCAGGAGGTCCAGGACGCGTACTACGCCGCTCACAAGTGAGCGCGCGCGGCCTGAGGGATTCATCACCGAATCGAGAATCTCAGGTCGCTTCGGAAACGAACTCGTGGTGAATGCCCGCAGGTATTCGATCTGAGATTGCCGTTCCATCGCAGTGCGGATCCCCGCTCGTCCTTCCGGACGTGCGGGGATTCCTCATTCGGGGACCGCCGTGCCCTGAGCGCCGCTGCCTCCGGCCGCCTGTCAGAAGGCTCCTTCGGGGGGGCAGTGCGGGGTCGTCTCGCCGGTGGCGAACAATGGCGGCGAGACCCTCCGGCGTGCGTAGCATCGGTGCCAAACATCGACTGAGGAGTATCCATGTTCGAACGATTCACCGATCGGGCCCGACGGGTCGTGGTCCTGGCCCAGGAGGAGGCCAGGATGCTCAACCACAACTACATCGGCACC
The DNA here is from genome assembly GCF_030268385.1 of Kocuria sp. NBRC 114282. NCBI lineage: Bacteria > Bacillati > Actinomycetota > Actinomycetes > Micrococcales > Micrococcaceae > Kocuria > Kocuria sp. NBRC 114282. The sequence continues at coordinate 25,042 of NZ_BSQO01000005.1, read as the reverse complement.
GAGCACCTGCTGCTGGGCCTCATCCACGAGAACGAGGGCGTGGCCGCCAAGGCCCTGGACTCGCTGGGCATCACCCTCAACGGGGCCCGCGAGCAGGTCCAGGACATCATCGGCCCGGGTCAGCAGGCCCCCTCCGGGCACATCCCCTTCACGCCGCGGGCCAAGAAGGTCCTGGAGCTCTCCCTGCGCGAGGCGCTGCAGCTCGGGCACAACTACATCGGCACCGAGCACATCCTGCTGGGCATCATCCGCGCAGGCGAGGGCGTGGCCGCCCAGGTGCTCACCAAGCTCGGCACCGAGCCGCAGAAGGTCCGCTCGACCGTCCTGGACCTGATCTCGGGCTACCAGTCCGGCGGCGAGGAGAAGGAGACCGCGGGTGCAGGCGCTCGCACCTCCGGCGAGGGCACCCCCGCGGGCTCGGCTGTGCTCGACCAGTTCGGGCGCAACCTGACGGCAGCGGCCCGCGAGAGCCAGCTCGACCCCGTGATCGGGCGCGCCCGCGAGATGGAGCGCGTCATGCAGGTCCTGTCGCGGCGCACCAAGAACAACCCGGTGCTGATCGGCGAGCCGGGCGTCGGCAAGACCGCCGTGGTCGAGGGTCTGGCCCAGGCCATCGTGCGCGGCGACGTCCCGGAGACGCTCAAGGACAAGCACCTCTACACGCTGGACCTCGGCTCGCTCGTGGCCGGCTCGCGCTACCGCGGCGATTTCGAGGAGCGCCTCAAGAAGGTGCTCAAGGAGATCAAGTCCCGCGGCGACATCATCCTGTTCATCGACGAGATCCACACGCTCGTCGGCGCGGGTGCCGCCGAGGGCGCGATCGACGCCGCCTCGATCCTCAAGCCCATGCTGGCCCGCGGCGAGCTGCAGACCATCGGCGCCACCACGCTGGATGAGTACCGCAAGCACATCGAGAAGGACGCAGCGCTCGAGCGCCGCTTCCAGCCGATCCAGGTCGACGAGCCCTCCGAGGCGCACTCGATCGAGATCCTCAAGGGCCTGCGCGACAAGTACGAGGCGCACCACCGCGTGTCGATCTCGGACGAGGCCCTCGAGGCCGCCGTGCACCAGTCGGCCCGCTACATCTCGGACCGCTTCCTGCCGGACAAGGCGATCGACCTGATCGACGAGGCCGGTGCCCGCCTGCGCATCAAGCGCATGACGGCCCCGCCGGAGATCAAGGAGCTCGACGAGCGCATCGCCAAGGTCAAGCAGGCCAAGGAGGATGCGATCGAGGGCCAGGACTACGAGAAGGCCGCCTCGCTGCGCGATCAGGAGCAGAAGCTGCTGTCCGAGCGCGATGACAAGGACACCGCCTGGCGCGAGGGCGGCGACCAGGTCGCCGAGGTCACCCCCGATGTCATCTCGGACGTGCTCTCCGCGGCCACGGGCGTGCCGCTGTACCGCCTGACCGACGAGGAGTCCGGCCGCCTCATCCGCATGGAGGAGGAGCTGCACAAGCGCGTCGTGGGCCAGGAGGAGGCCATCAAGGCTCTCTCCCGCTCCATCCGACGCACGCGTGCGGGCCTCAAGGACCCCAAGCGCCCCGGCGGGTCGTTCATCTTCGCCGGCCCCACGGGCGTCGGCAAGACGGAGCTGGCCAAGTCGCTGGCGGAGTTCCTGTTCGGCGATGAGGACTCCCTCATCACGCTGGACATGTCCGAGTACCAGGAGAAGCACACGGTCTCGCGGCTGTTCGGCGCCCCTCCCGGCTACGTCGGCTTCGAGGAGGGCGGCCAGCTGACCGAGAAGGTCCGCCGCAAGCCGTTCTCCGTCGTGCTCTTCGACGAGGTCGAGAAGGCGCACCAGGACCTGTTCAACTCGCTGCTGCAGATCCTCGAGGACGGTCGACTGACCGACTCGCAGGGCCGCGTGGTGGACTTCAAGAACACCGTGATCATCATGACCACGAACCTGGGCACCAAGGACATCTCGCGCAGCGTCCCCATGGGCTTCCAGGCGGGCAACGACTCGACCACGAACTACGAGCGCATGCAGCAGCGCGTCAACGACGAGCTCAAGGAGCACTTCCGCCCCGAGTTCCTCAACCGCGTGGACGAGATCGTCGTGTTCCCGCAGCTGGAGGAGAAGGAGATCGTCCAGATCGTCGATCTGTTCGTCGCCCGTCTCCAGGAGCGCCTGCGCGAGCAGGACATGTCGATCGTGGTCTCGGACGCCGCCAAGAAGGTGCTGGCCAAGCGCGGCTACGACCCAACCATGGGCGCCCGTCCGCTGCGCCGCACGATCCAGCGCGAGATCGAGGACGCGCTCTCGGAGAAGATCCTCTTCGGCGACATCAAGGAGGGCGAGCGCGTCTCCGTGGATGTGGACGGAGACGGCGACGACGCCAAGCTGACGTTCTCGTCGGTGGCCATGTCCGAGCTGCCGGACACGGAGTTCTCCGACGACGACCAGGACGGCTCCGCTCAGGATCCGGATCTGGTGCCCGGTGAGGTGCCGTCCGGGACCAACGTCCCGCACAGCACCGACGGCGACACCGGCTCGGCCGGCGCCGAGGCTCCCGAGCCCGGCCACGGACCGGAGTCGGGCCCGACCACGGTCTGATTGCCCGGCACGAGCGGATCCGCCTGGATCCCTGCGACGACGCCCTCCCCGAGCTCAGCTCGGGGAGGGCGTCGTCGTCTGCGCTCTCCGGGCTCGGCCGGGGCCTCGGCGAGGGCGAGGGTCGCGGGCGGTCGTACACTTTCCGGATGACTCTCGAGCTGCGCCTGCGCCCTGCCACCACGGGCGACGTCCACGCGATCAAGGCCCTCGTGGGTCCGCTGGCGCAGGAGGGCGTGCTGGTGATCAAGGAGACCGTCGCGTACTACGAGGGCATCCAGGAGTTCCTCATCGCCGAGCTCGTGGACGACGACCCCTCCGGCGCCGCCCTGGTCGACGAGTCCGGGATCGCCTACGGGCAGCCGTCGCCCAGCGGGACCTCGGCCCGGATCGTGGGCTGCGGGGCCCTGCACGTGATGTGGCAGGATCTCGCCGAGATCCGCACCTTGGCCGCCGACCCGCGGGTGCGCGGGCAGGGCGTGGGGTGGCGGCTCGTGGAGGCCCTGCTGGAGCGGGCGCGCAGGCTGGGGGTGGACCGGGTCTTCTGCCTGACCTTCGAGGTGGAGTTCTTCCAGCGCCAGGGCTTCCGGGTCATGGCCGATCAGCGCCCGATCGACCCGGACGTCTTCGCGGAGCTGCTGCGCTCCCATGACGAGGGCGTGGCCGAGTTCCTGGACCTCGCCCGGGTGAAGCCCAACACGCTGGGCAACACCCGGATGATCCTCACGCTCTGACGGGGACCGCGCAGACCGGTCGGGATCAGCCGGGCAGAGCGATCCTGTCGCCGCGGCGGTGGGCCAAGCCATCGGAGACCAGGCCGTCGACCGCGCGCTGTCGCTGCTCGACGGGGGATTCCAGCGTCAGCAGGGCCTCGAGGGGGCGGGCCAGATCCGCACTCGCGCCGCGCGGCAGGGTGACCTGCTGGTCCCGCGTCAGCCAGCTCTCCGGGACCGGCTGATCCGCGGCGCGCAGCACCGCCATGACCGCGCCGCGCACCTGCCGGTCGGTGCCCTTCCAGGACTGTCCCCGCGGGGCCTCCTCCGGCTCCGGGCGACCGGCTGCGATCCAGGCGCAGAGATCCTGCACGGGGCACTGGTCGCAGCGCGGAGACCGAGCCGTGCAGATCAGGGCGCCGAGCTCCATCACGGACTGGTTCCACACCACCGAGGCCGCGCGCTGCTCGGGCAGCAGCGAGCGCGCCAGACGGGTCTCGGCTGCCGTCAGGGACCGGCTCGGCAGCCCCTTGCCGGAGAAGAGGCGAGCGTGCACGCGTCGGATGTTGGTGTCGATCACGCACTGGCGCTCGCCGAAGGCGAAGGCCGAGACCGCCGCGGCCGTGTAGGCCCCGATGCCCGGCAGCGCCAGCAGCTGGTCGTGCTCGCGCGGCACGCGGCCGCCGTGGTCCGCGACGATCGCCTGTGCGGCGGCCTGCAGCCGCAGGGCCCGTCGGGGATAGCCCAGGCGGTCCCAGGCGCGCAGGACGTCGGCGGTCGGGGCCTCGGCAAGGTCGGCGGGGGAGGGCCAGCGCCGCATCCAGTCGAGCCAGCGGGGCAGCACGCGCACCACGGGAGTCTGCTGGAGCATGATCTCCGAGACCAGCACGCCCCAGGCGGTGCGCTCGGGGCAGCGCCAGGGGAGGTCGCGGCCGTCGCTGGTGTACCAGGCGGCGATCCGGTCGCGGATCTGCGCGAGTCGCTGAGCATCCTGAGGTGAGGGATCGGCGATGTGCGGGCTGGGCATCGCGCCACTGTAGCCTGGAGGCCATGGCACGGGACGATGCGGATGACGGGCGCAGGGACGCCCCCTGGGACTTCGATCTGCCGGATCTCGGAGCCTCCACGACTCCCGAGCATCACCGGCGCCGCCGCCGTGCCGAGCAGCAGGAGGCGCCGCAGACCCCGTCCGAGGAACGATCGCAGCCCCGGACGCGCTCGAGCTCCGAGCCCGCGACGAGGCTTTCGCCGCAGCGCACCGGTCGCAGACGGTCCTCCGAGGACCCGCTGGATTTCGAGGGTCTCGACGACGACCCCATCGATCAGGACGACCACGACCTGATCCCGTACTCCGCCGAGGAGCTGTCCACGGTGGGCCCGGGCCCGCGCGGTCCTCAGCTGCCGCACGACGATGACGTCCCCGACGACTTCGGGGCCCCTCAGTCGCATTCCTCTGCTCCGCGCGGCTCAGCCGGTGCAGGGTCCCGCGACGGGGCTGCTTCGTCGTCTTCCGGCGCGCGCTCCTCGCGCGCAGCCTCCGCACCGGAGGACGACCTGCTGCCTGCTTGGGCCACCGGCAAGCCTGCGCGACGGCGCCCGGGCCGCGCCGCCGGGGCGGCTTCATCGAAAGAGCAGGCCGCTCCCAGCGATGCGCTTGAGCACCAGCGCCGAGCCCAGAGTGGTCGTGTCGAGGAGCTGGGTGGCGGGGACCTGGACCGTGAGGAGCGGCGCGGCTCAGCGGGACGTCGTCACGGCCAGCCCGCAGGCGGTGCGCGCCCTGACCGCAGGCGGCACAACGACCACGATCGCGACACCTGGGGCGACGAGCACGGCTATCCCGAGGACTGGGACGACGAGCGCGGATATGCCGAAGACTGGGACGACGAGGACTGGGCGGAGGCACCGGAGGCTCGGCAGCCGCGGTGGCGCAGCTGGATCGGTGATCCGCAGCGGCTGACCCGCCTGCTGGTCCCGGCGGCTGTGGTGCTGCTGCTGATCGCGGTGGGCATCTGGTCGGTGAACGCGCTCACCGGCGGCTCGGAGACGGCCGAGGACCCCGAGGCGGTGGCCACCGAGGCGGCGCAGTCGGAGGATCCCTTCGACGGCTTCTCCGCGCGCCCGCAGGACCAGACCACCGACGGCGCCAGCGGCCCGGCCGCACAGGCCTGCGGCGATGCCCTGAAGATCACGGGGTCCACGGACCACGAGACCTACGCCGAGGGCGCTGATCCGATCCTGATCATGACCATCGAGAACACGGGCGAGTACCCCTGCATGGTCAATGCCGGCACCGCGCGCATGGACTTCACGGTCACCTCCGGCTCAGACACGGTCTTCGACTCGAAGCACTGCCAGATCGACGGCCAGGACCGTCCGATCGAGCTCGAGGCCGGGGGCAAGGAAAGCGCCCGGATGCAGTGGAACCGCCAGCGCTCGGCGGAAGGCTGCGCCGAGGATCTCGAGGACGCCGCGGCCGGAGGCTATGAGCTGGAGGTCTCACTGGGCGAGGATTCCGCGGAGCCGGTCGAGTTCACCCTGAAGTGAGACAGGTCAGGACGGCGGGAAGAAGATCTGCAGGGCCTCCACCAGGCTGGTGACCTCGCGGACGCGGAAGCCGTCGGGGATGCTGCTGAGCCCCTGCGGGCTGGCCGGGACCACGGCGTGGGTGAAGCCCAGCCTGGCCACTTCCCGGATGCGCTGCTCGATCCCCGGAACGGGCCGGACCTCTCCGGCCAGCCCGACCTCCCCGAAGCACACCAGGCGCTGGGGCAGGGGCTTGTCCTGCGCGGCCGAGGCCAGGGCCAGCGCAGTGGCCAGGTCGGCGGCGGGCTCGCTGAGGCGCACCCCGCCGACGGTCGAGACGTAGGCGTCCATGGAGGCCAGACCCACCCCCGCGCGGCGCTGCAGGACGGCCAGCAGCATGGCCACCCGCGAGCCGTCCAGTCCGGAGGTGGCACGGCGCGGCTGGGCGGTCGAGGACTGATCCAGCAGGGCCTGCACCTCCGCCAGCAGCGGGCGCCTCCCCTCCATGGTCACGGTGAGGCAGGTCCCGGACACCGGATGCGCGGTGCGCGAGACGAACAGCCCTGAGGGATCCGAGACCGAGCGGATCCCGCTGTCCACGAGCTCGAAGCAGCCGACGTCGTCGGTGGGGCCGTAGCGGTTCTTGACGGCGCGCAGCAGCCGGATGCTCGAGTGCTTCTGGCCCTCGAACTGGCAGACGACGTCCACCAGGTGCTCGAGCAGCCTGGGCCCGGCGATGGTCCCCTCCTTGGTCACGTGCCCCACGAGCAGCACGGTCATGCCCCGCGACTTGGCCGCGGCGATCAGGGAGGCGGCGACCTCCCGCACCTGGGTCACGCCGCCGGCGGAGCCGTCGACCTCGGCGCTGGCCAGGGTCTGGACGGAGTCCACGACCAGGACCTCCGGCGACAGGGCCTCCACCTGTCCCAGTGCGGTGGACAGATCCGTCTCCGAGGTGAGGTAGAGGGAATCGGCCAGCGCGCCCACGCGGTCGGCGCGCAGCTTCACCTGGGCCGCGGATTCCTCTCCCGTGATGTACAGGACCGAGCGCGGACCGCGCGGTGCGGTGCCCTGGGCCACGCGAGCCGCGACGTCCAGCAGGAGGGTGGACTTGCCGACGCCCGGCTCCCCGGCCAGCAGGATCACCGCGCCGGGCACGAGCCCGCCGCCCAGGACGCGATCGAGCTCTCCGACGCCGGTGGGGACGCTGGTGGCCTGGGTGGCGTCCACCTGGGCGATGGGCTTGGCGGGATCGGCGATCGAGCGGGCCGGGGTGGTGCGGGCCCTGTGCTCGCCGACCTCCTCCATGGTCCCCCAGGCCTGGCATTCGGCGCAGCGGCCCACCCACTTGACGGTGCTCCACCCGCATTCCGTGCAGCGGTATCCCGAGGAGCTGCGCTTGGACCTGGTGCTCATGCCGTCGACCTCATGGCTCACACGCTAGGAACCGGGTCCGACAGCACAGCGGGTGCTCACATGCGGTCCCAGTCGTCGAGGGCCGGCAGGTGGGCGATGGCGTCCTCGTGGTCCATGTTGGTGGCCTCGAGGAGGTCCACCGCCAGCGGCCGCATGAGCAGCACAAGGGTCTGGCCCTCGAGGGTCTGCACGCCCATGTCCTGGGGGTTCAGGCGCTCGGCCACGGTGATCAGCTCGTTGCGCGCCTGGCGCAGGAACGATTCGCGCGACTCCCGCTGAGGGACGGCCAGGGCCCTGCCCACGGTGTCGGTCGAATCCGCCATGTCCGTGAGGCATTCGGAGATCGACTCGATGGCAGCCGGTGCCAGGGTGACGTGGTTGATGACCCCGGCCACCCGGCGCACCAGCACCCGGCTGTCGCGCGCGGCCAGGTCCAGGTAGTGCGCCGAGATCGCGATCTGCTCGATCTCCGAGCGGTGGCGCCGATGCACGGGCGCTGCCGCGGCGATCTCCTGGGAGGCCTGCAGCGCGGTCTTCACGGAATCGATCTCGGACTGGGTGCGCCGGGCGCGCACCAGGCAGTGCCATGCGGCCGTGGAGTCGTCCTCGGTGATGGCCTGGGCGGCCTCGCGCAGCACGGCGGAGAGCTCATCGGTCAGCCGGCGCACGTGCACACGCGGCTGGCGGCGGGGGTCTGAGGGGACCAGGTAGGCCATGAGCAGGGCGAAGACCCCGCCCACCATGGCATCGGTCGAGCGGGCGAACGCGCCGTCGGACGACGGCGGCAGCATGACGACCAGCAGCGACTGCAGGGCCATCTGCGTGGTGAACAGGACGCCGCTGTCCAGGAACCGGGCCAGCAGGATGGACACCAGCATGACGACGCCGCCCTGCCACGTCCCGACGCCGATGAAGTGGATCAGCACCTCGGCCAGCGCGATGCCGAGCGTGCAGCCGATGGCGACCTCGAGCACGCGCCGGTAGCGCTGCCCGCCCTTGGAGAAGCCGAGGGCCACGGTGGCCGCCGTGGCCGCGAAGATCGGCCCCGTGTGCCCGAGCACGTTCTCGGCGAAGACGAAGGCGCCGATCGCGGCGACCGTGAGCTGCAGGGCCTGCAGGATGTCGCCGCGCAGGCGAGCCCCGCCGGCGCGGGCGCGCTCGCTGAACTCCCTGCCGGCGCGGTGCACCAGCCCGGGACTCTGCTCGGCTTCGCTCATGCGAGCCATCCTAGGTGCATCTGGCCCCCTCGCCGGTGGCACCGAGGGTGCCTCGATGCTGGCCGCTCGGGAGCTTGCGGTCCGCATGACGACGCTCACGCCATCAAAAAATATGTGCTCAGCAATACATAAAGACCGCCGAAGGGTCGGGGAAGTTCACCTTCCGTTCACGGCCTGAGCGGAGTCCGGCTACGTGCCGATCCTAGAGTCGGTGAGCGTTGGGTGGGCTTGGCCGGGAATTCGGGGCCTTCGTCCAGCGCCGCCGGACCTCACCGGCACGTCAGCTTCAGCAGAACCACAGGAACAGGGGCACCACGTGAAGGCTTCTCGCATCGGCCAGAGCGCCGCGATTCTCTCCATCGGCGTTATCGCACTGACCGCTTGCGGCGGCGGCGGCGGCGGCACGACCACGCTGCAGGGCGCGGGCGCGTCCTCGCAGGAGGCGGCCATGAACGCCTGGTCGGATGGCGCCGGCGAGCTGGATCCGGCCGTCGAGGTCCGCTACTCGCCGGATGGCTCCGGCGCCGGCCGCGAGGCCTTCCTGGCCGGCGGCGCGAGCTTCGCCGGCTCGGATGCCGCCATGGACGAGGAGGAGTTCGAGTCCTCCAAGGAGCAGTGCGGCGACAAGGGCGCGTTCAACGTCCCCGCCTACATCTCCCCGATCGCGGTCGGCTTCAACCTCGAGGGCATCGACTCCCTGAACCTCGACGCCGAGACCATCGCGGGCATCTTCTCCGGCGAGATCACCACCTGGAACGATCCGGCCATCGCCCAGCAGAACCCGGATGCCGATCTGCCGGATACGAACATCACCGTGGTGCACCGCTCGGATGAGTCCGGCACCACCGAGAACTTCACCGACTACCTGCACGCGGCCGCCCCCGAGGCCTGGTCGGACGAGGCCTCCGAGTCCTGGCCGATCTCCGGCCAGGAGAACTCCCAGGGCACCTCCGGCGTGGTCTCCACCGCCTCTGACACGGACGGCGCCATCACCTACGCCGATGCCTCCGCCATCGGCGATCTGGGCACCGTGGCCGTGGGCGTGGGCGAAGACTACGTCGAGTACAGCCCCGACGCTGCCGCTGCGGCCGTCGACGCCTCCCAGCGCGTCGAGGGCGGCGCCGAGAACAACATGGCGCTCGAGCTCGACCGCGACACCGAGGCCGACGGGGCCTACCCGATCATCCTGGTCTCGTACCACATCTACTGCAACGAGTACCAGGATCAGGACACCGCCGACGCGGCCAAGGCCTTCGGCCAGTACGTGGTCTCGGAGGAGGGCCAGCAGGCCTCCGCCGACGCCGCGCACTCCGCTCCGCTGAGCGAGGAGATGCGCCAGGAGGCGCACGACGCGATCGACCAGATCACCGCTGCCGGCTGATCCGCTGCGCGCAGGCCGACCCAGTCGGCATGCGCGCCCCGCGACGGGCCCGCCCGGGCCTCCCTGAGGAGAGATCCCGGGCACGGGCGGGCCCGTCGCTGTGGCCGCTGGCCGCGCAACCACGAGCGGCCCGACGGCCCGCCGACGAAAGCATCTACACCCGAAGGGGTCGAGAATGTCCACCAATGTCTCTGAGAAGAGGCGGCCGGAGCAGAAGCCGGAGGGCTCCCGGCCCTTCGATTCCGGCTCGAAGGGCGGCCGCTTCGGCGACCAGCTCTTCTCCGGTCTGAGCCTGGCCGCAGGCATCCTGATCTTCGTGATCCTGCTTGCGGTCTTCACCTTCCTCGGCTGGAAGTCCGCCGACATCCTGACGATCCCGGGCTCCGCCATCACCGGCGGCGAGGGGTTCTTCGCCTACGTCTACCCGATCGTCCTGGGCACCCTGATGGCGGCCGTGATCGCGCTGCTGATCGCAACCCCGCTGGGCATCCTCGTGGCTCTGTACATCTCACACTTCGCCCCGCCCAAGGTCGCCAAGCCGGTCGGCTACGTGATCGACCTGCTCGCGGCCATCCCCTCGGTCGTCTACGGCGCCTGGGGCATGACGGTGCTGGCTCCGGCGCTGGTGCCGTTCTACAACTGGCTCGCCGAGAACTTCGGGTGGATCCCGCTGCTCGAGGGGCCGGCCTCGAACACCGGGCGCACCATGCTCACCGCGGGTGTGGTGCTGGCGATCATGATCCTGCCGATCATCACCGCCATGTCCCGCGAGCTGTTCGTCCAGACGCCCAAGCTGCACGAGGAGGCCTCGCTGGCCCTCGGCGCCACCCGACTCGAGATGATCGGCCAGGCCGTCATGCCGTTCGCCCGGGCGGGCATCGTCTCCTCCGTCATGCTGGCCCTGGGCCGTGCACTCGGCGAGACCATGGCCGTGGCGCTGGTGCTCTCCACCGGCGGCCTGCAGTGGTCGCTGATCCGCACGGGCAACAACACCATCGCCGCGGAGATCGCGTTGAACTACCCGGAGGCCTTCGGCAACCGGTTCACCGAGCTCATCGCCGCCGGCTTCGTGCTCTTCATCATCACGCTGATCGTGAACCTCGCAGCACGCGCGATCACCGCCCGCTACAAGGAATTCTCGGGGGCAAACTGATGTCGACCAACACCACTGAGCAGCGCTCCCAGACCCGGAGCCCCAAGAATCAGAACTCGCTCACGTCGGGTCAGCGCCCCAAGTGGCTGATCCCGGCCATCCTCGTCGGCTCGATCGTCGTCGGAGCCGCCCTGGCCGCCCTCGTGAGCTTCAGCGTCGCACTGTGGGCCGTGTTCGCGGCCGTGATCTTCCTGATCGCCGCTCCGATCGCGGTCACCTCGATCGAGGGCTCCCGTCAGGGCAAGAACGCGGCCCTGACCTATCTGGTCTACGGCGCCTTCATCGTGGCGGTCATCCCGCTGATCTCGGTGATCTGGACCGTGCTCTTCCGCGGCATCCCCACGCTGTCGCCGGAGCTGCTGACCACCACCATGTCCAGCGTGACCGCCATCGACGATCAGCAGAGCGTCGAGAACGGCACGGGCGTCCAGGGCGGCATCCTGCACGCCATCGTGGGCAGCGTGATCGTGACGCTGTGCGCCACGATCATCTCGGTCCCGATCGGCCTGCTGACGGCCGTCTACCAGGTCGAGTACTCCAACGGCAACACCCTGTCGAAGGTCATCACCTTCCTGGTGGACGTCATGACCGGCATCCCGTCGATCGTCGCCGGCCTGTTCGCCTCGGCCCTCTTCACGATCATCCTGGGTCAGCAGGGCGTGCGCATGGGCATCGTCGGCGCGGTCGCGCTGACCGTGCTGATGATCCCCACCGTGGTGAAGTCCACGGAGGAGATGCTGAAGGTCGTGCCCAATGAGCTGAGAGAAGCCTCATATGCCCTGGGAGTGCGCAAGTGGCGTACGATTCTGAAGGTGGTCATCCCCACCGCGATCTCGGGCATCGCCGCCGGCGTCACGCTGGCCATCGCGCGAGTGATCGGTGAGACGGCACCGCTGATGGTGACGATCGGCTTCCTGGACTCCATGAACGCGAATCCGTTTCACGACTGGATGTCCTCGCTGCCGACCTTCATCTACCAGCAGCTGATGCGCCCGATCTCGCCGACCACGCCGGATCCGTCCACGGATCGCGCGTGGGCCGCCGCGCTCGTGCTGATCGTCTTCGTCATGCTGCTGAACCTGGCGGCACGACTGATCGCCAACGCCTTCGCACCCAAGACCGCTGGTCGCTGAACCCTCCGCCGACTGAGAAAGAAGCTCTGAACCACATGTCGAAGCGAATCGACGTCGAGAACCTCGATGTCTTCTACGGAGATTTCCGCGCCGTCGAGGGCGTGAACATCGATATCGATCCCAACACCGTGACGGCCTTCATCGGCCCGTCCGGCTGCGGCAAGTCCACGGTGCTGCGCTCCCTGAACCGCATGCACGAGGTCATCCCCGGCGCCTACACCACGGGCAAGGTCCTGATCGACGGCGAGGACGTGTACGGCCGCGGCGTCGATCCGGTGACCGTCCGCTCCACGATCGGGATGGTCTTCCAGCGCCCGAACCCGTTCCCCACCATGTCCATCCGCGACAACGTGCTGGCCGGCGTGAAGCTGAACAACAAGGCCATCTCCAAGAAGGACGCCGACGAGCTCGTGGAGTCGTCCCTGCGCGGCTCCAACCTCTGGAACGAGGTCAAGGACCGTCTGGACCGCCCGGGCTCGGGCCTGTCCGGCGGCCAGCAGCAGCGTCTGTGCATCGCCCGCGCGATCGCCGTGAAGCCCGAGATCATCCTGATGGACGAGCCCTGCTCGGCCCTGGACCCGATCTCGACCATCGCGATCGAGGACCTGATCCACGACCTCAAGAAGGACTTCACGGTCGTGATCGTGACCCACAACATGCAGCAGGCCCAGCGCGTGGCCGACCGCACCGCCTTCTTCAACCTGGAGGCCACCGGCAAGCCCGGCAAGCTCGTGGAGTACAACGACACCACGAACATCTTCCAGAACCCGCAGCAGCAGGCCACCGAGGACTACGTCTCCGGTCGCTTCGGCTGATCGGCAGGGCCTGCCCGCGCAGGCTCCTCAGCGCCACTCAGCGCCCCCGCTCGGATGGATCCGAGCGGGGGCGCTGTCGTGCTCGGACGGCGTGCCCGGGAGCAGATCGAGCGGTCCCGCGGCGTGCGTCGGGGGCAGGAAGCGCAGCGGCGACAGCCGGGGAAGGCAGGGGCCCTTCAGAGGCTCAGCAGGGGGGAGGCCGCAGTGACCAGCACGGCGCTGGCGGCGGCGCAGGCGGGGATCGTGATGATCCAGCAGCCGATGACCTGGGCGACGACCACGTGGTGCGTGGAGCGGAAGCGCTGGTTCACGCCTGCGCCGAGCACGGCGGCGGCGGTCGTCTGCGAGGTGGACATCTGCACGTCCGAGCCCAGCGCCACGGGCAGCAGCAGGGCGCCGGCCACGGCCTGGGCGGTGGCCCCGCGCACGGCATCGGGGCGGACCATGCGGGAGGAGATCGTGCGGGCGATCTGCCAGCCGCCCAGCAGGCTGCCGCCGGCCAGGCACAGGGCCACGACGACGTCGATCGCGACGGCGGCCTCGGGCGCTTCGAGAGCAGAGAGGCCTGACAGCCCCGCGACGGCGGTGACCAGGGCGATCATGCGTGGTCCGTGGATCACGCCGTGGCCGAGGTTGATGGCGGTGGCGCCGATGGCCAGGACCACGCGCGCCGAGAGGGTGACCTGGTCGGCCTCGAACCGACTGGCCAGGTGCACCACAGGGATCAGCAGTACCCAGGACAGGGCGAAGGCGACCAGCGGGCCCAGGACCACGGGCAGGAGCAGAAGGCCCAGGGGCCAGGCCGAGCTCGGGGGATAGCTGGTCAGGCCCAGGGCCCCGGCGGTCAGGGAGGCTGCGAGCAGGGAGCTGGTCAGGGTGGCGCCCATGGAGGCGGGCAAGCCGCGCTGCCAGGTGAGAAGGGCCCAGGCGATGCTCACGATGAGCGCGCTGGCGACCACCAGCAGTCCCGCGCGCGGATCCGGGAGCAGCGTCTCCAGGTTCTCGGTGGCCTGCTGCATGGGCACCAGCAGGGTCACCAGCGCCACGCCCAGGACGTTGAGCACTGCGGCCATCACTAGCGCCGTGCGAGCAGTCAGGGCCCGATGGCGCACGGGCATGGCGATCGCGTTGGAGACGTCGTGCCCGGAGCTGATGATGGCGAAGGCCAGAGCCAGGACGAGGACGGCGGCGGAGGCTGCGAGCAGCACGGATCAGGCCTCGGAGATGCTGATGCGCCCGACCTCGTGGGCCAGCGCCGTCATGGAGCGGGCGGCCTCGTGCAGCTGATCGGCGGTCTGCAGCGACTCGAAGGCCTCTGCTGGCTCCAGCTCCCGGAACAGCTGCTGCCGGTGCACCAGGAAGGTCCGCTCGGTCTGCTTGCGGAGGCGGTGCATGTCGAACCAGTACTCGTCGAGCCCCTCGAGCGTGCGCAGCCGCAGCACGGCAGTGCGCGAGAGCGAGGCCATGCGGCTGATGCTGGAGAGCTGCTCCGTGGTGTGGGCGCCGTGGGAGAGACGGTGCGGGTCGACGGCAAGGGCCTCGACGCACAGCTGGAGGTGCTCGGAGGCCTCCGCCAGGTGGCTGCTGAGGATGTAGATGTCCGAACGGGGCAGGGGCAGGGCGTAGGTGGTGCGAGCCGAGGTCATGGCCCCGAAGTGCAGATCCGCGGTCCGGGTGCCGATGCTGCTGATCTGAGCCTGCAGCTCGGCCACGCGATCACCCTCGGCGGGAAGCATCTCAGAGCAGCAGCGCACCGCTTCCTGCACCTGATCGCTGAGCTGCGCCAGGGTGTGCAGCACCCCGCTGTCCTCGGGGAAGACACGCAGTGCCATGGAGCCATGCCTTCGGTCGATGGAGCGCATGAGCCCGCAGCGGGGCGGCTGCGGGACCTGGTCAGGGACCGGCTCGTGGCCGATCGATGGTTTAGGGGGTGCCGGACCGGGAGCGCCTCTCGGCGTGTGGCCGCTCGAAGCGGCTGAATGATGGAGCCCGGGGCTGCCGCAGCCCGGCACCTGGCATCCATTGTAGGGGCCGCCCCCGGTGATGGGTCAAAGCCGCCGACGGGGCCGGGGTCCGCGCCGGCTCCGCGCGATCCCGTCGTGGGTCCGAGCCCGACGACAGGGTCCTGATCACTGCCCGACCGGCGTGGGCCCATCGCCGGTCGGGCGCTGCCGGGCTCTCGGTCCGGCAGCGCCTCAGTCGAGCGAACCGGCCCGCCAGGCCCGAGCGGCGGCCTCGAGATCATCAGCGGTGCGCTCGAGGCGCTTGGCCCCGGCGATCTCCTGGCGCGCCATCCGCTCGCCGTCCAGCTCGGCGGCCGCAGCCTCGACGGCGAGCTCGCCTGCGGCGGGACTGCTCGGAAGGCGCTCGGTGGTGCGTCGGGTCTCGTCGTCCGAGGCCCAGGGATCGCCCAGACGGGTGCGGCCGAGCGCTGTGACGCGGCAGAAGGCGGCGAAGCGCTCCAGGGCGACGTCGAAGTCGCCGTTCCAGGCGCCCGAGAGGATCGCGTCGGCCATCTCCCGGATCTCCGCGGCCCGGGGCGGGTCGGCCACCCCGGCCACCACGTAGGAGACCTGCGCCGTGTCGCGCCCGGCCTCGAACCACCTGCTCAGGCGCACCGGATCCGCCTGCACAGCAGAGCGCAGGGCGTAGAGCCGCCACAGCGCCCCGGGAAGGCTGACCGGAGGGGCCTCCGACCACAGGGCGGCCAGGCCGTCGAGGCCCTCGGTGTCCGTGAACTCGACGAGCCGGCGCCTGACCTCGGGATCCTCGTGCCCGCGACCGCGGTGCAGCACGGCCGCAGCGGTGACGTGGGCGGCTTCGGCGAGCACGGCGGGATCGACCCCGCCGATCCTCTGGTCGAAGAGGGCGGGGTCGAACTTCACCGGGCGGTGATGATCACGAGCAGACATGCCTCCAGCGTACGACCGCTGCTGCCGGTCGCATCAGGCCGCACGGGTCCGATCAGCGCTCAGCCGAAGCCCCGTGCGAGCAGACCAGAGCTCAGTCCTCGACCGGGGTCTCGTTCCAGTGGTCGCCGGGCTCCCAGCCGATGTTGGCGCGCAGGGCGGTTTCCAGGTCATCCGAGGCGGCCCGGGCCATCGAGCGCCACAGCTCCAGAGCTGCGGCGGGCTCCTCCTGCTCCAGCGCCCGCAGGGCAGGGGCGTCGAGCACGCGCACCACCAGGTCGGTGCCGGCCACGGCCTGCACGCTCAGCCGCTCGTCGCTGACGCCTGAGGAGCGGAAGACGGTGCCCGGGCGCATGCGGCGCACGACCGAGCCGTCCTCGTGGGAGCCGTGCGGGATCATCTCCACGAGGCCCTCGACCACCAGGACCACCGCGGACTCGCCGGGCTCCAGGTCCAGCACGGGCTCGCCCTCGCGGACCCGCAGCTCCTGGGCGCGCGACCAGATCGTCTCGGCGATCTCGTCGTCGGTGTCGCGCAGCAGGTCGGTGGAGCGCGCGGCCTCGATGGTGGACTCGGCGTCCAGATCGGGCATCTCGTCGGAGGCGGTGGCGTCGTCGTCGCGTCGGCGCAGCTGCTCGATCAGCTGATCCTCCACGTGCGCCAGGGCCTCTTCGCGGGTGGCGAAGACCGTGAGGTTCTCCGGCTTGGTCGTGGTGCGGATCTTGCGCGCCGCCGAGATGGCAGGCAGCGAGTCGGTATAGGGGTTGGACGGGCCATCGGGGTCGTCGTCGGGCTCGTCCTTCCAGATGTCCTCCCAGACGGTGTCCCAGGCGTCGTGCCAGTCGTCGGTCCAGGGGTCGCCCACGACCAGGGCGACGTCGCGGCCTGCCTCGCACAGCTCCGTGGCGGTCACGGCGATCAGGTGGCGGCCGAAGCCGGCGATCTGATCGACGTCGGACAGGTCCAGGATCACGGAGCTCGCCGTCTGCGCCGACTGGCGCAGGGCGCGCACCGTCTCCTCCGTGCCCGGGAACAGGAGGTTGCCCTGGATCTCGATCACGGCCACGTCCGAGGCCAGCTCGCTCAGGGCCCGGCGGGAGTCCTCATCGCGGTGGGTCAGGGAGCGGGCGTCGGCCAAGGAGTGGATGGAGCGCACGGTGCGCTTGGACGGGCGCGGGCCGCGGGCGAAGTGCAGGTCCATGGCCTGGGAGATGCGCTCGCAGGCGGCCGTGCCGCGCACGCTGTTGCCGTGCTGATCCAGCGGCGGGGCGAACGTGGCCACGGCCAGCTGGCCCGGGACCACCGCGATGATGCCGCCGCCCACGCCGGACTTGCCGGGCAGGCCCACGCGCACGAACCACTCGCCGGCGTCGTCGTACATGCCGCAGGAGTTCATCACCGACAGCACGCGCTCGACCGTGACCGGCTCCATGACGCGCTCGTCGGTGAACGGATTGCGCCCGCCGGCGGCCAGGGTGGCGCCCATGATCGCCAGGTCCCGGGTGTCGACCATGACGGAGCACTGGGCGAAGTAGTCCTCCAGCGCCTGGGTGGGGTCCTCCTCGATGATCCCGACGGAGCTGAGCATCCAGCCCAGCGCGCGGTTGCGGTCGCCCTCCTTGTGCTCCTGGGAGTAGACGTCGGGATCCATCATCAGCTCGCGCCCGGCGAAGGCCGAGAACAGCTGCCGGACGCGCTCGCGGCGGGCGGTGCCGCGGTGCGGGTCCACGAGCCAGGAGGCGGTGATCGCCCCGGCATTGATCATGGCGTTGGCCGGGCGGTTGGTCTCCGGATGCAGCGAGATGCGGTTGAAGGACTCGCCGCTGGGCTCCACATCGATCTTGGCGTCCACGCCCCCGAAGCCGCGGTCCTCGATCGCCAGCCCGTAGACGAAGGCCTTGGAGATCGACTGGATGGAGAAGCAGTCGCGGCTGTCGCCGGCCTCGTAGATGTGCCCGTCGGCGGTGGCGACCACGACGGCCAGCTTCTCCGGATCGGCGTTGGCCAGCGCCGGGATCGACGACGACGGCTCGCCCTCGGTCAGTTCGCGGACCTCATCCAGCACGGCGGCCAGGGCGCCCTCGATGGGCGACGGGCCGAAGAGCTTCTCGGACTCGGACCACTCGGGGCTCGGGCGCTGGGTGTCGGCCCATCCCAGCGGGTCGCCGTTCTCGTCGAGCTGGTAGGCGGTGCTCTGGTCGTCGTCGGTGTTCTGGGCGGTCTCGTGTCGCTGCTGCGTGTCGTGGGAGGTCACGGGACGACGGTACCGGGATGGGCGGCGGATGCCGATCTCTCGGCCGAGGCCCATGCGGTGCCTGGTCTACGATGGTGGGCGTCGTCCGCACGTCCGGGCGGCGGTGGGGCCCTTAGCTCAGCTGGCAGAGCAGTGGACTTTTAATCCATGGGTCGTGGGTTCGATCCCCACAGGGCCCACTCCTTCCCCTCAGCCCCTGCGGTGACCATGTCGCCGCGGGGGCTTCTCCGTGCCTGGAGCAATTCCGGCCCCAGTAGGTCTGCCAGCGAGATGTCGAGCCAGGCCGCGATCTCGACGAGCTCGGAGATCGAGAACTCCCTACTGCCGTTCAACCGGACGCTGACCGCGCTCTTGGCGATCCCCATGTGACGAGCGAGGTCGCTTTGGGTGCGGCGCCTGCGCCCGAGCCATGCGCGGACTTCATTGCTGACGTGGTGGGCGACGGCGCTGCCGCGCTGGCCCTCGTTGGTCGTAGTCATGGCGAAAGCATATCGCGATGCGTGGTCAAGGTGCGCTCAAGGCGACACGTGGTTCTCGAAACACGATCAGTGATCGTGACATAGGGTGCTCAAATCGAGCACGATGATCGCATGACAAAGCAGAAGCAGCTCGCGCTCCAGATCCGATCCCGGCTGGCGCTGCGCGACATGACTCAGAAGCAGCTCGGTGAGGCGCTCGGGCTCGGTCATGCAGCCCTCTCGGCGCGCATGAACGGGCACAAGGACTTCACGGTCACAGAGCTGATGAAGACGGCGGAGGTGCTCGGGGTCTCGCTCCGAGATCTGCTGCCGGCAGAAGACAAGGAGATGCAGCGATGAGCACGACCATGACGACGAACACGACCCCGCTGAATGAGGCCGATGCACGAGAACTGACGGATCAGATCGCGGAGGGGCTCGCTGATGTCCATTCGCTGATCGTGCAGGCCTGGGAAGGCCGCGTATGGGAGGCCCTGGGCTTCGAGACCTGGGACGCCTGGATCGATGCGAACTTCCGTGGGCTCCAGCTGCGTCCACCGCGTGAGCAGCGCGAAGAGGTCGCGCTGTCGATGCGCGAGGCCGGCATGAGCATGCGTGCGATCTCGCAGGCGACGGACCTGTCCTACGGAACGGTGAATCGCTCGGCTCGTTCAGGTGATCCAAATGGATCACCTGAACGGGACTCGAACGTGGTGGGGCTGGATGGCAAGTCCTACAAGCGGCCCGCTCCGACGGCGGAGGACGCTGCTGAGTTCGCGGATGTGTCGCTGGATGGGCTCGGGATCCCGATGGTCGATCCGACGAGCCTGCCTGGGGTTGGTGCTGACCAGGTGCTCTCCGGTGACGTCCTGGATCCGGAGCCTGCATCGACCCGGGAGCCAGTCCGGGCGGAGTCCCGTTGCGCAGCACTGCTGAGGCAGCGCAAGGCGGAGCCGCGCTTGACTGAGGATCCGCAGGATCCGGGGCCGTCTCAGCTGACGATGGCCGCAGCTCGGACCGTGCTGGCAGCCGGCGGCGTGATCGTCGATCTCGGGGTCGAAGACCTTGACGGCGAGTCGCAGGAGGCGCTGCGTCGTGTCCTGGGGACCGTGATCGAGTCCCTGGATGGCGTGATCGGGGACCTGGAGGACGCTGACGATGACGAGGCCTGAGCGCACAGAAAACGATGCGCGCCCGGGGGCATCCGGACGCGCATCTCATCAGCAGGAAACCCAGGATCTAAGAGGATCAACGCTGGTGAGCGACACGGTAGCAGCCACCCCACCCCGCACGTCTCGAATCGACCCGGACACCCGGGGCGTCCAGTGGACGGTCGTCGGTCTGGTGGGCCTGCTCGGACTGACGTCGTTCGCGGTCTCGTTCCGCGCGCTGCATGACGTGG
The DNA here is from genome assembly GCF_030268385.1 of Kocuria sp. NBRC 114282. Classification (NCBI taxonomy): domain Bacteria; kingdom Bacillati; phylum Actinomycetota; class Actinomycetes; order Micrococcales; family Micrococcaceae; genus Kocuria; species Kocuria sp. NBRC 114282. The sequence continues at coordinate 5,106 of NZ_BSQO01000005.1, read as the reverse complement.
CGGCGTGGGCGGGCATCGGTCCCGGGCTCCAGTGGGCAGTTCCGGTCTTCATCGACGGCGCCATCTTGACCTACGCCTTGGCGGTTCTGGCGCATCGGTCGCGGGGTGAGGCGGTGTGGCCGTCGTGGACCTCGCTGGGGGTGTTCACGGCGATGTCGGTGGCGGCGAATGCGGCGCATGCCGTGGCGGCTCCGACGTCGGTGTGGTGGTAGACCGTGATCGGGGCCGTGCGGCGCGGTGGGACGATCTCGATCAGCGGGGTGTACGGCGGGATGAAGGACCCGCTGCCGTTGATGACGATGTTCGACAAGCAGCTCCAGTTGCGGATGGGTCAGTGCAACGTGCGGCGGTGGACCGAGGAACTGCTGCCGCTGGTCGATGACCCCGCCGACCCGCTGGGCGTGCTGGACCTCACCACGCACACCGCCCCCCTGGACCAGGCGCCGGCGATGTACGAGAAGTTCCAGAAGAAGGAAGACGGCTGCATCAAGGTCGTCCTCAAGCCCTAGCCTCCCAGTACGCGCCGGAGCCCGGTCTCCATCTCGAGACCGGGCACTGGCGTGTCTTGGGCCCGTCCGTGGCCCGCGCCCACACCGGGTGGCCGCGTGGTGCGTTCACCGTTCACGGCCAGCACCGGGGTCGATCGCACACAGCAGCGCAGAGGGGCGCGGGGATTCATCGGGCGAAGTCAGTGGCAGGAATAGTGCTCTAGGGGGCCGTGTTGCCACGGGTATGAAGGCAATTGGATTCCATACCCCCGGTGACCCGGACGTCCTCGACGTGATCGAGCTTCCCGATCCCGTTCCCGGCGAGGGCGAGGTCTTGATTCGTGTTCACGCGGCCGCGGTGAACCCTACCGACCTCACCGGGCGCACCCGGCAGCGGCGGGCGGGGACAGCCGGGGGACCGTATGTGCTGGGCATGGATGCGGCCGGGGTCATCGAACAGATCGGCCCCGAGACCCAGACCGATCTGAGGGTCGGTGATCGCGTCATGGCCATCATCGTCCCGCGCGGCTCACACGGGGCTTATGCCGAACGCGTGGCGGTTCCGGCCGAGTCCGTGGCGCCCATGCCGTCGAACACCGGCTTCGCCGAGGCCGCCACCTTGCCGATGAACGGGCTGACCGCGCGACTGGCCCTGGACAGGCTGGGCCTGGACGCCGGTGATGTGGTGGCGGTGACCGGTGCAGCCGGGGCCATGGGCGGGTACGCGGTGCAGCTGGCTAAGGCCGACGGGCTGACGGTCGTGGCCGACGCCGCACCGCAGGACGAGGAACTCGTCAAGAGCCTGGGAGCGGACCTGGTGCTGCCCCGCGGCGAGGGCTTCGCACAAGCGGTGCGCGAGCACTACCCCGCCGGGGTGGATGCGCTGATCGACGGTGCCGTACAGGGGAACGAGATCGCGGCCGCGATCAAGGACCGTGGAACGGTGATCACCCTGCGCGGATACGACCAACCAGGCGAGCGGGGCATCGTGTTCCAGCCGATCGTGGTGGTCGACTATGCCCGTGCCTCGGAGAAATTACACACCCTTGGCCGCCAGGCCGAAGAAGGCCTGCTGAGCCTGCGCGTAGCCCAGGAGCTCCCGATGGACCAGGCTCCCCAGGCTCACCGGCGCCTGGAAGCAGGAGGGGTGCGCGGGCGGCTCGTCCTGGTCTTCTGAGGTGGCGACAACGGGAGCGCCGTTACCTACTACCTCACGAAGCGTGTAGGGCCGAGGACATGCCGGTATTGGAGGGGGGAGGTGCCGGCAGGCCCTCGACCATTATCGACGGTAGACCAGCACCCTGTGCGCATGAACCGCTGTGGACACCCGAGGATTACCTGACTTGCCCCGAGGTGTTGGGCCGGGAGCACTCACCTTCTGAGGCGGTCTCATGCGGTTGGTGCGACTGAGGGTCGTAGTGAGTTGGGACTGATGCACGAGTAGGTGTCAGCTGGGGTTAGGCCGCCAGGCTGACGGTCGGGTTCATGATGGTCTCGTATTCGATGGGGGTCAATCGGCCGAGGCGGGCCTGTCGGCGGCGGCGGTGGTAGGTCCTCTCGATCCAGGTGATGATCGCGATCCGCAGTTCGTCTCGGGTCCGCCAGCGTTTGCGGTCCAGGACATTCTTCTGGAGCAGGGCGAAGAAGGACTCCATCGCGGCGTTGTCCCCGGCCGCACCGACCTGTCCCATCGATCCGATGAGGTGATGACGGTTCAGAGTGTGCACGAACTTCCGTGACCGGAATTGCGATCCTCGGTCCGAATTCACGATGCATCCGGCGGCGCCTCGGCGTCGCGAAGCAGCGTTGTCCAGGGCGTTCACCGCGAGACGAGCCTTCATCCGGGAATCCATGGAGTAGCCGACTATCCGACCGGAGAACACGTCCTTAATGGCGCAGAGGTAGAGCTTTCCCTCATCGGTCCAGTGCTCAGTGATGTCGGTCAGCCACAGCTCGTTAACGTCGTCGGCTGAGAAGTCGCGCTGGACGAGATCGTCGTGGACTGGCGGACCGGGGCGCTTCCCATTCTTGCCGCGCTTCTTCCCGAAGACGGACCACCACTGGTTGTCTCGGCAGATCCGCCACGCGGTCCGCTCGCACATGCGCTGGCCAACGGATTCCGCTTCGCCGGCGAGGAACCGGTAGCCGAACTCGGGATCATCGCGGTGGGCGTCGAACAGAGCGTTCGCCCGATAGGCCTCGACCAGCTCGGACTCGGTGACCTGCTGTTTCCGCCAGCGGTAGTAGGGCTGGCGGGAGAGCTTCAGGACCCGCAGGGACACCGCGACAGGGACGCCATCGCCGGCGAGCTCGCTCACGAGCGGGTAGAGGATTCTCCCGGCAGGTTCGCCTGCGAGAGGTAGGCGGCCGCGCGGCGCAGGACTTCGTTCTCCTGCTCGAGCAACCGATTCCGGCGAGCAGATCGCGCAGCTCGGAGGACTCCTCTCTGGTCTTGCCGGGCCGGGCACCGTCTTCGACATCGGCCTCGCGCATCCAGTTCGTCAGGCAGGACTCGGAGATCCCGAAGTCCTTCGCGATCATCGACAGCTTCTGGCCAGGTTCGCGGTTTCTCGCGACGCGCACGACGTCGTCACGGAACTCCTGGGGATAGGGAGCAGGCATGGTGCACATCCTTCCCTGCAACGCCGCGGAGCGCCACAGATCATGTGACACCTACTCGTGCATCAGTCCCTGCTGCCAGCAGGGCGAGATCGGGGGGCAAGGGGTCGACATCTGACCAGTGTCGATCCGGTTTCCACACATGCCTAGGATTTCCGGGCGTGGAGGACAACCGAGTGTGAGTATTCATGTCCCGTAGAGTGCGTGACCATCCTCGGGAATATCGCCTCGTCCGGCCGTGCCAGTAGCCTGAGACAGGAAATGCTTCGTCATTTAAGTTGTTTATCGAGGTGGAGCAAATAGACCAAGTCGTAGGCATCGCGGGCCGCTCTGGCCCTCATGGCCTGCTGGACGGCTTTTACAAAAATTGCGACCCCGGCTCCGCCAAGTGAGGCTGGTATGAGCATATCTAGCACGGCTCCTGACGTGACAGATGCCAGAGTAAGGGTGGATGGCATCGCCTCACTCACGAGAGCCTTGCCTGTCTCTCTAGCGACCCTGGTGGCTGATGCGTCCGTGCGAATTTTTTTGATGGCAGGCTGCACTTCGTCATACCATAACTCGTCTAGCTCATGGGCAAGAGTGTCATCCCAGGCCAAAGAGTCCAACTTGGCGGCGTAAGACTTGATTGCCCTGCGGTAATCACGGCGGCTGTCAGTCAGTTGCTCACGGGCTTCTAGGATCATGGTCATAGGGGCGTCGGGAAATGCCGGCAATCGCTCGATCAGTCCAGTCCCTGCCGTGGCTCGGCGCGCCTGGGGCTCGGTTCGACCATTGCTGCCTAGACGGACGTTACCTGACCGGATCAGCTCGGTGGAAAAGGGGTCGAGCAGAACTTGCGTTTCTGGAGAATTCAAAGCCTGCGCGAGTCGCCTGCTAAACCAGTCAAACTGTTCCTCTGAGTCTATGTCGAAATCATCAAAGCCATCATTCAATAGTGCGACCGCACCGGAGTCGATCGCAGCCTCAAATGCTTCGGCGTCTGATGGATTTAGCTGCGTCTCAACAATTCTTGATAGATCGTTAATCGGTCCCCTAAATCGCGCTTCCATTTGAGTGCGGGTTATTGAATCTGGTTCACTGTCAGCGGCGCTTCGCAGTTCACGACGAAAATCTCGTCGAATTTGTGGGTCGTTGGGCACGCCTAGCCTGTGTAGAACGTCCGCCGGCAGTTCGGAGAACTGTCTGAGGCGATCCTCGCCTTTCAAATTGCGGAGCGGTGCCATGGTCCAGGCCCAGGTGAGGCCCGGGGCTAAGAGTTCTATCTGGTCTGCATAAAGCAAGCTAGATCGAACCATACGTAGCTCGTGCTGCAGTGAAACTTCACCACTGGGGCCAGCGTGCGGTGCGACCCCAACTGTAATTCGCAGCCCAGTTTCACGGGCCTCATGGCGGTCCCGACGACTTTTGCGTTTGGATTGTTTGCCCATGACGACAGTGTCGACCTTACCGCCACCGATCCCGGGAGGGCGCGCTGGGATGAGACGAGCTGTGACCTGTTGAGGGGGCGAGCCACAACCAGGCGAGTATGACTGCCCAGTCTGTCAGTGGCATCCGGAACTGAAGCGCCCTGGGTTTGGTTCCGAGCTTCCTGAAGGAGAATCGGATCATGCCCAAGAAGTTCACCCCCGAGTTCCGCGAACGCGCCGTGCGGATGGTCTTCGACCGCCAAGCCACCGAGGGCGGACCACGCGCGGCCTCCATCCGAGTCGTGGCCGAGTCGCTGGGCTGCGGCCCCGAGACCCTGCACGCCTGGTGCAACCAAGCCATCACAGCAAGCAAGGCCACGCCCGCCGCCACTGGCGAAACCTTGAGCGAAGAGAATCGCAGGCTGCGTCGAGAACTCGCCGAAGCCCGCCGCGCCAATGAGATGGCGGATTCAAGCGGTCAGCGCAACATCTCCTGTGAGATGGGACAGTCACTGACCACAGGAGGATCCGGATGCAGGGCAAGCACGGTCATCTCAGCCGGGAGCAGAAGCAGCTGGCGCTCAGGTTGC
>NZ_BSQO01000004.1:0-198169 GCF_030268385.1 Kocuria sp. NBRC 114282 | reverse complement strand
CAGCTGATCCAACCAAACAAAAAATTGCTTGAACTGGTATCAGCAGACAATTTGGCACACTATCGAGTTCTCAAACAACAGACGATCAACCAGCCCGTTTCACCAGGCCCGCGAAGATCAGTTCCTTCAGCCGCCGCAGCTCACGAGACCCGAACTTCGTTCATCTCTCGTTCACCGTTGTGCGGCCAGATCATCATACTCGCTTCACCCGCTCTTCACAACCCGGCTCCTTCGATCCGATCCCCCACGCCCATGCAGTGCAGGGCGAAGCGATCTGCTCGATCGAGCCGTTCAATGGTTGTGTCGACGCAGGATCATCCGGATCGGTGATCCTGCCGCTGCGCCGCACCGGTTCGAACCGGCGGGCCGCTCGCGGCGACAGAGAAGAACATTACACACCGCTGAGCACGCCCGCAAACCCGTGAGGCCCGCAGTGACGGGCCTCACCTGGGCCGAGTCCCGGTCTTCGTCGCGCAGCCGGCCGATTCGCCCGCACCTGCACCGGGCCACGCAGCTGCGCGCTGCCCACTCGGCTTCTCCACCGCGATGGACGCCAGCCGGCCCTTGGTCGTCTATACGATGGATCCCGTGAAGGACCTGCTGCCCCTGGAGACGGACCGCCTCTTCTTCCGCCGCTTCAGCGAGTCGGATCTGGAGGCCATGCACGCCTACCAATCACGTGAGGACTACGCGCAGCACGCCTGGCGCGGGCCTCGCTCGTGGGAGCACTCGGAGCGGGTCATCGCCGAGCATCGCGGGCCGAGGGCCTTCCTCCACGACGGGGACACCATCCGCTATGCCTTCAGCGCGCACGACGACCCGGAGGCGCTCTACGGGGAGATCGTGCTGACGCTCGTGGACGCCGAGTCGCGCCAGATCGAGATGGGCTGGGTGGTCAGCCCCGATCATGCAGGCAGAGGCTATGCAGGCGAGGCTGCGATCGCCGCGATCGACGCCTGCTTCGAGCGATTGGACGCCCACCGCGTGTTCGCGCGCCTGGATGCGCTGAACCACAGCTCCATCAAGGTCTGCGAGCGCATCGGCATGCGCAGGGAGGCGGAGCTGCGCGAATCGCACCTGCAGCTGGGCGAATGGCGCACGGAGCTCATCTACGCCGCACTGCGCTCCGACCGGATCAGCGCGGACTGACCTGCCGGTTCGCGCGGCCGTCGCGGAGGAACTCCACCTGCGGCCGACCTCCTGACCCGACATAGGCCCGTCCCGTGGATCGGGCTGTTCTACGCCCTCGGGCGCAGCCGCTGTCGGACGTCGCCGCTCGGGTCCCCGGTCCGTCAACGCGCTGTGCGTCGGGATTCCATCTCCAGCAGCTCCTGCTTGCGCTCGATGCCGGCGGCATAGCCGGTCAGCACCCCTGTAGAGCTGAGCACCCGGTGGCACGGCACGATCACCGACCACGGATTCCGGCCCACCCCCTGTCCCACCACCTGGGCCATCCCGGGATTGCCGAGCTGCTGCGCCAGCGCGCCGTAGGTGGTGGTGGTCCCGAACGGGATCTCCTGCAGCGCCTTCCACACCCGCGGGCGCAGGGGCTGCGGGCGGTCGTCGAGGGCCAGCGGCAGATCGAACCCGCGTCGCCGACCGGCGTACCAGTCTTCGAGCTGCTCCTGCGCCTCGCTCAGCAGGGCATGATCACCCTCCATGCCGAGGGTCTCGTCGTCCGGGAAGTGCTTCTGGTCCTCGAACCAGCATCCCGTGATCGCAGGCCGGCCGTCGTGCGGGCCGACAGCCACGACCATGCGCCCGAGCGGCGTCTCCACCCAGCGGTGCATGCGCGCCACGGGCTCCGGCAGCTCCATGCCGCGCGGAGGCGCAGGAGTCGGCTCGGGGATTCGTCGGGCGGCGCGCCCGGAGGTATCGAAGTCGCTCATGCGCACCATGGTGCGGCCATGTCCCCGCACGCGCAACGGCCGGGCCCTCCGCAGCGGAGGGCCCGGCCGTCGTCGTGGAATTCCGGCCGCCGTGCACGACGGGTGCCGGAGGATCCGGTCTCAGCTGAGGATCGGGATCTGCATGGGGTACTTGTACGCCAGGCCCTTGTTCGCCTGCATGGCGCCGAGGACGGCGAACACGATCGACAGGATGCCCAGGACGGGAAGCAGGAAGAGGGCCAGGCCGAGGGTGGGAATGGCCAGGATCCAGATCACGACGTTGAGCGCGAACACGATGACGTTGAAGTTGAAGGCGCCCGCGGAGGCATTGCGCACCAGCGGGTCGCGGTCCTTGAAGATGAACCAGATGATCAGCGGTGCTGCGAATCCGATCCAGCCGGCCGAGAACAGGAACAGCACCGGAGCTGCGATGTGGGAGATCATCGCCCAGGTCCGGGCGTCCGAGGGGCTCAGCGGCTGGCCGCCCTGCTGGAAGGTGGCCTGCCCGTAGTTGCCCTGGGCCGTGTACTGCTGTCCGCCGCCCTGCGGCTGGTCGTAGGCGCCCTGGCCTCCGTAGTCCGGATGCTGGCGCTGCTGCCCGGCTCCGGGGCAGCTGTAGCCCGGCTGCCCGTAGCCCTGCTGCGCGCCGGGGTCTCCGGAGGGCTGGCTGCCCGGCTGGCTCTGATTCGGGCCCCACGACGGCTGCCCGGACTGCTGGCGGTCGCGGCCCTGCCCGAACGAGGGGGCCTCGTGCTGCTGTCCGCCCGGGGCGTTGCGGCCGTCCGATCCGGAGGCCGGGTTCTGGGGATCCTGCGAGCTCATGAAGGCTCCTTCATATGGCGCTTGCATGGGGACCCGCGCGACGGCCGAGCCGAACGCGACGAGGCTGCTGCCCCCAGTGTAGGCAGAGCCCTGCAATCGCCGTCAGGTGACGGCGGTTGCAGGGCTCTGCCGGAGCCGGGGAGGCCGCCGCGTCAGCCGCAGTGCCGGATGAGCGCGCCGCCTGTCAGTCGCCGAGCCGGGCGAGCGCAGCGCCCGTCAGGCACCGAAGGCACGCTCCAGGTCCTCGAGGTGGTCGTCGAGGTCCTCGATCCCGACGGAGAGCCGGACCAGATCCACCGGCACCGCCAGCGGCGTGCCGGCCACGGATCCGTGCGTCATCTCGGAGGGCCAGCAGATCAGCGATTCGACCCCGCCGAGGGAGACCGAGAGCTTGTACATCTTCGTGGACTCCGCGAAGCGCCGGGCCGCAGCCTCTCCGCCGTGCACGCGGAAGGAGACCATGCCACCGAAGCCGTCCATCTGCCGTGCGGCCAGCTCGTGGCCGGGGTGCTCGGGCAGTCCGGGGTAGAGCACCTGCGCCACCTCTGGGCGCCCGATGAGCCACTCGGCGATCCGGCCTGCGGTCTCCTGATGGCGCTGCATGCGCAGCGACAGGGTCTTCAGCCCGCGCGCGGCCAGGAAGCAGTCCTGGGGCCCGGCGACCGCCCCGCCGGCGAACTGCTGGAAGCCCACGAGCTCGGCCAGCGTTCCTCCGGGCGAGAAGCCGCCCACGGCCTCGACCTCCCAGGCCCGGTCCGAGACGACGACCGCCCCGCCCAGCACGTCCGAGTGCCCGCCGATGTACTTGGTGGTGGAGTGCACGACGACGTCGGCGCCGAACTCCAGCGGACGCTGAAGGTACGGCGAGGCGAAGGTGCTGTCCACGATCAGCAGCGCCCCGGCATCCTGGGCGATCTGGGCGATGCCCGTCAGATCGGCGATGCCCAGCAGCGGATTCGTGGGGGTCTCGACCCAGATCACCCGCGTGCCCGCCTCCACAGCCCCGCGGACCGCATCGAGCGAGGTGACGTCCACCGGCGTGTGCCGGATCTGCCAGGGAGCCAGGACCCTGGTGATGAGCCGGTTGGTGCCCCCGTAGCCGTCGGCGCCCAGGACCACATGGTCTCCGGGGCGCAGCACCGAGCGCAGCAGCGCATCCTCCGCCGCGATCCCGGAGGCGAACGCGAAGGCCCGCTGCCCGCCCTCGAGCGCGCACAGCTGCTCCTCGAAGGCATTGCGGGTGGGATTGGAGCCGCGGGAGTACTCGTGGCCGTCGCGCAGGACGTTGATGCCGTCCTGGACGAAGGTGGAGGTCTGGTAGACCGGCGGGATGACCGCACCGGTCAGCCGGTCCGGCTCCTGGCCGGCGTGGACGGCGCGCGTGGTGAACCCGCTCATGCCTGCACCTCCTGGCGCTGGTCGCGGCGCGCGCCGCTCGGCTCGTCCTCGGAGCGCACCGGGGCGCCGTCCGTCGACGATCCCGGGGCACCTTCTGCGGCCGGGATCTCAGCGCCGCGCGCGGCCTCGACGCGCAGCAGCTCATCGAGCGAGGACTGCAGATCGGCGATCAGGTCGTCGACCGCCTCCAGCCCGATCGACAGCCGCAGGGTCTGCCAGCTGATCCCGCCGGCCAGTCGCTGCTCCTCCGAGAGACGGCAGTGGGTCATGGCCGCGGGATGGTTGATCAGCGAGCGGACGTCGCCGATGTTGGCCACCAGCTTGAAAAGCCGCAGGGAGTCGACGAATCCGGCCACTGCGGCATCCGAGCACTCCAGCTCGAAGCCGAAGACCGACCCGACGCCCTGGGGGAAGTCGCGCTCGGCGATCTCCCGATCGGCGGAGCCCTCGATCAGGGGGTGGTGCACGCAGCGCACCGCCGGATGCGTGCTCAGGAACTCGGCGATGCGAGCGGCGCTGTCCGAGTGGCGGCGCATGCGCAGGTCCAGCGTCTCGAGGCCCTGGATGATCTGGGAGGCGTTGAACGGCGAGAGCGTCAGACCCAGGTCGTGCACGAACTTGGCCCGGCACAGATGCAGGAACGGCGAGCCGCCGCGCAGCTTCTCGCACAGGCTGATCCCGCCCCAGCGCGCTCGCGGCTCGGTGAACTGCGGCCAGCGAGCGGCCTCGGCCTCCCAGTCGAAGCGACCGGAGTCGATCACGACGCCGGCCAGCGACGTCCCGTGCCCGCCGAAGAACTTGGTGGCCGAATGCACCACGATGTCCGCCCCGTGCTCGAAGGGCCGGTACAGGATCGGCGTGGCCAGGGTCGAGTCGACGATCACCGGGATCCCCCGCTCATGGGCGATACGGGAGATCGCGTCCAGATCCGCCAGCGTGGCCAGCGGGTTGCCGATGGACTCGAGGAAGAAGCCCCGAGTGTCCTCCGTGATCGCCTCCGACCAGGCCGAGGGGTCAGCGGGATCGACGTAGGTGACGGTCGCGCCGAGATCGGCCAGCGTGTCACCGAGCAGGTCGACGGTGCCGCCGTAGATCTTCTCCGAGACCACCAGGTGCTTGCCGGGGCCCGTGCTGATCAGCGCGAGCAGGGCCGCGGCGACGGCGGACTGCCCCGAGCCCATGGCCACGGCCCCCACTCCGCCCTCGAGATCGGCGACCTTCTGCTCCAGGACGGCGACCGTGGGGTTGCCCGTGCGGGAGTAGGTGAAGCCCGGGGTGGTCTGGGCGAACATGGCGGCGGCAGCCGCGTGGTCCGGGAACTCGAAGGCCGAGGACTGGTAGATCGGCACCGGCAGCGTGGCCTGGACGGGGGCGGCAGGGGCGCCCGGATCGGATCCTGTCCGGCCGGCGTGGATCTGGCGTGTGGCCAGCGAGGTCGAGCTCTTGAGCTCGTCGCAGGGCGAGGACGTCATGAGAGGTGTCTTCCGTGACGGGGTGCTCTTGACCTGCACGTCCCGCCGGAGCTTGTTCGTGCGCTGCGTCAGGTGCAGGCCGCTTCGTCATCCGAACCACCCTTGAACATGGGGTTGGTGCACAGCCAAGTCGGAGCTTGGCAGCTGTGTCTCGTGAAGCCGGTCCGATACTAGCACCCCACCGATCGAGCCGTCAGGACCTCCGTGCGGGCGGGACCAGCAGCAGGACCGCCGCGACCATGGCCGCCGCGCCGCCGAGGGCCAGCGGGATGCCGAGCAGGAAGCGGACCTCCAGCACGGCTGCGGAGAAGACGAGGACGGCCGCTGCGAGGATGCGGACCCACGCCCGTCCGTCCGGCGATGAGGAGCGATCGGGACTCGAAGCTCGCAGCGGCGCGGATCCGTCGGCTCGGGGCGCGGTCGGGGGCCGCTCACCCGAGGGCGATCCTCCGGCTGCGGGCCCCTCCGGTTCGGGCTCGCGGGCGACGATCCGCCCCGCCACGGCCTCCAGGACGCCCAGCGGACGCACGACCAGCAGGACCATCGCCCAGCACAGCAGCCCGATCGGCAGGCGCCACAGCCACCACTGCGCCGAGCCGGGCACCGGATCCGGGCCGCCGAGCAGCCACCACACCGCCATCACGGCCACGATCACCGGCAGGTGCCACAGGTACAGGGTCGTGGCCCGCGAGCCGACGACCCAGGCGACGGCCTGCGCGGGACGCCATCGCATGAGCCGCTCGAGAGCCGGCGAGCACAGCTGCAGGACGCAGGCCTGAGCCGCGCCGAGGGCGATCATGCACAGCGTGGGCGGGTTCAGGGCCGACAGTCCGTCCGCACTCCACCAGGGCAGGCTCGTCAGGCAGAGCATCACCAGGACCGACAGGGCCGTGATCCCGAGCAGTCTTCCTGCCGAGGCACGAGCGAAGGATCCGTCGTGGCGGAAGAAGCCGATCTGATGGATCGCCAGCCAGACCGGGGCGAAGCCGAGCAGGCCCCACCACGGCTGCTCCGCGGCGATGCGCAGCACCTCGATCGCAGCGCTGAGCCCCACCAGCGCAGCCAGGGTGAGGACGGGCCGGCGATCGTGCAGCCCGTGCAGCAGCGGCACACCGACCAGGCACGCGTTGTAGGCGCCCACGAACCACAAGTGCATCCCGAGCCCCTGCAGCGCCATCGAGGCCCAGTCGGCGGGCATCCCCACGAGCGTCGCGAGGGCGCCGGCCAGCGCCAGGGCGACCCACACAGCGCTCGCCGGCACGACCAGGCGCAGCAGCCGGGCGCGCACCCAGGCCGGCCCGCGGACGCCCTCCGCCGACTGGCGCGACCACGAGATCGCCGAGGCGCACCCTCCCACCACGAAGAACAGCGGCATGACCTGCACGAGCCATGACACCGGGGCGTACCAGGAGGCCTCCGTGGGTGCCATGACGCTGCGCAGCGCGCCCGTGCTCGGATCCGTCGTGAGCGTGACCAGCAGAATGTGGAGCACGACCACGGCGATCAGGCAGGCGACCCGAGCAGCATCCAGCGCGAGATCGCGCTGCGCAGGGATGGTCTGCGCAGCGCGCCGGCCGCGGGAGGTGCTCAGCTTCGTCACGTCTCCGATCGTCACACGGCGGCGGCATCGCAGGGGGCGCGGCGGGTGCCCGGGAGCGCAGCAGCGCGATTGTGACGTCAGAGCGTCTTCTTCCGCAGGTCAGGGGCATCGGATGGCCCCAAGGCCTTCTGCAGGAAGGCCTCCGCTGTTACGGTTACCCAAGAGTCATTTAGATATGGCGGATCGGGCATGAATCCGCCTGGATCCGCGCTGTGGCAGGGCTGAGAGACAGCTCCGCTTCCCCCGGTGGGTCTGTACGCGGCACAGCGGATCGCCTAATCTGGACTCGGGTCGCACCACGATGACGTCGGAGACCCTTCCCCCGCAATTCCGACGATCAGCGCAGGAGCAGCAGTGACTGTCACGAGCACCAGACTGGGCCGGCTGGGACCTCCCCAGCACCACAAGACGCCCCGCTCCCCCATGTGCCATGAGTGCACCACCGATCTCTACCTCAAGTTCCGGGTCTTCCTGCCCTCCACCCGCAAGCGCAGCCGCGTCCCGGGGCTGCGCCGGATCATGGGCCGCGTGCTGCGCTGCGCGGTCCGCTCCGGCGGACGCGTCGAGTACTTCTGCCAGAAGTGCGGCACGCAGCAGCGCCACCTCATCCCGGAGGGCTGGGAGCCCACCTCCAAGGGCCTGACCCCGTGCGACGTCCAGGACCTGGCCTCGGTGTTCATCGCCCCAGGCGAGTCCCTGCCCACGGAAGAGGTCCGCCAGCAGCTCCTGGGCCCGGAGCCCGCACCGGCCGCCCGAGCGGAGAAGACCCTGAGCCTCCGAGAGAGCCGGCTCCCGGCCTGATCCGGCCCGCGCCGGAGCCGTCGCTCTGCGCACCCGTCGGAGGCAGATGACACAATCAGGAGGTCCCCCTCCCGCGGGCAGCTCGGGCGCACCAGCCCTCGCATGCCGCTCGTTCACCGTCGGTTCATTCCGGGGTTGCAGGGTGGACGACGACCTTCTACAGCACCAGCCCGCTCGGCTCGGCGTCGTGATCCTTCCGATCCCCGCGCCGAGAGGCGCACGGAAACGGAGATGACGTGAAGATTGCGATCCTCGGCGGCGACGGATTCTGCGGCTGGCCTGCCGCCCTGCACCTCTCGGAGAGAGGTCACGACGTCATCACCGTGGACAACATGTCGCGCCGTCGGATCGACGACGAGCTCGGCGCGCAGTCGCTGACCCCGATCCGCCCGCTCGTCGAGCGCCTGCGCGCCTGGACCGAGGTCTCCGGCAAGGTCATCGAGCACCGCCACCTCGATGTCGCCGAGGACTACGAGGGCCTGCTGCAGCTGATCAGCGAGGACCAGCCGGACGCCGTCGTGCACTTCGCCGAGCAGCGCGCGGCGCCGTACTCCATGAAGAGCTCGCGCACCAAGCGCTACACCGTGGACAACAACGTGTCGGCCACGCACAACCTGCTCGCGGCGATCGTCGAGTCCGAGCGCGACGTCCACGTGGTCCACCTGGGCACCATGGGCGTCTACGGCTACGGCACCGCCGGGATGAAGATCCCCGAGGGCTACCTGGATGTAGAGATCCCGCACGAGGAGCAGGAGCCGATCCAGCAGCAGATCCTGTACCCGACCAACCCGGGCTCGATCTACCACATGACCAAGTCGCTGGATCAGCTGCTCTTCGCGTTCTACGCCAAGAACGACCAGCTGCGGATCACCGACCTGCACCAGGGCATCATCTGGGGCACCACGACCGCCGAGACCCAGCGCGACGAGCGGCTGATCAACCGCTTCGACTACGACGGCGACTACGGCACGGTGCTCAACCGCTTCCTCATGCAGGCGGCGGTGGGCTACCCGCTGACGGTCCACGGCACCGGCGGGCAGACCCGCGCGTTCATCCACGTCCAGGACATGGTGCGCTGCGTCGAGCTGGCCCTCGAGAACTCCCCGGCCCCCGGCGAGCGCGTCAAGATCCTCAACCAGATGACCGAGACGCACCGCGTCCGCGACCTGGCCGAGCTGATCGCCCGCATCTCCGGGGCCGCCGTGGAGATGGTGCCGAACCCGCGCCAGGAGTCGGCGGAGAACGAGCTGCACGTCACCAACGACACCTTCCTGGAACTCGGCCTGCAGCCGACCACCCTGTCCGAGGGCCTGCTGCACGAGGTCGAGGAGACCGCCAAGCGCTACGCCCACCGCGCGGACCTCTCCAAGATCCCCGCGCGCTCGCTGTGGAACCGGCGCACCCGGGCCGGTGTCCCGGCCTCCGTGGCCCACGAGTCGCAGGGCAGCTGAGCAGCTTGCGCATCGCGCTGTTCACCGAGGTCTTCCTGCCGAAGATCGACGGCGTCGTCACCCGCATCATGCGGACCATGGAGCAGCTGGAGCAGCTCGGCCACGAGGTCGAGGTCTTCGCTCCGGGGCACCCGCCGACGCAGTACGCCGGGCACCGCGTGCACAGCGTCCGCTCGCTGTCGTTCAAGCCCTGGTACCCCGAGATCAGGGTGGGCCTGCCCACCGGGCGCATCGCGACCCGGATGGCCGAGTTCGAACCGGACATCGTCCACGCCGTGAACCCGGTGTGGCTCTCGGCCTACGGCGTGCTCTCGGCTCGCCGGCGCAACCTGCCGCTGCTGGCCTCGTTCCACACGGACGTCCCGCACTACACGGAGGCCCTGGGCCTGAACCTGCTGCGGCACCCGTCGGAGTCGTGGATCCGGTGGCTGCACAACCAGGCCGAGCTGAACCTGTGCACCTCCGGTCCCATGGTGGAACGGGCCCGGACGGTCGGCATCCAGGATGTCGACCTGTGGCCCAAGGGCGTCGACACCGTGGCCTACACGCCCGAGAACGCGGACCGCGCCATGCGCGAGCGGCTCAGCGACGGGCACCCCGAGGCCCCGCTGATCGTCTACGTGGGGCGCGTCTCCAAGGAGAAGAACCTCGACGAGCTGCTCGAGCCGATCCGCCGCCTGCCCCGGGCGCGCTTGGCGATCGTGGGCTCCGGACCGCACAAGGAGGCGCTACAGGAGCAGTTCGCCGGGACGAACACCGTGTTCACCGGGTACATGTCCGGTCTCGAGCTCGCCCAGGCCTACGCCTCCGCGGACGTCTTCGCCTTCCCGTCGCGCTCCGAGACCCTCGGCCTGGTGGCCCTGGAGGCCTTCGCCTCCGGCGTCCCCGTGGTCGGCGCGCGTGCCGGCGGCATCCCCTTCGTGATCGACGAGGGAGTGACCGGGCACCTGGTGGAGCCCGGGGACGCCGACCAGCTCACCGAGGCGCTACGGGGTCTGCTCGAGGACCCGCAGCGCCGTGCGCGGATGGCCCAGGCCGCCCGCGACGAGGCGCTCAAGCACTCCTGGAGGGCCTCGACGGAGGCCCTGGTGGACTTCTACACCGAGGCGATCGAGCGCCACTGGCGCGATCACGTGCCGGCCGGTCCCATGCTCAAGCTCGTGGGCGCCGCCGATCAGCGCGCTCTGCGGCTGCCCCCTGCCATCCGGAAGTACACCGACCTGCTGCCCTGAGCCGCCCGCTCAGTGCGGGCGCACGCGCGAGGCGATCCTGGCGATGACGGCCTGCTCCTGGGCCGCACTGAGCTCGATGCCCAGCACCCATGCCCACGCTCGGACCTGCTCGCCGTGGTAGCTGTGCCCGTGGCCGCCGGGGATCTCTATCGAGCGCGGCATGTCGGTGGTGATCTGCCAGAACGTCACCCAGGGCAGCCAGCGCAGCGTCGTGATGACGTCGGGGGCGGGGCGACGGCGCAGCTCCTCGATCCAGTCGAACCGCCGCCAGATCAGCGCCGGGGACCACCACACCACGGGATCCGAGGCATGCTGCAGGTAGGCGATCCGCGGACGCCGCCACGGTCCGTACGGGGCTCCCGAGGGATCCAGATCGAGGTCCTGGGGCCGATTCGCGAAGCGCACGTGCGCCCCGCTGCGGTACACGGGCAGGATCTCGGTGCTGCCCTCGTCCCGATCCGCCACGATCCGCGACCACAGCCGAGTGGCCCGCGGCGTGCCGGACCACACGGCGCCATCGACCGACGACAGCATCTCGTGGATGCTGGCGAAGGCGCCGTGCCCGCCATAGGCCCCGAGCGACTCCCCCGCCGCGAACAGCCGGGGCCGCCGCTGCTGGGCAGGGAGGCTGTCGAGCTCCCGGCGCACGCGCTCGAAGAGGACGCGGCCGGCGCGTCGGGCACCCTGCCGATCCACCACGAAGGCGAGTCCCGACGGCGCGAATGAGTACTGCAGGGTGGCGCTCGCGCAGTCGCCGCCGGTCAGGTACTCGACGCTCGCCGGGGTCCAGTCCTGGATCCAGCCCGTCCCCGTGCCGGTGAGCAGCACGAGCACGCCGCGCTCGAACGCTCCGGTGCGGTGCAGCTCGGCCACCACGGCATCGGCGGCGTCCTCGAGGCTGTCATGGGCGATCTTGCCGGCGAAGACACGGATCGGCTCCCGGTGCTGCCCGGCAGCGGTCTGCGGGCTGAGCCGCAGGCGCTCGAGATCCGCCGCCCGAGGCCCGTCGGCCACGAAGGCCTGTCCGTGCGTGCCCAGGACGTCATAGGACTCGCTCGAGCCCGGCCCGCCCGAGCGCTCGGGCTCCGCGGGACGACGGCGGCCGTCGGCCCAGCGGCGATTGGCGATCGTTGCACGGCGAACCATGCGCCGGGCGATCTGCGCGATCAGCAGGCGGTTGGTCAGCGCCACCGCACCGAGGCCGGCGACCGAGGCCAGGCCCGGGCCCACGAGATCCCGGGAAATGAAGCGCACGCCGCCTGCGACCGTGGAGCGGATCCAGTGCATGACCCAGCCGAAGGCCACGCCCCCGAGCCACCACGACGTGCCCACGGCGTAGCCGATCACATGGGCTCGCGGGCCGCCGTCGCGGGTCTCGACGAGCTCGGAGGTCCGCCGCTGCGCCCCCGCCGAGCGAGCCAGAGCCGCCGCGGTGACCGCCGACGCCCCGCCGATCAGCGCCGCCGTCAGGGGGTGCAGCCGCCCACGGCGTCGGGCGGGATCCGTGCGGCTGCGGAAGTCGGCGGCCGCACGCCGGATGCCCGGTGTGGGGCGCTCGCCCAGCCGCAGCCCGAGGTTGTGCAGGCCGACTCCCAGGGCGTAGCCGCCCAGCTGGTTCGTGGCCACCGAGGCAGCGGTCATCCACCAGGTCCGGGGTACGAGCGACGGGGACAGGGACACCCAGGACGCCCCGAGACCCAGCACCAGGCCGGCGCGGTTGAACCATGGCTGTCGGACGTCTCCCGGGCGGTGGATCGGAGGGCGGAACGAGTAGCGCACCCGGCCATCCTATGGATCCCGGCCCCTCTTGAGGGGCGGCGTAACCTCCGGCGCGACGGTCGCGGCAGCTGCCTGGATGCGATGGAGTGGATTCAGCGGGACATCACCCCACTGCCAGGCGGCACCCGTATCCTCGGTCGCGAGCACCGGATCCCGAACGTGCACAGCACGACTCCCCGAAAGGCCCCGCATGTCCCGCAGGCACCTGACACTGACCCTCACGGTCCCGCTGCTCGTCGGGCTCCTGGCCGGGTGCGGCTCCGATGAGGAGTCCGGCGCGGCCTCCGGCGAGGCCCCCGCGCGCTCCGGCGAGCCGACAGAGCGCTCGGAGCAGCTGCGCACCGATCTGACCGGCACCTGCCTGGCCGACGGCACCGCAGAGGGCCGGCAGGCCCCTGAGCTCGCCTGGCTGGACGCAGCCCCCGGTGCCTCGGACCGCGACGTCCTCCAGGCAGCCGTGGACGGCGCCGAGAAGGATCTGGGCCTGACGGCGAGCATGGGCGTCCGGGTGTCCGGCGGCGAGAACACCACCGCGGGCGGGGAGCGCACGTATCCCTCGGCGAGCCTTTCGAAGGTCCCCGTGGCCCTCGCCTATCTGACGACTCTGCGTGAATCCGGCCAGGAGCCCACGGAACAGGACCTCGCCCTGATCGATACCGCCCTGGTCTACAGCGACAACGACGCCGCCTCCCAGCTCTACGGCGGGCTCGGCGCGACCCCGCTCGAGCAGCAGGCGGCGCTGCAGGAGATGGACGACCTCCTCGGCATGGACAACGGAGCCGAGACCGACTTGCCGGGGCTGAATCCCACCTCCGTCGACGACCAGCTCAGGCTGCTCGCCGCCCTGCAGGACCCGCCCGAGGGGCTGGACGGGGACGACGTCAGCACCGTCACCGAGCTCATGGCCGTGCCCGCCCCCGGGCGGCAGACGCCGGACGAGTCCAAGGACTTCGGCGTCGGCTCCCTCGCTCTGCCGCTGGAGGACCCGGCCGCCGACGACGTGCACGTGAAGAACGGCTGGATCGCCGACGACGACTCCGGGCTCTGGAGCGCGGGCACGGCCGGATACGCCACAGTGCAGGGCACCGATCTGGAGATGGTGGTCCTGCTCGAGGACGCCCCCAGCGCCGAGTGCGGCTTCAGCGCCCTGGACGCCATGGCCCACGCGGGCATGCAGACGGCCGGGAGCTGACAGCTCCCGGCCGCTCGCTGGGGACCTCCCCGGCCCCGCCCGGACTGGGCAGAGAAGGATCAGGCGGTCTCCGGCGTGGTGGCGTCGCGGACCTCCCCCACGAGCTCCTCGAGGACGTCCTCGAGCGCCACGATCGCCCGCTGGTTCTGGCCGCTGTCCCCGCTCGACTCCACGAGCGCCAGGTGCGCCTGCGTGGCCTGCATACGGCGCATGACGGCCTGCAGCTTGGCGTCCTCTGGCACCCGGCCCAGCGAGTGCACGATCGAGGCGTCGAAGACCTCATCGCGCGCCTCAGCGGGCACCGCCAGGATGTCCTTGGTGTGGATGTAGCCCTCCAGGCTGCCGTCGCTGCCCACCACGGGGAAGCGGGAGAAGCCCGTCTCCACGCACAGCTGCTCGATCTGCGCCGGAGTGGCGTCGACGGACACGGTGCGGATCTGATCGAAGGGGATCGCCACGTCCGAGGCGGTGAGCCGTTCGAACTCCAGCGCTCCGGTCAGCAGCCTGATCTCGTCGGGATCCAGCAGGCCCTCGCGGCCGGACTCCTCCACGAAGCCGGCCACCTCCACGGAGGTGAAGGTGGAGGAGACCTCGTCCTTGGGCACGGCGCGCAGCACATGGCGCACCACCAGGTTGGCGGTCTCGTTCATCAGCCAGATGAACGGACGCAGCACGATCACGAAGACCCGCAGCACGGGCCCCAGCAGCAGCGCCGCAGCCGCCGGCTGAGCGATCGAGATGTTCTTGGGGACCATCTCGCCGATCACCATGTGCAGGAAGGTCACGATGACCAGCGCGATCACCAGGGCGATCGGGTGGATCAGGAACTCGGGCACGCCGACGGCCTCGAACACCGGCTCGATCATGGCCGCGATCGCGGGCTCGCCGACGGAGCCGATGAGCAGCGAGCAGGCCGTGATGCCGAGCTGGGTCGCGGCCAGGGACGTGGAGACGTCCTCGATGCCCTTCAGCGCCATGCGGGCGCCGCGGGAGCCGTCGGCGGCGCGGGGCTCGAGCTGATCGCGGCGGGCCGAGACCATGGCGAACTCGGCGCCCACGAAGTAGGCGTTGCCGAGCAGCAGCAGGATCAGGATGAGAATCGCACCGAAGCCGTCCATCAGCGCTCACCCCCGTCCTTGAGCGCGGTGTCGAGGCCGGCATCCTGGTTCTCGGCCATGCCGTCCTCCTCGACCGTCTCGTAGCGGACGGGCTCCTCATCGGGGTCGTCGTCGTCCTCGGGCTCCTGGGCGAGCCGGACCACGACCACGCGCTCGACCCGGTACTGATCCATCTTGGCCACCTTGAGCGAGAGCCGCGCCGGGATGGGGAGGTCGTCCTCGTCCTTGTGCTCGCGATCGGTGCACTCGAGCTGGACCTGGTCCCCGACCTCGGGCATGCGATCAAGCATCTCGGCGATCAGTCCGCCGATGGTGTCGGTCTCCTCGCCCTCGGGGACGTCGAGCTTGACGATGTCGCCGAGCTCGTCCGGGCGCAGCAGGCCGGCGACGACGATCGAGCCGTCGCGGCGCCTGCGGTACTTGGCGAGGGTGGTGTCCTGCTCGTCGTCGATCTCGCCGACGATCTCCTCGATCAGGTCCTCGAGCGTCACGATCCCTGCGGTGCCGCCGTACTCGTCGACCACGATCGCCATCTGCAGGCCGGGCTGACGCAGCTCGCGCATCAGCGGATCCAGCGTCATGGATTCGGACACGGCCTCCACGGGGTGGGCGATCTCCCGAGCGGCGGTCGTGCGGCGCTGGTCGTAGGGCACCGCCAGCGCGTGCTTGAAGTGCACGACGCCCACGATGTCGTCCACGGACTCGCCCATCACCGGGAATCGGGAGTGGCCTGTAGAGGCGGCGAGCTCGAGCAGCTCGGCCACGGTCTCCTCCTCGACGAAGTTCACGCGCGGGCGCGGCGTCATCACATCCGCGGCCGTGCGGTGGCCGAACTCGATCGAGCGCGCCACGAGCTCCGCCGTGGCGGCATCGAGCGTGCCCTCCTCCCCGGAGCGGGAGACGACGGCGGCCAGCTCCTGGGAGCTGCGGGCGTTGGCGACCTCCTCGCGGGGGTCGAAGCCCAGCCAGCGCAGGATCTGGTTGGCCGAGGCGTTGAGCAGGCTCACCAGCCAGCCGAAGACGAACATGAAGACGTTCTGCGGGCGGACCACGAGGTCCGCGACCTTCGAGGGCTCGGCGATGGCCCAGTTCTTGGGCACCAGCTCGCCGAAGACCATCTGCACGAACGTGACGATGATGAACGCACCCGTGGTGCCGGCGAAGGCGACGACATGCTCGGGCAGACCGGTGATGCCGAACAGCGAGCTCAGCAGCACGCCGACCGACGGGGCCGTGAGGTAGCCGGCGATCAGGCTCGTGACCGTGATGCCGAGCTGCGCGCCGGAGAGGTTCGTGGACGTCCGGCTCAGAGCCCTGTCCAGTGCTTCGGCCTTGCGGTCGCCGGCCTGGATCCGGGCGCGGATCTCGTTGCGGTTGATCGTCAGGTAGGAGAACTCGACCGCGACGAACAGCGCGTTGCCGAGCACCAGCAGCACGAGGACGACCAGCAGGACGAGAGCTGCGACGAGGGGGCTCACCTGCGCCTCACCGCCCAGAGGTCGTTCGAGGCTCGATCAGGACGGGACAGGCAACGGGGCGAGTGCCCGGCGGCGGAAGCGCTACTTCGATACTCCGCATCATCCGAGCTCATGGCCCGGTGGGTATCGGGGGCGCCCCAGGTGGTGTCAGAAGGCATGGGATTCAGTGTAAGGGGTCGTGTCACGGGTACGGGAGCATCTGTGCGCAGCGCCGCACGGGCGCCGTCGTCGGACAGCTGGGCGGGTGCGGGCGCTGGGCGGGTGCGCAGACGCCCGTGGGCGGCGGACCAGGACGGTCCGCCGCCCACGGGCGGTGCGATCACTCAGCCCTCTCTCCGAGAGGCTGCTCGATCAGAGTCGCTGTGCGGCTCAGAAGGAGGCGTAGTAATCGGTCGACATGGCCGAGACGGCGTGCACCTGGGTGCCCTGGCTCGGGTTCAGGGCCGAGATCATCTGGCCGTTGCCCAGGTAGATTCCGACGTGCGAGCCGCCGTTCTGGATGACCAGGTCGCCCGGCTGCGGGTTGGAGGTCGGGGTCCCGGCAGCGCCCTGCGCAGCCGCGGTGCGGGGCAGGTCGATGCCGTTCTGGGCGTAGACGTACTGGACGAAGCCGGAGCAGTCCCAGCCGGACGGGGTGGTGCCGCCCCAGACGTAGCCGGCGCCCTGGTAGGACATGGCGGTGCCGGTGACGCCCGAGGTCGAAGCCGAGGCCGAGCTCGAGGCGGACGAGCCGACCGACTGGGTCGAGACGTCGTTCGAGGCGGCGGAAGCGGCCGGAGCCGAGTCGGCGGAGGCCGAGGAGGCGGCCGGAGCCGAGTCGGCGGAGGCCGAGGAGGCGGCGGACGCAGCCGGAGCCGAAGAGGCGGCCGGGGCAGCGGCGGCCGGGGCCGACGAAGCGGCGACCGGGCCGTTGCCGTAGGTGTAGGTCGCGTTGCCGTTGGCATCAAGCGTCCAGGAGAAGTTCCAGCCGGCGGCAGCGGCGGCGGCGTTGTCGAGCCCGGCCCAGGAGGCGGGCAGGTCGCCGGAGTAGGTGGTCGGGGCAGCCGAGGCCGGAGCGATGGTGGCGGCGGCGGCGAAGCCGGCGACTGCGAGGCCGAGGCCGGTGCGACGGGCGGCGGTGGTGATGTTCTGCATGGCTATTTCCTCCAGTGTGCCTACGGGGTGAGCTGTCGGGTGCGGATCCGATGGATCCGGCCGAGGCTCGGAATGGGTGGACAGCCTCGGCTTCACCCCAAGGCCCGCGTGTTCTCGCGAGCCGGGAAGTGGGTCCCCCGTTCCTGCCAGGTCCGTTTAGGGATCTTCGCCGAGCGGCAGCAGGATGCGGCGATCCGCTCGGGAGCGCCGCCCGTCCGAGCGGCACGGGTAGAACAGTAACGAACAGGTCACGGTTTGTCACGGGAAAATAACGTGACGGCGTCCGCAACTGCCCTCGCAGCCCGCCTCGGGCACGACGAAGGCCCCGCATCTTCCAGCATCGCCCCAGGTCAGATGGGGCATTCCGAGATCGATGCGGGGCCTTCGCATGAGACCCGCCACAGTTGAGCAGTGTCGTGATCCAGCGGCAGATCACCGTGAGGTCACGGTCAGATCACCGCCGGTCACCTGCCAGAGCTCACCAGGTGCCCCAGGAGGAGTCCTCGGTGGACTCGTCCCACTCGTTCTCCCAGAAGTCCACGTTCTGGCCCTCGGGGCTGTCGGCGTAGCCCTCGGTGGTCTCATCCCACGAGTAGCCGAACGAGGAGTCGAAGAGGTCCGAGGAGTACCCCTTGGCGTCCTCGGAGTAGCGCTCGGCGTGACGCTCGGTCACGCGGTCGCCGAAGTAGGTGTTGTAGTAATTGTCGGCGTCCTGCTCCGTGATCTCGTTCCAGGACTCGGCCTTGGACTCGGACTGGACGTTCTTGGTGCGCAGCGGATCGGCGCCGGTGCGCTCGTACTGAGACTCGACCTTGCGCTCGGAGAAGCTGTCCGAGTAGACGTCCGAGAACTTGTAGTCGCCCTGAGTGGTGGTGCGCTCGGAGTAGAAGCGCTCGCTCGAGGTGGTGGTGACCGTGCGGCCGGTCTCGGTCGGGGCCGGGGCGGCCATGGCCGGAGCGGCGGAGGCGGCTCCCAGGCCGATCAGGAGGGCAGAGGCGGTCAGGACGGAAGTGCGACGCATGGTGGTGGTCTCCTCGATGTCGTCGTTGGGGGCGTTCGCTGCGGATCAGCGGCCCCGAGGCGGACATCTCCCAGCTCACACCATGGTGATGACCTGGGGGAAGACGACGGCCCACATTTCCTCCCTCGGACGTTCACCCCGCATTCACCTGGGGCGATGTCCGCGCAGCGCTCAGGAGGCGACCGCCGCCTGGAAGTCGAGGATGTGCTCGCGCAGCAGCTCGGCCGCGGCCGCATGATCGCCGCGGGTGGCGGCCTCGAGGATCTCCCAGTGCTGCGCCTGCAGCCGACGCCGCAGCTTCGGCCAGTCCTCGATCCGTGCCACACCCTCGGCCACATAGCCGACAACTGCCGTGCGCAGCGACGTCAGGATGGTCACCATCACGACGTTGCCGGACAGCTCGCCGAGGGTCACGTGGAACTCCGCGTCGAGGGCGTGGAAGAGCTCCTCGGACACGCCTTCGTCCATGCGCTGCAGGATCTGCCGCGCTCGGCCGCAGATCTCATCGCGCACCGCAGGGTCGGACCTGCCCGCACTTTGCATGGACTGGGTCTCCAGCAGGACGCGCATGTCGACGATGTCGGCCATGGGCAGCGCCTGCGTGGCCACGTGCATCCGCAGGGCCCAGGCCAGGGCGTGCGACGGCTCGGACACGACAGTGGCCCCGGACCGGGGCCCCGAGCCCACCTCGCTGGAGACCAGGCCGAGGGCATCGAGCACGCGGATGCCCTCGCGCACGGAGGCCCGCGAGATCTCGAAAAGCTCCGCCAGGGCCCTCTCGGCCGGCAGCTTGTCGCCCACCGAGAGCTCGCCGTCGCGCAGCCGGGCCTCGACCCATTCGAGGACCACCGAGTGCGCGGCGCCCCGGGGGCGATGCGCCCCCGGGGCGAGTGCTCGCAGCCGAGCCTGCGAGTCCGTCACTGGACCGGCAGCATCCAGGCCAGGACGTTGGACTGCAGGAAGACCAGCAGGCACAGCGCCAGCAGCATGCCCACGGACCAGGGAAGCACCTTCTTGAAGATCTCCGACTCCTTGCCCGGCATGCTCACCGCGGTGGCGGCGATGGCCAGGGACTGAGGCGAGATCATCTTGCCGACCACGCCGCCGGTCGTGTTCGAGGCGACCATGAGCGCGGGATCCAGCCCGGCGCCCTCGGCGGCCGTCTGCTGGAGGTTGGAGAACAGCGCGTTGGCCGAGGTGTCCGACCCGGTCACTGCGGTGCCGACCCAGCCGAGCACCGGGGAGAAGAACGCGAAGGCCGCGCCCAGCCCGGCCACGAACGTGCCGATCGCCAGGGTCTGCCCGGAGAAGTTCATGACGTAGGCCAGGGCCAGCACAGAGACGATCGTCAGCGCGGAGAACCGCATCTTGTACATGCAGGCCGCGATCTCCCGCAGCCCCTTGCCGATCGTCATGGGGAAGCGGCCGCCGTGCGTGAACACGGAGTAGATCACCGTGACGAGCAGCCCGGTGATCAGCAGCAGGGTGCCCGGCGAGGACAGCCACTGGAAGGAGTAGACCGTCGCAGCGATCGGCTCTCCGGCGGCGTTGACCAGATGGCCGTCCAGCCCCGGCCAGGGGATCTTGACGTCGGTCGCGGCCAGGGCGGCGGGGATGTCGACCCCTGTGGTCCACAGCTTGGCGATCCCGAAGACCACGACCACCAGGACATAGGGGAGCACGGCCATCCACACACGGGCCGGGGTCAGCTCGGAGACGGAGTCCGCGTGCTCGATGCCCAGGCGGTCCTTGGCCTCCAGGGCACCGCGGGGGCGCCAGAAGCGCAGCAGCACGACGGCTGCGACCAGGCCCACGAGGGCGGCGACGACGTCGGTGAGCTCATAGGAGAAGTGCACGGAGGTCCACCACTGGGCCACGGCGAACGAGCCGCCGATGACCAGGGCCGCCGGCCAGGCATCGCGCACGCCGCGCATGCCGTCGATCAGCAGCAGCAGGAACATGGGGACCACGAGCGCGAAGAACGGGGCCTGGTGCCCGACGATCGCGCCGATGTGCGCGGCGTCGATGCCGGTCAGGCGCCCGGCGGTGGTGATCGGGGTGGCCACGGCGCCGAAGGCGACCGGGGCGGTGTTGGCGATCAGCACGACGGTGGCGGTCTTCAGCGGCTTGAGCCCGATCGCCATGATCATGGTGGCCGTGATGGCCACGGGGGCGCCGAAGCCGGCGAGCGCCTCGAGGAGGCCGCCGAAGCAGAAGGCGATGAGGATCGCCTGGATGCGGACGTCGCCGCCGCCGATCGAGTCGAAGATCGAGCGCATGTCCTCGAACCGCCCGGCCGCGACGGTCACCTGGTAGAACCACAGTGCCATCACGACGATCCATACGATCGGGAACAGGCCGAAGGCCGCTCCCTGGGTGGCCGTCAGCAGCGCCAGGCCGGCGGGCATGCCGAAGCCGAGCACGGCGGCCAGCAGCGCCGAGGCCAGGGCGATCAGGCCCGAGAGCCAGGCGCTGCGCTTGAGCCCGACCAGGCAGATGAAGAAGACGACGAGCGGGACCAGACCGACGAGGGCAGAGAGGCCGAGACTGCCGCCGACGGCGTCCACCTGAGCTGTGTAGGTGTCCACGAGGACCTCCGGAGAGTGAGAGGAAGGAGGGGACTGACGGGATCGACAGCGGTCTCGGATGCGACGGGAGTCACGTTTCAGGTATGGTCTGACCACACGATCCTGACGAGACTGTACATGATGCGCATCACATCGCGGTCGCGTCAGGAGAAGAGCATCCGGGAGGGCCCATGAGGATCGCACTGTTCGCCACCTGCATCGTCGATGCGATGTACCCCAAGGTCGCGCTGGCCACCGTCCGCGTGCTGGAGCGCCTCGGCCACGAGGTGATCTTCCCGCCGGGGCAGGGCTGCTGCTCCCAGATGCACGTCAACAGCGGCTACATCGACGGCGCGCTGCCCGTCGTGCGCAACCACGTCGAGGCGTTCACCGCCACCGACTACGACGTCGCGGTCGCCCCGTCCGGCTCCTGCGTGGCCTCTTTGGGCCACCAGCAGCCGATGATCGCCCGGGAGTGCGGCGACGAGGCCCTGGCCCAGCGCGCCGAGGAGGTCGCCGGCCGGACCTACGAGCTCTCCGAGCTGCTGACCGACGTCCTCGGCGTCACGGATGCCGGCGCCCAGCTCGGATCGTGGTTCCCGCACCGGATCACCTACCACCCGTCGTGCCACGGCCTGCGCCTGCTCGGACTGGGCGATCGACCGACCCGGCTGCTCTCCTCCGTCCAGGACCTCGAGCTGGTCGAGCTGCCCGACGCCTACGAGTGCTGCGGCTTCGGCGGCACGTTCTCCTTCAAGAACCCGGATGTCTCCGGTGCCATGGCCGAGGCCAAGCTGCACAGCATCGAGCGCACGGACACCGAGCTGTGCGCCGGCGGCGACGCCTCGTGCCTGCTGCACCTGTCGGGAGCCGCGCACCGCCGCAGGACGCCGGTGCGCACCGTCCACCTGGCCGAGATCCTGGCCTCCACCCGCCAGAACCCCCTCGAGCTCGACGACATCGCCGAGCTTTCGATCCCGCAGGGCACCGCGTCGATCGGCCCGCGCGCCGAGGCCCCCGCCGTCGAGACCGCTGAAGGAGCCGCACGATGACCGCCGTCCAGCTCGGCATGCCGTCCATGCCGCCCGCCTACGGAGTGGGCAACCTCTACGAGGAGTCCCCCTTCCCCGCCCACGCGCGCGACGAGCTGCGCGATGAGCAGATGCGCGCCAACATCGGCCACGCGACCCACACCATCCGCGCCAAGCGCAACCGCGTCGTCGGGGAGCTGCCGGACTGGGAGGAGCTGCGCGACGCCGGCGCGGCCGTCAAGCAGGAGGTCGCCGCGCGCATGCCCGAGCTGCTCGAGCAGTTCGAGGCCAACGTGACCGCCCGCGGCGGCATCGTGCACTGGGCCCGCGACGCCGAGGAGGCCAATCGCATCGTCACCGACCTCGTGCGGGCCAAGGGCGTCGACGAGGTCATCAAGGTCAAGTCGATGGCCACCCAGGAGATGGGCCTCAACGAGCACCTGGACTCCGAGGGCATCCGCGCGATCGAGACCGACCTGGCGGAGCTGATCGTGCAGCTCGGCGAGGACAAGCCGTCGCACATCCTGGTCCCGGCCATCCACAAGAACCGCGACCAGATCCGCGAGATCTTCTCCCGGAAGATGCCCGGGCTGACCCGCGAGCTGACCGACGAGCCCGCCGTGCTGGCCGAGGCCTCCCGGCGCTACCTGCGCGAGAAGTTCCTGGACTCCACCGTGGCGATCTCCGGGGCGAACTTCGGCATCGCCGAGTCCGGCACCCTCACGGTGGTGGAGTCCGAGGGCAACGGGCGCATGTGCCTGACGCTGCCGGAGACCCTGATCACCGTCATGGGCGTCGAGAAGCTGCTGCCGCGGTTCTCCGACCTCGAGGTCTTCACCCAGCTGCTGCCGCGCTCCTCGACCGGCGAGCGCATGAACCCCTACACCTCCATGTGGACCGGGGTGACCGAGGGCGACGGGCCGCAGGAGTTCCACCTGATCCTGATGGACAACGGGCGCTCGGCCGTGCTGTCGGACCCGGAGGGCCGCGACGCCCTGCGCTGCATCCGCTGCTCCGCCTGCCTCAACGTCTGCCCGGTCTACGAGCACGCGGGCGGCCACGCCTACGGCTCCGTCTACCCCGGGCCCATCGGAGCGATCCTCTCCCCGCAGCTCACGGGCGTGGCCGCCGCGGAGAACGACTCGCTGCCGTACGCGTCGTCGCTGTGCGGGCGCTGCTACGAGGTGTGCCCCGTGAAGATCGACATCCCGTCGATCCTGGTCCACCTGCGCGACGAGGACGTGCGCACCAAGCACGGCGAGCGCCGCCGGGAGGAGAAGACGCAGCGGGAGACGGCCGAGCGCTACGAGGCGCTCGTGCTGGATCAGCACGCGCACAATCCCGAGGCCAGCCAGCGCCACGCCATGCCCGAGACCCCCCAGGCGGGCTCGGCCGGCTCGGCCGGGGCCTTCCTGCGCCGGGCCGTGGCCCGGACGCAGGGGGCCATGCCCTCGCAGATGGACATGCTCATGCGCGCCGCCGGCCTGGCGATGTCCTCGGGCACCCGGATGCGCCTGGCGGAGAAGGCCCTGCCCCTGGGGCGGGCCGCCGTCAGGCCCATGGGCGGGCTGAGCTGGATGCCCGGCGTGCTGGGCGGCTGGACGCAGCAGCGCGACATCCCCGTGATGCCGCGCGAGTCCTTCCGCAGCTGGTGGCAGGACAACGAGGGGGATGCGCAGCAGCGTCGGCGCGCGGATCTGGGCGACAGCGCCCCGGCCTCCGCCCCGCAGCCCCGCCCCGTCGAGGGCCCCTCCCTGGCCGGGCGCACCGAAGACGGCGCCGCCTGGGGCTCGACCGCCCAGGCCGTGCGCGCCCGCCGCTCCGGCGACGCCCGCCCGCCGCGCCCCCAGGAGGGCGATGTCGTGGGCAGCCAGCTCAGCGAGCGCACCGTGGGCGACCCCGCCGATCTGACCTTCGGCATCGACCGCCGCAGCACCGACCGGAACCAGGAGCAGGCATGAGCGCCGCATCGCAGTCCGAGGCACGCACGGAGATCCTGGCCCGCATCCGGGCCTCGATCGCCGACTCCCCCGCGGCTCCGCCGATCCCGCGGGGCTACCGCCGCCGCTCCGAGCTCACCCGGGAGCAGATCGTCGACATGCTCGAGGACCGGCTGATCGACTACAAGGCCGAGGTCCACCGGGAGGACCTGTCC
Source organism: Kocuria sp. NBRC 114282 (assembly GCF_030268385.1). Classification (NCBI taxonomy): domain Bacteria; kingdom Bacillati; phylum Actinomycetota; class Actinomycetes; order Micrococcales; family Micrococcaceae; genus Kocuria; species Kocuria sp. NBRC 114282. The sequence continues at coordinate 174,029 of NZ_BSQO01000004.1, read as the reverse complement.
TCCCTGCCGGGGCGCCTGGCCGAGCTGCTGGGCGAGAGCTCCGTGCTCGTGCCGGAGGGCCTGGAGGAGTCCTGGCTGCCGCAGTCCCTGAACCGGGTCCGCGACGAAGGCCCGGACGGCGCTCCCCTGACGGCGCGGGGACTCGCCCAGATCGATGCGCTGGTCAGCTCCTCGACCGTCTCGTGCGCCGAGACCGGCACGATCTTCCTCACCTCCGCCCCCGATGAAGGCCGCCGCGCGCTGAGCCTGGTGCCCGATCACCACGTGTGCATCGTCGGGCTGGACACGGTGGTCGAGCTGATCCCCGAGGCCTTCGAGCGGATCGGCCCGGACCGCCCGATCACCATGATCTCGGGGCCCTCCGCGACCTCGGACATCGAGCTGGAGCGCGTCGAGGGCGTGCACGGCCCGCGTCAGCTGGACGTGATCCTGCTCGATCGCAGCTGAGCCCGCAGCCCGCTCCGTGACTTCCGCAGGCGAAGGACGGGGCGGGCTCGCCCGCTGCTGTGGGGGCCGGCTGAACGTTGAAGGCCTCGTCTCGGGGCAGATCCTCAGGAGAACCCTTGACCACGTTCCACGACTTCAGCGCCGACACCATCGTCGGCTCGCAGGACGTCTTCGACCGCTTCGCCGGTCAGGTCGTGCTGGTCGTCAACACCGCCAGCGAGTGCGGGCTGACGTCGCAGTACGACGGCCTGCAGAAGCTGCAGGACGAGTACGAGGACCGCGGCTTCACCGTGCTCGGCTTCCCGTGCAACCAGTTCGGCGGGCAGGAGCCCGGCGATGAGGAGCAGATCCAGCAGTTCTGCCGCACCGAGTTCTCCGTGGACTTCCCCCTGTACAAGAAGGTGGAGGTGAACGGGATCGACACGCACCCGCTGTGGGCCTGGCTCAAGTCCGAGAAGCAGGGCGAGGACGGCGCGGACATCGAGTGGAACTTCGCCAAGTTCCTGATCGACGGCGACGGCCGCGTGGTCGAGCGCTACGCGCCCCAGACCACCCCGGAGCAGCTGCGCGGCGACATCGAGCAGCTGCTGAGCTCGGACGCCGAGCAGGGCTGAGCCCCGTCGATGTCCCAGGCCTCGAGCGCGCCCCGCGATGATGAGACCCCGGCCGGCCGCGGCCCCCTGATCCAGGGCGGGCCGCTCGGCCGGGTCCTGGGCGCGATCGAGATGATCGGCAATCGCCTGCCGCATCCGTTCTGGCTGTTCATCCTCCTCGCCTTCCTGATCGTCCCGCTCTCGGAGCTGCTCGCCCGCCTGGGCGCCAGCGCGGTGGATCCGACCACCGGCGAGACCGTGGCCGTGACGAGCCTGGCCGACGCCGAGGGGATGCGCCGGATCGTCGGCGGCATCGTGCCGAACATCGTCGAGTTCCCGCCGCTGGGCGTGGTGCTCGTCGTGATGCTGGGCGTGGCGGTGGCCGACGGCGCCGGACTGATCAACACCGCCCTGCGGGTGGTCGTGGCCAAGGTGCCCGCGCGGTGGCTGACCTTCGTCCTGGCGCTGGCCGGCGTCACCGGCTCGATCGCCTCCGATGCGATCACGGTGGTGCTCATCCCGCTGGGCGCCGCCGCGTTCAAGGCGGCGGGCCGCTCGGCGGTGCTGGGCGCCGTCGTCGCGTTCGCCTCGGCCTCGGCGGGGTTCAACGCCTCGCTCGTGGTGAACCTGACCGACCCCCTGCTGGGCGGCATCTCGACGTCGGCGGCCCAGCTCGTGGACCCCGAGTACCAGGTCTCCCCCATCGCCAACTACTACTTCTCGGCGGCCTCCGCCGTGGTGCTCGCCCTGCTCATCACCTTCGTGACCGAGCGCGTGCTGACCCGGATGACGGCCCGGATCCACGCCGCGGAGCTGGCCGCCGAGCGCGACGGCACCGCCGAGACCCCCGACGATGACGACGACCGCCCGCAGATCTCCCAGGAGAACCTGCGCAGCTATCAGCCGCAGGAGATCCGCGGGCTGAAGTGGGCGGGCATCGCGACCGTCGCGTACGTGGCGCTGTACTTCCTGGCGCTGCTGCTGCCGTTCTCGCCGCTGCGCGGGGTCGAGGAGACCGGCGCCCTGAGCTCCGTGCTGATCACCGACATCTCAGGGCCGATCGCCCTGCTGTTCCTGGTCGCGGGCACGGCCTACGGCATCCCCGCCGGGAGCATCCGCAGGCTGGCCGACATCCCCGAGCTCATGGCCCGCGGCATCCGCGACATCGCAGCGCTGCTGGTCCTGCTGGCCGCGGCGGCGCAGTTCATCGCCTTCTTCACCTGGACCGACATGGGCACCGTGATCGCGATCAGCGGCTCGAGCCTGCTCGAGGCCGCCGGTCTGCCGCTGCCGGTGCTGTTCTTCAGCGTCGTGGCGATCGTGGCCGTGCTGAACCTCTTCCTGACCTCGGGATCGGCGCTGTACACGCTCGTTGCGCCCGTGATCGTGCCCATGTTCATGTACCTGGGCGTGAATCCGGAGACCACGCAGATGCTGTACCGGATCGGCGACTCCGCGTTCAACATCATCACGCCGCTCAACGCGTTCTTCGCCCTGACCCTGGGTGTGGTCCAGCAGCGGCTCCCACGAGCCGGGATCGGCACGCTGATGTCCCTGCTGCTGCCGTTCGCGATCTCGATCCTGGTGGTGTGGTTCCTGTTCTTCCTGCTGTGGTGGAGCCTCGGGATCCCGCTGGGTCCGGGAGCGCCGGCGGCCTGAGCCCCGCCCACCCGATCGGCGGCGCGAGATGAGGAACGGGCCGGGTCGCGTGAGGATCGCGACCCGGCCCGTTCATCGCCCGGAGCCGGCCGGATCCGGAGGGTCCGGGACGCCTCGAGCGGGTCTGCCCACCCGTTGCCCGAGGCGTCCCGGAGTGTGCACCAGCCGGTCTCTGCCCACCGGGAGGTGCGATGCGCCGCGGCCCACCAGCCGCAGCACCCGATCCGCATCCGCCCCTCTGACTGCCCATCAGGAGGAGCTCGATGCGCTCGGCGGCCCCGCCCGCCAGGACGTTCGCACCGAGTGACCGGGAGGGCCCTTGCGAGCTCTCACAGTGAAGACCGGCTCAGGCCCGGATCGTGACGCGGTTCTCGAGAAGTTACTCCAGCGTTGCCGAGCGGGCCGGACATGGCGAAGGCCGCCCTCGGGGGAAGGGCGGCCTTCGTGCTGGGGCCGGGACGTCCGGGGAGGCACTGCCCTGCCTCCACCCGGACGTCCCGGGATTCCAGGGTCTCGGACTCTGCCCGCCCGATCCCCTGCTCGGTGCAGCGACTGCCCGTCGCCGCACCCGGTCCTCCCCTGCGCCGTGACTGCCCATCAGCGGCTGCTTCGAGGCGGACCGTGAGGCCCTCCCGCAAGGGGAGGACCGGCATCTCTCCGCACCGGTGGTGCAAGAGCTCTCGCGAGCTCTCACGGTGAAGACCCCGACCGGACCGGATCGTGACGCGGTTTCGTCGGAAGATTCTCAAGATTCTTCTCCGCGGTCCCGACGACGCCTGCGATCGGCCCGAGATCACGCCCCGGACAGGGGTGACGGCTCATCTGGGCCGGTGTACTCTCACAGTTGTATGTGTGCCATCTCACATGCTTCCACGGATCGTCCGGCACGTACCTGCCGGGAAGAGAGCGAGAACCGCCATGGCGACTGTTTCGTATGACCGCGTGACCTGTCAGTACCCCGGAGCCGAGAGCCCCTCGGTCTCCGAGCTCAGCCTGGACATCGCCGACGGCGAGTTCCTGGTGCTCGTGGGCCCGTCGGGCTGCGGCAAGTCCACGACCCTGCGCATGCTGGCGGGACTCGAGGACGTCACCCGCGGCTCGATCCTGATCGGCGATCAGGACGTCACCGACGTCGACCCCCGCGACCGCGACATCGCCATGGTCTTCCAGAACTACGCCCTGTACCCGCACATGACGGTCGCGGAGAACATGGGCTTCGCGCTGAAGATCGCCAAGGTCCCCGCCGACGAGCGCCGGGCCAAGGTCGAGGAGGCCGCGGAGATCCTGGACCTCACCGAGTACCTGGACCGCAAGCCCAAGAACCTCTCGGGCGGACAGCGCCAGCGCGTGGCCATGGGCCGCGCCATCGTGCGCTCCCCCAAGGTCTTTCTCATGGACGAGCCGCTGTCCAACCTGGATGCCAAGCTGCGCGTGCAGACCCGCACCCAGATCGCCTCCCTCACCCGACGCCTGGGCGTCACCACCGTCTACGTCACCCACGACCAGACCGAGGCCATGACCATGGGCGACCGGGTGGCCGTGCTCAAGGCCGGCAAGCTCATGCAGGTCGACACCCCGGCCAACCTCTACGACCGCCCCGCCAACGAGTTCGTGGCCGGATTCATCGGCTCCCCGGCCATGAACCTGGTCCGCAGCGCCCCGGATGCCGACGGCGTCCTGTCGCTGGGCACCACCCGCGTCCAGCTGACTCCCGCTCAGCGCGAGGCGCTCAGCGGCACCGAGGTCACCGTGGGCATCCGGCCCGAGGACCTGTCGCTGGCACCCGAGGGCGAGGGCCTGCCCGTGAGCGTCCAGGCGGTCGAGGAGCTCGGCGCCGACGCCTACATCTACAGCTCGCTGGCCCCGGTCACCGCGGCCAACACCGTGGTGACCACGCACTCCTCCGCCGCGGAGGAGGAGATCGCCGAGGAGGACCAGGCCACCGAGGGCATCACGATCCGCACCGGCGGGCGCTCCGCGGTCAAGGTCGGCGACACCATCTGGACCGTCCCCGCCGTCGATCGCCTCCACCTGTTCGACACCGCCACCGGCCAGCGCCTCCCTGACGCTCACTGATGTCCGTCGACGAGATCCGCGAGATCCCCGATTCCATGCGCGCCAGCGTGCTGCACGGGATCGGGGATCTCGCCGTGGAGCAGCGCCCCGTCCCGCAGCCCGGCCCCGGTGAGGTCCTTATCCGCGTGCTGAGCGTGGGGGTCTGCGGGTCGGACACGCACTACTACGAGCACGGCCGCATCGGCCCCTTCGCGGTGGAGGGCTCCCTGGTCCTCGGCCACGAGCCGTCCGGGCGCGTGGTCGGGCTGGGGCCGGGCACTGATCCGTCGCTTCTGGGCGCCCGGGTATCGCTGGAGCCGGGCATCCCCGAGCCGTTCTCCCCGCAGACGCTGGCCGGGCGGTACAACCTGGATCCGGCGGTGCGCTTCTTCGCCACGCCTCCCGTGGACGGGGTGTTCAGCGAGTACGCCGCGCACCCGGCGGCGTTCTGCCACCGCGTGCCGGATTCGGTCTCGGATGACGCCGCCGCACTGCTCGAGCCGCTGTCCGTGGGCATCGCCGCATCGCGGGCCGCTCACGTCCGCCTGGGCTCGCGCGTGCTCGTGGCCGGAGCCGGGCCCATCGGCCTGCTGGCGGCCGCGTGCGCAGAGGCCGCCGGAGCCGTCGAGGTGGCCATGACGGACATGCGCGAGGACCGGCTCGAGGTCGCCGCCTCCTGGGGCGCCTCGCGCACCTGGGCCGCCGGCTGCGCCCCGGAGCCGGACAGCGCGGACGGCGGCGGCTTCGACGCCTTCATCGACGCGACGGGCGCTGAGCCCGCCGTGCTCGACGGACTGCACCGCCTGGCTCCGGCCGGGCGCGCCGTTCTGGTCGGCATGGGCGCGGACACCCTGGCCCTGCCCGTCCCGCTCGTGCAGAACCGCGAGCTCGTGATCACCGGGACGTTCCGCTATGCCGGGACGTGGCCCACCGCGGTGGCCATGGCCGCTTCGGGTGCGGTGGACCTGGACTCGCTCGTCACGAGCGTCCACGGCCTCGACGACGTCGAGGCCGCCCTCACCGCGGCCCGCACCCCCGGTGCGCTCAAGGCGGTCGTGCGCCCCTGACCCGCACCACACGGAGGTCCCCGGCAGAGCCGCTCTGCCGGGGACCTCCGTGCATCGGTGCCGGGTGCGCCGAGACACGGACGACGAACCATCGCGAGGCACGGCGACTCGGCCGGATTCCCACTTCGTCACGGCCTGGCGCGAGACGCCGAGACGGGTCGCGAGCTGGGCCTGCGACAGACCGGCGCGCAGCCGGCATTCCTTGATCCGGTCGTGCAGCATGACGAGCTCCTCGGATGGGGATGCGCCGGGATCGTTCGGCGGTGTCATCAACCGAGAGCCGTGCGATCCCCCAGCCCACCGATATACCCCCTGGTCACGGCCCTGCGGGGGTGAGCGCGGCGGAGACGGAGACGAGCCCCCGCGATCGCTGCGCGCAGCGGCCGCGGGGCTCGTCGTCATGCGGAGTCCGGACGCCGGCCTACTTGATGGCGCCCATGGACAGACCGCGCACCAGCTGCTTCTGGGCGACCCAGCCGGCGATGACCACCGGCAGCGACGCCAGGACGCTGGCGGCGGAGAGCCGAGCCAGGAACAGGCCCTCGCTAGTCATGGTCGAGACGAGCATGACCGGCACCGTGGCCGCCTCGACGGCCGTGAGGTTCAGGGCGAAGAAGAACTCGTTCCAGGCGAAGATCACGCAGATCAGGGCGGTCGAGGCGATGCCCGGGGCCACCATGGGGATCAGGATCGTGCGCAGCGTGGTCATCAGCGAGGCGCCGTCGATCTCCGCGGCCTCAAGGACCTCCCGGGGGACCTCCTGGAAGAACGAGCGCATCATCCACACCGCGATCGGCAGGTTCATGGCCGTGTAGAGCAGGACCAGGGTCCAGATGCTGTCCAGGACCTTGAGCTGACCGGCGACGACGTAGATCGGGACGATCACGGCCACGACCGGCAGCATCTTGGTGGAGATGAAGAAGAACAGCACGTCCGAGGTCTTCTCGACCGGGCGGATGCTCACCGCGTAAGCGGCCGGGATGCCGAGCAGCAGGACCAGGAGGGTCGAGGCCACCGTGGCGATCGCGGAGTTGAGCATGTAGTCGCCCAGTCCGGCGTCGATCACCGCGCGGTACTGATCCAGCGTGGGCGCGAAGAAGAACGTCGGCGGGTTCGTGGAGGCATCGGCCTCCTGCTTGAACGACGTCAGCACCATCCACGCCACCGGCAGGAAGAACCCGAGGGCCAGCAGCCAGGTGATGAGGGTCAGTGCCGCGCCGCCGATGCCGCCGGAGCGACGCTTGCGCACGGGCGGCTCGGGCCGGTCGTCGCGAGCATGGTCCTGGGCGTCCCAGGGAGCAGAGGTCGTCTCCGCGGAGACGGAGTCATGGGGCTGTGCGGTCATGTCGGTCACTGCTCCGTGGTTATGAAGCTCTTGAACATCAGACGCAGGGCCCAGGTCGCGATGATGATCGTGCCGATCACCACGACCACGCCCATGGCGGCGGCCTGGCCGACGTCGAAGCCCAGGAAGGCTCGCTGGTAGATGTAGAACGGCAGGTTGGCGCTCTGGGTGCCCGGTCCGCCTGCGGTCATGAGGTAGATCTGATCGAACGTGTTGACCACGTAGATCGCGCCGAGCAGGACGCACAGCTCGATGTAGCGGCGCATGTGCGGCAGCGTGATGAGGACGAAGGACTGGATCCTCGAGGCCCCGTCCACGCGCGCCGCCTCGAGGACGTCGCGGGGCTGGGACTGCAGACCGGCCAGGAGCAGCAGCATCATGAACGGCGTCCACTGCCACACCAGCGCCACGATCACGGAGATCCGCGGCATCTGGGAGGTCCAGTCCACCGGGTCGATGCCCACGAGGCCGATCATCCAGTTCACCAGGCCGTAGGACGGGTTGAACATGGACACCGACCACAGCATGGCCGAGGCCACGGGCATGATCAGGAACGGCGTGATCAGCAGAGTGCGGGCCAGGCCGCGGCCCAGGAACGCCCGATCCAGCAGCAGCGCGAAGATCATCCCCAGGATGAGGGCGAACAGCACGCAAGCCAGCGTGTAGAGGATCGAGTTGAGCGCCGCGCCGCGGAACGTGGAGTCGGTGAAGATCGCCAGGTAGTTGCGCAGGCCGACGAAACGGTCGGAGTCCTCGTTGAGGAGGTTCCAGGAGCGCAGCGAGTACCAGATGGTGATCAGGAACGGCAGCTGGGTCAGCGCGATCGTGAAGATCAGCGCGGGCAGCAGCGGAAGACGGCGGCGGAAGGCGTCGCGCTTGGCGCGCTCCTCGACGCTGCGACGGCTGGCGGGCTCTGCGGCCCGAGTGCCCGACGGGGTGGCCACGGTGGACATCTCAGTTGCCTCCAGAGCTGTTGCGGTGCACGTCGGCGACGTCCTCGGCGTACTCCTGGGACTGCTCGAGCGCCTCGTCGACGCTCTTCTGGCCGGCCACGGCGGCCGACATCTGCTGGCCCACGCGGGTGCCGAGATCCTGGAACTCCGGGATCGCCACGAACTGCAGGCCCTCGTACGGGACGGGGTGCGTCATGGAGGTCTCCTGGGAGGCACCGGCCATGGCGTCGAGGGTGGGCTTGGCGTAGGCCTCGGAGACCTCGGCGTAGCCCTCGAGCTCATAGGTCGAGTAACGGCTCCCCGGGGGAACGCGCTCCCAGCCGATCTCCTCGCCGACCAGCTTCATGTAGTCCTTGCTGGTCATCCAGGCGATGAAGTCCCAGGCCTGCTCCTTGCGCTGCGAGGTCGCGGGGATGGCCAGCGACCACGAGTAGAGCCAGCCCGCGGCCTCGGTCTCCATGACCGGGGCGGGGGCGTACCCGCTGCGCCCGGCGACCGTGGAGGAGGCCGGGTCCTCGACCGAGGAGACCATGGCCGTGGCGTCGTACCACATGGCCGCCTGGCCCTGGCTGTAGCGGGTGATGCAGTCGCCGTAGCCGGAGGTGGCCGCACCGGGCTGCCCGTGCTCGCGGACCAGGTCCACGTAGAACTGGGTGGCCTTCCTGGTGGCGTCCGAGGTCAGCGTGGGGTTCCAGTCCATGTCGAACCAGCCGCCGCCGAACGTGTTGTACACGGTGGTCAGCGGGGCCATGATCTCGCCCCAGCCGGCCAGGCCGCGCAGGCAGATCCCGGAGATGTCCTGGTCGGGATCGGCCAGCTCGGCGGCGAACTCGCCGATCTGCTCCCAGGTGGGCTTCTCCGGCATCTCCAGGCCCTTGGCCTCGAAGAGGTCCTTGTTCCAGACCAGGAACGACGACTCCCCGTAGAAGGGCACGGCGTAGAGGCTGTCCTGGTAGCTCAGGGCGGCGCGCACCGAGTCGATGAAGTCCTCGGGGTCGTAGCCCTCGGTCGCCTCCGCGTACGGCTGCAGGTTCTCGATCCAGCCGTTGGCCGCCCAGATGGGGGTCTCGTAGTTGGAGATCATGACGACGTCGAACTCGCCGCCGCCGGTGGCCACGGAGGCCGTGATCTTGGCACGGGCCTCGTTCTCCGGAAGGGAGACGAATCGGACGTTGATGTCCGGGTGCTCCCGCTCGAACTCGGCCTGCAGGGAGATCGCGTCCTGCATCTGCGGGTTGGACACGATAGCGACGACGATCTCGTCGCCCTGGGACGAGCCGCAGCCGGTCAGGGCCAGTGCGGAGAGACCGAGGGTCCCGCCGAGCAGCTGGCGCCTGCCCACAGACCACGGCGGGCTGTGCGGCGAGGTGAGACGAGGGCTCATGGATACCTCTGTGGATTCGTACGGGCCCAGGCAGCGGTGTCCGGGCCGAGAGGCAGAAGACCTGGTGGGGGCGGGCACCCGGCCCCATCCGGTGCTTCTCACGTGAGCGCTCTATCCCGCTCAGGTGAGTGTGATGCTAGTCATATAGACTCACCTGAGCAACACCCGACCTCACAGATGTGGCCCCCATGACCTCGGATCCGACCGCACCATCCGCCGACGCCGCCCCCTCCTCGAGCGCCGACGACCGCGCCCACCTCACGCTGCTCGCCGAGATCAGTCGTGCCCACTTCCTGGATCAGAAGTCCAAGGTCCAGATCGCCCAGGAACACGACATCTCGCGCTTCCAGGTCGCCGCGCTCGTGCAGGAGGCCCGCGATCGGGGCATCGTGCGCATCACCATCGCCGTGCCGTCGGACGGCCGCGACCAGGAGACGGCGCAGTCCCTGGGCATCGCGGAGCTGATCTCGGTCGAGCCCGCCGACACCCCCCGCGGCGCCGAGGCCCTGGCCCGCGAGCTCGCCGCCTCGGTGGCCGAGCACGCCGCAGGCCAGACCGCCGTCGGGATCTCGTGGTCGCGCATCATCCAGGCCATGGCCCCGCACCTGCCCGACCTCTCGGACAGCGTGGTGGTCCAGCTGGCCGGGGCGATCGCCTCCCCGGACTCCACCGAGGCGGTCCCCCGGCTGCTGAGCACGCTGCGCGCCAAGCAGACGCTTCCCCTGTGGGCGCCGCTGGTGGCCGGTGAGGGCGCGGCAGCCCTGCGCGAGACCCCGGAGATCGCCCGCACCCTGGCCCAGGCCGGGGATCTGGACCTGGCGGTCTTCGCGATCGGCGGCTGGGGACCGGGGCTGTCCACCGTGTGGGACCGCATCCAGGAGCAGGACCGTCAGCAGGCCCTGGCGGCCGGCGCGGTCGCCGAGATCTCCGGGCACCTGATCGACGCCCGCGGCACCGCGGTGGAGGGCCCCGTCGAGGACTCCGTGATCGCGGCATCGCTTGCGGACCTGCGTGCGGCCCGTCGCCGGATCGCGGTCGCCCACGGCGCCGGGCGCGCCCCGGCCGTGCTGGCGGCGGTGCGGGCCGGGCTGGTCGACATCCTGGTCTGCGACATCCCGCTGCGGGATGCCCTGGCCGAGCTCGAGGGTCAGTGAGCGGGCGGCCGCCGGCCCTGCACCGGCACCGCAGGGCCGAGGCCGACCGAGCGCTCCCGGGAGCCGCCGCAGGCCCCTGCGATGTGACGCAGACCGCTAGGCTGAACCGTCAGAGAGTCTCGGCAGAGGAGCTGGAGTGAGCATCAGCGGAACCGTCATCGGGGTGGACTCCTCCACCCAGTCCTGCAAGGTCATGGTCGTCGACGCCGCCACGGGGCAGATCCTCTCTCGCGGCTCCGCCCCGCACCCGGACGGGACCTCGGTGGACCCCCGGGAATGGACCAAGGCGCTGAATCAGGCCTGGGACGCCGCCGGAGCCCGCGGGCGCTCGGACGTGCTGGGCGTGGGCGTCTCCGCGCAGCAGCACGGCATGGTGGCCCTGGACTCGGCCGGCGCGCCGGTCCACGACGCCCTGCTGTGGAACGACGTCCGCAGCGCCCCTCAGGCCCGGGCCATGGTCGAGGAGCTCGAGATCTCCGGCTGGGTCGAGGCCACCGGCTCCGCGCCCGTCACCTCCATCACGCTGACCAAGCTGGCCTGGCTGCGCGAGAACGCCCCGGAGGCCGCGGCTCGCGTTGAGCGCGTGGGCCTGCCGCACGACTGGCTGGTCTCAGAGCTGACCGGCGGCGCCTGGATCACGGACCGCTCCGAGGCCTCGGGCTCGGGCTGGTTCGACCCCGCCTCCGGCTCGATCCGCGAGGACCTCCTGGAGCGCTGGTTCGGGGCGGCCCCGCAGGTCCCCGAGGTCCTCGCACCCCACGCCTCCGCCGGCACCATCACCTCGGACTGGCTCCCGAACAGCCCCGGCGCGGTGGTCTCGGCCGGGTGCGGAGACAACGCCGGCGGCGGGCTCGGCCTGGGCATCGGCCACGGCGATGTCGTGGTCTCGGTCGGCACCTCGGGCACGGTCTTCGCCCACAGCCCGCACCCGATCGCGGACCCCACGGGCGTCACCTCGGGATTCGCCGACGCCACCGGCGCCTACCTGCCGCTGCTGTGCACGCTCAACGCCGCCCGAGTCATGGCCCGGACCTCGGACCTGCTCGGCACCGACCTGGACGAGTTCGACGCCCTCGCTGCCGCCGGCGCCCCGGACTGCGCGGGGCTGACGCTGCTGCCGTACCTGGACGGCGAGCGCACTCCCAACCTCCCCGACGCCGCCGGGCGCTGGCACGGCGTCACGGGCGCCTCGCTCACGCGCGAGAACATGGCCCGCAGCTCGGTGCTGTCCGTGGCGAACTCGCTGGCCGACTGCCTCGAGGTCCTGCGGACCCTGGACGTCCCGATCGAGCGCGCCCTGCTGATCGGCGGCGGCTCGCGCTCCGCCACTCTGCGCACGGCCCTCACCCATGTGCTCGGCGTCGATATCGACGTCCCCGCCCCGGATGAGTACGTGGCCCTGGGCGGTGCGCGCCAGGCCTACTGGGCCGCGCAGGGCGAGCTGCCCGCCTGGACCGCCGGCACCGAGGGCTCCCAGCATCTGCCCGCCGCCCAGGACGACGGGGCCGACGCCTTCCGCGCCCGCTACAGCGCCATGCGCCGCCAGCTCGAGGAGGAGCTGGCCGGCTGAGCCCCGCCGCGCAGGAGCCGCATCGGCTCCTGCGGATGTCCTCGCTCATGGCACAGGCCGCCGCCCCGGACGCGTTCGCTGCGTCTCGGTGCGGGGGCCTGCGTCGTGCTCGCGGCCCGTCCCGCCGTCGCCCCTCCCGCCGGCTTCCGCGGACAGGGACGACGGCTTCGGCGGATCAGGCGTTCGGGCGCCCCACGATCTCCAGGACCTCCTCGAGCGTCGCGCGGGCGCCGCGCGAGCGGAAGCCGCGCAGGGCGCGCAGGTACGGCTCGGTGAAGGCCTCCTGCTGGGCGAGGTCCCCGAAGAGCTCCTCGTTGCGCAGGAAGGACAGCTCGTCCTCGTCGTGGTGGGAGGCGGCCTCGATCACGGCGTCGCGGCGGGGATCGACGATCTCGAACGGACGGCCGTTCTCGTCGGCGCCCTCGGCGTAGCGCGCCCAGGAGGCCACGATCGTGGCGGAGAGCTCGACCGGGCGACCGGCCTCGAGGTTCTCGCGGATCACCGGCACGAGCCACTTGGGGATGCGGTCCGAGGCCTCGGCGCACAGGCGGGCCAGGGTGTCGCGGATCTCCGGGTTCGCGAAGCGCTCGATGAGCGTCCTGCGGTAGTCGTCCAGGTCCACGCCCGGGACCTCGCGCAGCGTGGGAGTGGCCTCGAGCTCCATGTAGGCCAGCAGGTAGGCCACGTACAGCGGGTCGGAGCAGACCTCGTGCGCGTACTCGAGCCCGGCCAGGCGGCCCGGGTAGCACAGCGCCTGGTGGGAGGCGTTGAGCAGGCGCAGCTTCATGAGCTCGTAGGGCTCGACGTCCTCGACGAGCTGCACGCCGGCCTTCTCGAAGGCGGGGCGGCCCGGGGCGCCGTCGGGGCCCGGGACGAAGTGGTCCTCGAGCACCCACTGGAAGAACGGCTCGCACACGACCGGCCAGGCGTCCACCCGCCCGGTGTCCGCCAGGACGTTCTCGCGGTCGGCGTCGGTGGTGACCGGGGTGATGCGATCGACCATGGAGTTCGGGAACGGGACGTTCTCGCGGATCCAGGCGGCCAGCTCGGGATCGACCAGCTCGGCGAAGGCCACGAACTGCAGGGCGGCGGTGTCGCCGTTGCCCTGGATGTTGTCGCAGGACATGACGGTGAAGGGGGCGGTTCCCCGCTCGCGGCGCACCCGCACAGCGTCCACGACCAGGCCGAAGACCGAACGCAGCTCGCCCTCGCCGGAGCCGCGCAGGACCTCGAGATCATGGGCGACGGCCGGCGTGGTCTCGTCGAACAGGCCCGTAGCCTGGTTGAAGTTGTAGCCGCCCTCGGTGATGGTCAGCGAGACGATGCGGGTGGCGGGATCCGCCATGAGCTCGACCGCTCCGGCCGGGTCCTCCGGAGCCACGGCCATGGTGCGGATGGAGCCGATCACGCGGTTGTCGCGGTGGCCGTCGGGGTGCTTGACCGCCAGGGTGTAGAGCCCGTCCTGGTCGTTGAGGGCGTCGCGCATGCGGGAGTCGCCGGCCAGGGCGCCGAGGCCCGTGATCGCCCAGCTGTCGTGGCCGCCCTGGGCCAGCAGGTCGTCCATGACGACGGCCTGGTGAGCGCGGTGGAAGCCGCCCACGCCGATGTGGACGATGCCGGTGCTCAGGCCGGAGCGGTCGTAGGCGGGCAGCTCCGCCTGCGTGCCGGGCAGCGAAGCGTCGGCAAGGCGCTGCGCGGGCTCGGACGAGGGAGCGGGTGAGACGGTGTCGGTGGGCATGCGGGCCTCCTGTGGGCAGTGCGGATCCGCGATGACCCGCCCGGCGAAAATATCATCTGAGACGAGACCCAGGCCACATCTGAGACAGAGTTGCCTGCAGCCGCTCAGCTCAGCAGCTGCGGGGCCCAGGCCAGCGCGATCCCCGCTGCGCTGAGCAGGATCACCGCCAGGAAGGCCAGCAGCCACAGCATGGCCGGGACGCCGGTGGCCCGGGCCAGTGCCACGGCATCCGAGGGCAGCCCCAGCGGGTGCTCGTGCTGCACCCGTCGGCTCAGGGCGCCCTGGACGTGGCGCCGGGCCAGCAGCCACCACACCCGCAGCGCGCCGACCCACAGCGCGGTGCCGACCGCGAGCATCAGCCAGCGCCCGATCGCGAGGTCCGCCCACACCAGCGCCAGCAGCAGCGCCGCCGATCCGGTCGTGACCACCCAGGACAGCGCACCGCGCATCACCACCAGGGAGCCCAGCAGCACCAGCGCGCTCACGACGGCGGCCACCGGCCAGTGCCCCAGCCCCACCGCGGCGGCCCACACGGCCCCGACGACGGCGGGGAAGGGATAGCCCCAGAAGGTCGACCATGCCGCACTGGGCCCGGTGCCGAAGGAGTGCGTGACGCCCGAGTGATCGGCCTCGATGCGGATCGTCATGACCCTCCGGCCCACGACCAGCCCCGCCAGCGCGTGGCCGAGCTCATGCACGACCGTGACGACCAACCCGAACCACCGCCAGGTCCGTCGCGGAAGGCACAGCCCTGCGGCGAGGAGCCCGCACAGCACGAGCACCCAGGCATCTGCCGGGGGCACGGGACGGGCCGCGAGCAGCTCGGTCATCGGCTCAGGGTCATGGGCACGTGCGGGATGCCCACCTCCAGGACCTCATTTCCGCTGCGGACGAATCCGAGCCGCTCGTACCACTGCTCCAGGTGCGACTGGCCCAGCAGCACGACGGGGCGATTCAGCGGCGCCAGGTCCTGGAGCACCAGGCGCATCAGCCGCCCGGCCAGGCCCTTCCCGCGGTGCTCGTGCGCGGTGGCCACCCGGCCGATCGCGATGGCCTCCTCGTGGGCCAGGACGCGCAGGACTGCGGCGGGGCGGCCGTCGATCTCCAGCCAGTGGTGGACGGTGGTCTGCAGGGCATCGAGCTCGTCGATCTCCGTGACCTCGGTGGTCTTCTGCTCCACCACGAAGACGCGCTCGCGCAGCAGCGTGATCGCGTGCATCTGCAGTCCGGTCATCTCCGCCAGCGGCAGGGCCACATGCCGCTCGACGCTCGGCTGGTCGGCGCTCGGCTGCTCCACGGCGGCCGGCTCCGGATCCTGCCGCTCCGGGGCGGGCTGCCCGGCGGGCTCGGTGCGCCGCCAGCCGCCGGAGTCGGCCTCGATGCGCGCGGGCAGCTCCGGCGTGCAGCCGTGGCGGCGCAGCAGCTCGCGCAGCCGCGCCGGTGCGGCCTCGAGCACCACCGATTCCCCGCGGCGGGTGTCGACCAGCTCATCCACCAGGGCGTCCTCGGCGGCAGCCCGGCGCAGCGGGTCTTCGCCCTGCGGAAGGCAGACGATCTCCGCCCCCGGCCCGACGGGCCCCAGGACCCTCCCCTCCAGCACGGCGCGCGGATCCTCTCCGAGCAGGAGCACAGCGGGGCACTGCAGATCGGTCATCGGTCTCGTCTTCCTGGGGTCGAGTGCTGAGCGTCCGCGGCCCGGATGCTCATCTGCATTTCATCTGTTCGGAGTTCACTTCACTGTCATGTTGAGACGTGTGCTGCTCCTGGTCCTGATCATGGCCGTTCCCGTGCTGACCGCGCTGGGGACGCAGCAGCTGGCGCGGACCACGATGCCGCCCACTCTGCCCTCCGATCCTGTGAGCACCCGGGTCACGGCGCCGTCGTCGCCCGATCCCGAAGCCTCCGCACCCGCCCCGACGACCGAGCCGGAGGCGACAGAGGACCCGGCACCCGCCGACGACCGGGAGCAGCAGCAGGCGCCGACGTCCGGGCCGGCCGCCCCCGTCGATGAAGAAGAGCACGACGACGAGGACGATCCAGACCTCGAGCCGGAGGACGACGACGGGCCGGACGAGGTCGATCTGGACACCGATTCGGACGGCGAGCAGGACGACGTCCCCGAGGCCGGGACGGTGACGCGATGAGCGCGGACGCTCAGGAGCGCGGATCCCGGGTCTCGGCGCGCTGGCGCATCGTGGGCTGGATCGTGCTGACCACCGCCATCGCCCTGCTGGCCGTCGTGGTGACCATGCGCTCGCTGCTGCAGGGGCAGGTGGATCAGGCCGCCGATGCCGGGATCGTGCAGGAGGTCGAGGAGTTCCGCACGTTCGTCGACGAGGGCGTGGATCCTCGCACCGCGCAGCCCTTCGCCTCGGAGGCCGAGCTCATGGAGCGCTACCTCTCCCGGCAGACCCCGGCCACGCACGAGGCCTTCATCGCGGTGGCCGACGGCGACGTCTCCTACCTGGACAATGCCGCCGACGACGCCGGCGAGCTGCTGGCCGCGGATACCGCCGAGCTCGACAGCCTCCTCGCGGACCCGTCGGCCTCGGGAGTTCGGGACACCGAGCACGGCAGCGTGCGGTGGGGGCGGGTGGACACCGAGGACGGATCGGCCTTCCTGGTCCTGCAGTTCACGGACCCGGCCCACGACGACGTGGATCAGCAGGTCCTGCTGCTCGTGGGCGTGGCCGCCGGCGGGCTGGCGCTCACGGCCCTGATCGCGTGGTTCGCCGCCGGACAGATCCTTCTGCCGGTGCGCCGGATCGCAGCTGTGGCCCAGCGGGTCTCGGGCCACGACCTCTCCCCGCGCGTGCCCGTCGAGGGCCGCGACGACATCTCCAGCACGGCCCAGGCGGTCAACGGCATGCTCGATCGGCTCGAGGACTCCTTCGATCGCCAGTCGCACGTGGCCGCCGAGGTCGAGCGCCATCTCGCCCGCCCCCTGGAGGCCTGTCGTCGGGACCTGGAGACCGGCTCGCAGGGCTCCGACGGGCTGTCGAGCGCCGAGCTGAGCCGCCTCCGGCGCCGCATGCAGGAGATGCAGCGCAGCCTGGCGGATCTGAGCCTGCTCGCCGATGCGCAGCGGCCCGGAGCCCTGCGCATGCGGCCCACGGCCGCGGCCCCGCTGGTGGTGCGCCTGCGCCATGACCTGGCCCAGCGCTTCCCCCGACGCAGCTGGGAGCTCGACGACGCGCCCGATCTCGCCGCACCGATGGATGCCGCTGCCGTGTCGGCTGCCATGAGCCAGCTGGCGCGCAACGCCGTCGATCACACGGAGGACGGCGAGCGCATCCAGCTCAGCGCTGCCCTCGCCGAGCCGCAGCCGCAGTCGCAGTCGCAGTCGCAGTCGCAGGACGACGAGAACGTCGAGGTCTCGGCGGCGGCACAGGGGCGGGTCCTGCGCCTGTCGGTGGCCAACGCGGGTCGGCCGCTGAGCGCCGAGCAGGCCCGGGCCATGATCGAGCAGTACCGCTCGGCCGCGCTGTCCGAGGCCTCCGGCGGCTCGAGCAGCACCGAGGAATCCGCCGACGTGGGCGGCATGGGCCTGGGGCTGGCCGTCGCACGCGCGGTGGCCGATGCCCACGGCGGCAGCCTGTGGGTGGCCTCCGAGCCCGACGGGCGCACCTCGGTCGGACTCGATCTTCCCCTCGTCCAGCCCGATCGGCAGGAGCTCGACGAGACGGACTCCGCCGCGCAGGACCGAGTGGCCGAGGCCATGCGGGTGGAGCGATGAGCGCGCAGACGGGCTCCGTGCGCTGGGCCTCGACCCCTCCGCAGAGCGGCCGCCCCGCGCCGGCGCGCTCGCGCCCCAGGCCGCGCCCGGCCGCGCTGATCCTGGCGGTCGTGATGCTCGTCGCGTGCACGGTGGTGATCCGGGCCTCGGTCCTGGGCGATGAGCTGCCGGCCCACGGCGCCCTGACCCTGTGCGTGTTCTGCGTGGCCGTGTGGCTGTGGATCTTCTCCCCGCTCGAGGACACCTACGTGGCGCTGGGCGCTGCGCTGATCCTGGTCTCCACCGGCGTGGTCGGGGACGAGGACCTCTTCTCCTCGCTCGGCGAGGACACGGTGTGGCTGTTGCTGACCGCTTTCGTGATCGCCGCCGGGGTGACCGCCTCGGGACTGGCCACCCGCGTGGCGGCATTCGTGGTGACCGGCGCTTCCGGGCTGCGCCCGCTGTTCCACCTCACCACGGCGGTGCTGGTCGTCACGGCCTTCGCGATCCCGTCGACCTCCGGACGGGCGGCCCTGGCCCTGCCCGTCTTCGCGGCCATGGCGGCGGTGCTGGCGCCGCACCGGCGGGTGGTGCTGGCGCTGTCCCTGCTGTTCCCGTCGGTCATCCTGCTCTCGGCGGTGGCCTCCTACCTGGGCGCCGGCGCGCATCTGATCACCGCCCAGATCCTGGACGCGGCCGGGCATCGCAGCTTCGGAGTGGCCACGTGGCTGATCCTGGGCCTTCCGCTGGCCGTGGTGTCCTCGCACGTGTGCACCGAGCTGATCCTGCGGCTGTTCACCCGGCGGGAGGACCGGCGCGAGCCCGTCTCGATCAGCCTGAAGGACATGCAGGCGCATTCGGCCTCGCCCATCTCCGGACCTCTGACCACCGCGCAGACCCGCTCGGCCATGCTCGTGGCCGTCGTGGTGGTGCTGTGGTGCTCGGAGCCGCTGCACGGGCTGCACCCGGCGATCGTCGGCCTGCTGGGCGCGCTGCTGGCCGCGAGCCCCCGATGGGGGTCGGTGGACCTGGGCAAGGCGCTGAAGTCCGTGCCGTGGTCGCTGCTCGTGTTCATGGCCGCCACGCTGACGCTGGGCACCGGGCTGGTCGACTCGGGAGCCGCCGACTGGCTGGCCGCCGGAGCTCTCGGCCCCGTCCAGCGGATCGGCCCCGGAGCCCCCATCGCGTTCGTGGTCCTGGTCGTGGTCCTCTCGACCGCCGCGCACCTGGTCATCCAGTCCCGCTCGGCGCGCTCGGCCGTGCTGATCCCCATCGTGGTCGCCCTGGCCCCGGGCCTGGGGGTGGATGCCTCCGCCGCGGCGTTCGCCTCGACGGCGGCGGCCGGGTTCTGCCACACGCTGACCAGCTCCGCCAAGCCCGTGACCCTGTTCTCCGACGTGGAGGACGTCGAGACCTTCCGCCCCGAGCACCTCCTGCGGCTCTCCGCCTGGCTGGCCCCGGTCTCGTCCGTGATGGTGCTCGTCTTCGCCTTCCTGGTCTGGCCCCTCATGGGCCTGCCGCTGTTCCGCTGACCCGCCCCTTCAACACCGAGGAGTCCGATATGACCGCCGCACCCTCCACCGCCTTCGTCCGCCGAGTCCTGGTGGCGCCCTCCGGCTTCAAGGAGTCGCTGGACGCCGATCAGGTCGCCCGCGCGATCAGCGCAGGAGTCCGCCGCGCCGTGCCCGGCGTGCGCGTGCGCACCGTGCCCGTGGCCGACGGCGGCGAAGGCACGGCCCGCACACTGGCCTCAGCCACCGGCGGCGAGCTGATCCCCGCGCGGGTGACAGGGCCCGTGGGTCAGCCGGTCGAGGCGCACTGGGCCCGCCTGGGCGGCGACGCGCGCGGGACCGCCGTCGTGGAGATGGCCTCGGCCGCGGGACTGCGCCTGGTCCCGCACGATCGCCGGGATCCCACGCTCACCACCACCCACGGGGTCGGCCAGCTGATCCGCTCGGCCCTGGAGGACGGGTCGCAGACGATCGTCGTCGGCTGCGGCGACTCCGGGACCTCCGACGGCGGCCTGGGGGCGCTCACGGCCCTCGGCGCCCGGGTGCTGGACGCCGACGGGGAGCCGGTCGGCACCGGGGGCGCGGCGCTCACGGAGGCCCGGAGCCTGGACCTCTCCGGTCTGCACCCGTCGCTGAGCGCCGGCCGCGTGCGCGTGGTCCTGGCCCTGAACCCGCACAACGTGCTGACCGGCGACCATGGCGTCGCCCGGGTCTTCGGCCCGCAGAAGGGCGCCACGGCGCAGCAGGTCGAGCAGATGTCGCGCGGGTTCGAGAACTGGGCGGAGATCCTGGGCCGCGACGGCCTCGAGCGGACCCGGGACCGCGACTTCGCCCTGGGCCCCGGCACCGGGGCCTCGGGAGGCCTCGGCGCCGGCATGGCGGCCATCGGCGCCGAGCTGGTGCCGCGCTTCGAGGCGCTGCTGGACTCGGGGCTGGCCGGGATCGACCTGGACAGCTCGATCCGCGGCGCCGACCTGGTCATCACGGCCGAGGGGGCGATCGACTTTCAGACCCCGCGCGGCAAGGTCCCCGCCGAGGTCGCCCGTCGAGCCTCCGAGCAGGGCGTGCCGGTCATCGGCCTGGCAGGGACCTTGGGCCAGGGATCGGACGCCGTGCACGGGATCGGCATCGACGCCGTCGCCTCCATCCTGCCCGTGCCGATGTCCCTGGCGGAGGCGGTGCGCGACGGCGAGGAGCTGCTGATCGAGGCCACCGAGCGGTTCATGCGCACCCTCATGCTCGGCGCCTCGATCGCCGAGGACCGGCTGGTCGGAGACGACTGGTGAGCTGCGCGGGACCGTCGTCGGATCCGCCCGCGGCGGTCGTGCCGCTCGCGGTCCCCGGCGGCAACCGGCTCCCGCTTCATTGAAGACTGTCGGTGGCGAGCGCCACAATGGGACCATGAGCGAATCGACGATCCAGGATCTGCACGCCGAGGACGGCATCGCCCTCCAGGCCGCGATCGATGCCCCCATCGAGACGGTGTGGAGCTTCCTGCGCGACCCCGCCAACCACGCTCGCATCGACGGCTCGCAGATGGTGCGCGCCGCCGTCGGCCAGGAGCCGCTCGAGCACGTGGGGCAGGTCTTCGTGATGGAGATGCTCTGGACGGACGGCACCACGCAGTACCGCACGGAGAACCACGTCACCCGCTACGACCTCGAGCATCGCCTGGAGTGGCTCGTGGCCGACGAGGGCCAGGAGCCGCAGGGCTGGGCATGGGGCTGGATCCTGCGCTCGACCCCCGAGGACGCGACCGAGGTGGTCAACTACTGCGACTGGTCCCAGACCTCGGAGCAGACCCGCCAGGCCAAGGGGTTCCCGGTCGTCGAGAAGGAGAAGATCGAGGCCACGCTGCATCGGCTCGCAGACGAGCTGAGCTGAGTCCAGCCGGCCCGGCACGCCCCGGGGGCGCGGACCGGCGTCCCCGAACGCGCCGTCGACGACGAGGTCGACGGTGTCCTGACCTCGAGGAGCGGACATGATCATCGGAGTCCCCACAGAGACCAAGCCGCAGGAGGGCCGTGTGGCCCTCACCCCGGCCGGCGTCCATCAGCTGGTGGGCCACGGCCACGAGGTCCGCGTCCAGGAGGGCGCCGGGATCGGCTCCAGCATCCCGGACCAGGAGTACACCGACGCCGGCGCCGTCCTCGTGCCCGTCGAGGAGACCTGGGCGGCGGAGCTCGTGCTGAAGGTCAAGGAGCCGATCCCCTCCGAGTACGGCTTCCTGCGCGATGACCTCACGCTGTTCACGTACCTGCATCTGGCCGCCAGCCGCGAGCTGACCCAGGCGCTGCTGGACTCCGGCACCACGTCGCTGGCCTACGAGTCCGTGCAGAGCGACCGCGGCGCGCTGCCGCTGCTCGCGCCCATGTCCGAAGTCGCCGGCCGCATGGCCGCCACCGTCGGCGCGAACGCGCTGCTGGCCTCCCACGGCGGCCGCGGCCTGCTGCTGGCCGGGGTCCCCGGTGTGCGCCCGGCGCAGGCCACCGTCATCGGGGCCGGCCAAGCCGGTCGCAATGCGGTGCACCAGCTGGTCGGCATGGGCGCCGACGTCACCGTGCTGGACACCTCGATCGAGGCTCTGCGCGCCATGGACGACCTCTACGGCAACCGCGTGCGCACGGTCGTCTCGACCCCCTACGAGGTCGAGAACTGCGTGCTCAAGGCCGATCTGGTGGTCGGCGCGGTGCTGATCCCGGGCCGCAAGGCCCCGAACGTCGTCACCCACGAGATGGTCCTGAAGATGAAGAAGGGCGCCGTGCTCGTGGACATCGCCGTGGACCAGGGCGGCTGCTTCGAGGACACGCACGCCACCACCCACGACGACCCCACCTTCCAGGTCGGACCCGCGATCTTCTACTGCGTCGCCAACATGCCCGGCGCCGTGCCGGCCACCTCCACCGCGGCGCTGACCAACGCGACCCTGCCCTACGTCCTGCGAGTGGCGGGCAGCGGGTGGAAGAAGGCCTGCTCCGATTCCCGCGAGCTCGAGCGCAGCCTGTCCACCTCGCACGGCAAGCTGCGCAACGCGGACGTCATCGCCGAGTTCCCGGACCTGCCGGCCGCCTGACCCTCGGCCCCCGGCAGCGCCCGCACCGGGCCGCCCGCACGACGACGGCCCCGCACGAGCTTCCGCTCGAGGCGGGGGCGTCGGTCGTCGGCCTGCGGTTCGCGGCCGGAGGGGCCCTCAGGCGTCGACGCGGGCCCGGAGCATGCGCAGCAGCTCGCGGTGGAACGTGTCATCGCCGGTGAGCTCGGGGTGGAAGGACAGCCCCAGCGCCGTGTCCGTGCCGACCGCAACGATCGGGCCGTCGCCGTCGGGAGCGGTGCCGCGGCGGGCGAGGACCTGGATGCCCTCGCCGACCTCGAGCACCTCCGGTGCCCGGATGAAGGCCCCCGCCACCGGGCCGAGCGAGGTCTGCAGGGTCTCGGCGGTCGAGTCGACCTGGCGCCCGAACGCATTGCGGCGCACCCGGATCCCCAGCGAGGCCAGGCTGGTCTGCCCCGGCGCCGGATCCACGATCTCGTCGGCCAGCAGGATCAGCCCGGCGCAGGTGCCCAGGACGGGGAGGCCGTCCTGGAGCAGCTGCGCCAGGCGGTCCCTCATGCCGAAGCGGCGCAGCAGACGGTCCATGGTCGAGGACTCCCCGCCGGGCAGCACGATCCCGTCGAGAGGCTGCTCCAGGGCCGCCGAGGAGCGGATCGGCACCGCCTGGGCGCCCAGGCCCTCGAGCATGCGCACGTGCTCGGCGACCCCGCCCTGCAGGGCCAGGACGCCGATGCGCGCGGTGCGGGCGTCGGCGCCGCCGCTGCGGCCCCGGGCAGTGCCTGCCCGGGCACTGTCGCCGCGCGCGTCGTCCCCGGGGCCTCCCCGGCGGCTCGGCGCCGAGGCCGCGGGAGCCTCTGGGCTCACCAGCCGCGCTCGGCCAGGCGGTGCGGAGCGGGCAGGTCGCCGACGTTGAGCCCCACCATGGCCTCGCCCAGGCCGCGGGAGGCCGCGGCGATCGCGGCGGGGTCGTCGTACTGGGCCGTGGCCTTGACGATCGCCGCCGCGCGCTCAGCCGGGTTGCCGGACTTGAAGATGCCGGAGCCCACGAACACGCCGTCGGCGCCGAGCTGCATCATCATCGCGGCATCGGCAGGGGTGGCCACGCCGCCGGCGGTGAACAGCACGACCGGCAGCTTCCCGGTCTCGGCGACCTCGCGGACGATGTCGTAGGGGGCCTGCAGCTCCTTGGCGGCCACGAACAGCTCGTCGGGGTTGGAGCGGAAGGTCGCCTGGAGGTCCGCGATCTGCTTGCGGATGGTGCGGATGTGCTTGGTGGCCTCGGAGACGTCGCCGGTGCCTGCCTCGCCCTTGGAGCGGATCATGGCCGCGCCCTCGGCCAGGCGGCGCAGCGCCTCGCCCAGGTTGGTCGCACCGCACACTAACGGGACGGTGAAGCCGTGCTTGTCGATGTGGTGGGCGTAGTCGGCGGGGCTGAGGACCTCGGACTCGTCGATGTAGTCCACGCCGAGCGACTGCAGGACCTGGGCCTCCACGAAGTGGCCGATGCGGGCCTTGGCCATGACCGGGATCGAGACGGTCTCGATGATGCCGTCGATCAGATCCGGGTCGGACATGCGGGCCACGCCGCCCTGGGCGCGGATGTCGGCCGGCACGCGCTCGAGCGCCATGACGGCCACGGCGCCGGCGTCCTCGGCGATGCGGGCCTGCTCCGGGGTGACGACGTCCATGATGACGCCGCCCTTGAGCATCTCGGCCAGGCCTCGCTTGACGAGGGGCGATCCGGTGGCGGCAGTGGTGTTCTCAGTCATGCCGAGCATCGTCGCGCGAGGCACTGGTCCGCCACAAGATCCACTTCTCGCTGCTTCCAATGGACCAGTGCGGCAGACTCTGCTCATGACTGCACGTTCCTCCGTCGAGCTGACCGTGGTGCTGGAGCGCTCCGGGGCCCTCTCGCTGCCCGTCCAGCTGGCCGACGGCATCCGCTCGCAGGTCGCCTCTCGAGCCCTCGCTCCCGGCGACGCGCTGCCATCCACGCGCCTGCTGGCATCCCGGCTCGGGGTCTCGCGCGGCACGGTCGTGTCCGCCTACGACCAGCTGATCGGCGAGGGATACCTGCGGGCCGAGCAGGGCCGGCCCACCACGGTGCATCCCGGGCTCGAGCGGATCCACCCGTCGACGCCGGCCTCCCTGCCCGGGTCGGCTCCCTCGCCATCGCCGGGGTCGCCGTCGTCGTTCGGCCCCGCCCCCAGGACTTCTGGGTTCGGCGAGGGGCCGATTCCCCACCCCGCGCCCGTCGCGGACGATGCGGTGGACGGACTGCCGGTCCGCGAGGAGCACCTCCTGGACCTGCGCCCCGGTCAGCCGGACACCAGCCGCGTGGAGGGCCCGGCATGGCGGGCGGCCTGGCGCCATGCAGCCGGTCAGCCGCTGCCCGTCCGCCCCGATCCTGCGGGGCAGGGCGTCCTGCGCCGCGCCTCGGCCGAGCACCTGCGCCTGATGCGCGCCCTGCCTGCGAGCCCCGACCGGCTCGTGATCACCGCCGGCGCCCGCGAGGGCCTGAGCCTGCTGCTGGGGACGCTGTCGGCCCGCTCCGGCCGCGCCCGTCTGCGGGTGGGGGTCGAGACGCCCGGCTACCCGACCCTGCGCGCGGCTGTGGAGGCGCTGGGGCACGAGCGCGTCGCCTGCCCGGTCGACGACGACGGGCTGCGGGTGGATCTCCTGCCCGCAGGAGACGACGCCCCCGACGTCCTGATCGTGACCCCCAGCCATCAGTACCCCCTGGGCGGATCCCTGAGCCTGCAGCGACGGCTGGAGCTGCTCGAGTGGGCGCAGCGCCATGACGTGCTGATCGTCGAGGACGACTTCGACTCCGAGCTGCGCTACGTGGGCGCCCCGCTGCCCACGCTGTCCGCGCTCGATCCCACCGGCGCATCCGTGGCCCTGCTCGGCACGTTCTCCGCTCTGCTCAGCCCCGCCTTGGCCACCGGCTACCTCGTGCTGCCCGACCCGTGGCTCGATCCGGTGCTGGAGCGGCGCCGCCAGCTCGGCGTGCCGGTCTCCGCGCTGACGCAGGCCGCGATCGCGCACCTTCTCGACTCCGGCTACCTGCGCCGGCACACGCGGCGGATGCGCTCGGTCTACGCCCGGCGCCGCGACCGGATCCGGGCGGCCTTCGCCGAGACGCGCCGAGCCCGACTGGCGCCCATGCACGGCGGTGTGGACGTCGTGATCACGACCGACGACGAGGAGGCCGCCGTCGTGGGCCGCTGCCGCGATGCCGGGCTGCTGGTGGGACGCCGCTCCGCCTACTGGAGCGCTGCTTCGCCTCTGCCGAGCGAGGCCAGCGACGTCGACTGCGCGGACCGCAGCGACTGCGGCATCCATGGCGGCAGCGACGGTGAAGTCGCCGGCGACATCAGGGGCGGTGCAGGTGGCAGGGGCGGCGGCGGCATCGTGGTGGGCTTCGCCCGCACCGACGACGAGGTCCTCTCCCGGGTCCTTCCGCAGCTCGTCGCCGCCTGCGAAGGCCGCCCCTCCCCCCACCCGCCGAGTGGATGCTGAATTGCGCTGAGAGGGCCGATAGCGCAACTGGGTATCCACTCGGCGGGAGGAGGACTGTCTCGGCGGGAGGATGAGAGGGGAATCGTCCTCCAGGGTGAGGCGGATCGTGCGCGGGGAGGGCGACCCGGGGACGTCGACATTCCTAGCGTGGAGCCATGCACACCACCACAGCACCGGACGCCTCAGCGGCCCCGCACACTCCTGCCGAACCTCACCCGGGCGCCCGCTTGCACCCGACGCCGCAGATGGCGCATCTGCTCTGGGCCATTGCGGCGTTCGTCGGGAGCCTGGCGGGAGCGGTCATCGGCGGCATCGCCCTCGGCTTCCTGCTGCGCTCGGGGACGGCCACCGCCGTCGGCGTGATGATGGGAGGCGCGCTGGCCGGGTTCGGGCTGCTGCGCCTGGGCCTTCTGGGGCGGATGGGATGGAGCGTGCGCGATCTGGGCTTCCACCGCGGACGCCACAGCCTGCTGCACCTGCTCTGGTTCACCCCGGTCGGCATCATCGCCGCGCTGATCGCCACGGCCATCGCAGGCTCCGCCCTGGGCGCCTCCCCGGCCCAGAGCACGACGAGTCTGCAGACGCTGGAGGCAGGCCCCCTGCTGGGAGTGCCGATGCTGCTCCTGGCCGCAGTGGTGCTGCCCCTGCTCGAGGAGATCGTGTTCCGCCGGGTCCTGCTGGACTGGATGGCCTCGCACATGCCCGTCGGGCTGGCCGCGGCGCTCGTGGTGGTCGTGTTCGCAGCGGCCCATGCGGTGCCGGCGGTGATGCTCTACATCTTCTTCCTCGGGATACCGCTGGTGCTCGCTCGGCTGTGGTTCGGGAACCTGTGGGCGCCGCTGATCGTGCATGCGACCAACAACGCGCTCGTCAGCCTGGTGGCTCTCACGACCCTCACCTGAGCCCGCACGACTCCGCCGAGTGGATCCCCAGTTGCGTTGAGAGCCTCAACAGCGCAACTGGGAATCCACTCGGCGGGGTGGGGGTGGGGGTGAGTCAGACGGAGGTGTACCCGCCGTCGATGACCAGGTTCTCGCCGGTGACCATGGCCGCGTCGTCGCTGGCCAGGTATCCGATCGCCGCGGCGATCTCCTCCGGCTCCGCGAAGCGCCCGGCGGGGATGGCGGCGCGCATCTCGTCGCCGACCGGCCCGGCCCAGGCCTTCTTGCCCAGCTCCGTGGCCACGACCGTGGGCGAGACCGTGTTCACGGTGACGCCACTGGCAGCCCACTCGGCGGCCAGCACCTTGGTCAGCCCCAGCAGCCCCGCCTTCGAGGCGGCGTAGGCGGCGTGGCGCTCCAGGCCCACGAGCGCACCCTGGGAGGCGATGCTCACCACGCGCCCATGGCCCTTCTCGCACATGACGCGCCCGGCGGCGCGGCTGAGGCGGAACACGGCCGAGAGGTTCAGGGCGATCGTGGTGTCCCACTTCTCGTCCGAGAGCTCCAGGGCCGGATCCAGCAGGGCGACGCCGGCCGAGTTCACCAGGACGTCGAGGCCGCCGGCCGCATCCACGACGTCGGCGATCACCCGGTCGGCCACGCCGTCCTCGAGCAGATCTGCGACGACCGCGTGATGGCCCTCGCCGAGCCCCGTCATGACATCGATCAGGCGCTCATCGCGGTCGATGCCCACCACGGTCGCCCCGGCGGCGGCGAACCACTGCGCGGAGGCCAGTCCGAGCCCGTTGGCGGCGCCGGTGACCGCCACGACCTCGCCGCTGAAGTCGGCGCTCAGGCGGCTCATGCGTCCTCCTGCAGACCGGTCGCTTCCTTCTCGTACTCGCTCAGGGCGGCGACCTTCTCGGCCGAGGCGCTGGACTCATCGAACGTGTAGCCCAGCCACTCCCTGGCCAGGCGACGAGCCAGCTCAAGTCCGATCACGCGCTCGCCCATGCACAG
Organism: Kocuria sp. NBRC 114282; assembly: GCF_030268385.1. Classification (NCBI taxonomy): domain Bacteria; kingdom Bacillati; phylum Actinomycetota; class Actinomycetes; order Micrococcales; family Micrococcaceae; genus Kocuria; species Kocuria sp. NBRC 114282. The sequence goes on along the minus strand of NZ_BSQO01000004.1, from coordinate 146,363 downwards.
CACCTGCGCGTTGTTGGACAGCACCGAGCGCTCCACCGAGAACGAGTCGTGCGCGGTCACGGCGCGGATGCCCGGAACCTTGTTGGCGGAGATCGCCACGCCCAGTCCGGTGCCGCAGATCAGCAGCGCGCGGTCGGCCTCGCCGGCGGCCACCTTGCGCGCGGCGTCGACGGCCACGTGCGGGTAGGCGGTGTGCTCGTCGTCGCCGACGCCGACGTCGATGACCTCGGCCACACGCGGATCCGCCTCCAGATCCTTCTTCAGCGCGGTCTTGTAGCTGTAGCCGGCGTCATCCCCGCCGACGACGATGCGCAGTCCCTGATCAGCCATGTCTTCCTCCTTCTGCCGGGGCACCCGCCCCGGCGCTTCGTCTGGTTTCAGCTCCAGGCTCGGACGGATCGTGCGCGCGGCACAACCGGTCCGAGCCGGAATCCCTGTCAGTTCGCGGCGGGCGCATCCGTCTGGCCCAGGGTCTCCCCCAGCGAGACCAGGATCAGGCCCATGGAGGTGGCCCCGGCGTCCGGGGTCCCCACCGACTTCTCCGCCAGCGGGCGGGCGCGGCCCACCTTGGGCCGCAGCTCGGCTGTGGCCTCCGCCTGCTCCTGCGCCGTGACGGCCGCCTTGGTCCAAGCCTCCTGCAGGGGAAGCTCCGCGTGCTCCTCGCACAGGGCGTCGACGAACGGCAGCAGCGCATCCAGGAGGGTCTTGTCCCCGCGATGGGCCCCGCCGAGCTGCTGGATGGACTCGGCGAACGAGCGCACGGCCCGGCGGACGTCGTCCTCGGAGTACCCGTCGGCGGCATCGTCGATCTCGCGGCCCGCGGACTCCAGGGCCGCGCCCCACAGCACGCCCGACGTGCCGCCGGCGTACTCGGCCCAGGCCTGGCCTCCGCGGCGCAGCGTCCAGGAGGCTCCCCCCTCGGCGGCTGCCGCGTCCACGGCCCTGCGCGCCGCGGAGATGCCCTTGACCATGCCGCGGCCGTGATCGCCGTCTCCGGCCACGGCGTCGATCTCGCCCAGGCGCTGCTCGTTGTCCCGCAGCAGCTGCTCGATCCGCACAGTGGCGGCCTGGACGACGCCGGCGGCCCGACGCCCTGCCTCCGAGGACTCCGGGGCCTGCTCCCTCTCCTCGGCGTCGGCGGCCTCCTCCGCGGAGCTCATGCCCTGCAGCGGCGCCGCCTGCTTGCGGTAGGCCGGGGTGTAGGCATCCGAGGTCCACAGGCGCTCGAGCTCCTCGTCCAGCCAGAACAGGGTCAGCGACGCGCCGCCCATGTCCAGGCTCGTGACGAGCTCACCGACCTCGGGATCGACGATCTCCAGCCCGGCTTCACGCAGCCGGGGGGCGATGCGGCTCCACAGCAGGAACAGCTCCTCGTACTTGGTGGTGCCCAGCCCGTTGACGATCACGCCCACGCGCGAGCCCCTGTCCTGCGGGACGTCCTCGAGCAGCGGGGTCACGAGCATCTCCGCCAGACCGTCGGCGGTGGGCAGCTCGACGTCGCGGATGCCGGGCTCGCCGTGGATGCCCAGGCCCAGGCCCAGGTGGCCCTCAGGCACGGAGAACAGCGGCTCATCCGCTCCGGGCATGGTGCACCCGGAGAAGGCCACGCCCAGGCTGCGGGTGCGCGCATTCGCACTGCTGCCGATGCGCTCGACCTCATCGAGATCGAGACCCTCGGCGGCAGCCGCCCCCATGGCGCGGAAGACCGTGAAGTCACCCGCGATGCCGCGGCGCTTGTCGATCTCCTCGGCGGAGGCGATGTCATCGGTCACCACCACGATGCGGGTGTCGATGCCCTCGTCGTTGAGCCGCTTGGCCGCGATCCCGAAGTTCATGTTGTCCCCGGCGTAGTTGCCGAAGGTCAGGATCACGCCGCGGCCGCGGTGGGCGGCCTTGGCCACCGAGTAGACCTGAGCGGCCGAAGGCGAGGTGAAGATGTTGCCGACCACCGCACCGGCCGCGAAGCCGGGGCCGACGAGCCCCGCGAAGGCCGGGTAGTGCCCGGAGCCGCCGCCGACGATCACTGCCACCTCGGGCTCGCCCTGCGGCAGCCGCACGACGCCGCCGGCCACCTTGCGCAGGCGGTCGGAGTACAGGTCCACGAAGCCGTCGAGCTGATCGTCGCAGAACTCGGCCGGGTCGTTGAAGATCGTGGTCATGATCGGTCCTTCTCGATCCGCGGCGGATCGGTCGACTGAATGTATGTGGTCTTCGGAATATGCGAGGGGCGCGGCCGTCCTCGTGACTGGATCCCGCGAGGTGCGCGGGCAGCGCCCGCCGAGACAGGCCCCGGCGGGCGCTTCGGCTCAGTGGGCCTCGCCGCGGACCTGCGGCACCTTGAGCACGCGGGTCAGTGCGAAGGCCACGCCGTAGAGGACCACGAAGGCCCACACCACGCCGGCGTCACCGCCCCACGGACGCACGACCGCGACCACGAGCGAGCCCAGGAAGGCCGCGCCACCGGCGGCCGTCGTGTACATGGCCATCGCCGCGCCCTTGTGCTGGGGCGTGAGGTTCGGCATGACCGCGCCCATGGGCACGAAGCCCGCGAGCAGGATGCCGAACACGGTGCCAGCGATCACGGTCAGCCAGTAGCCGTACGTGGAGCCGGGCTCGACCATGTGCGGGACGTACCACCAGGCCAGCAGGCCCAGGGCCGATCCGACGATGCCGAACCAGCGCACGGTGCGGATCCAGCCCCACTGATCGCCGATGTAGCCGAACAGTGCGTTGAAGGAGATGTTGCCGGCGAACACGATCGTGGTCATCAGCAGCCACTGGTTCTGGCTCCAGCCGAGATCGTCGACCATCACGGCCGGCAGGATCACGAACATGCCGAACTGCGGGGCGGTGTTGATCAGGCGGACGCAGAAGCCGGCGAAGATGCGCGGCTCGAGCACCATGACGCGCAGACCGCCCAGGATCACGGTTCCGGCGGACTCCCCGGCCGGAGCCAGGCGCTGCAGGCCGCGGGGCTCGCGGACGCCGAACCAGGCGATCAGGAAGCCGGCGAGCACGAGCAGCGAGGAGACGATCATGGCACCAGTCTCGCCGCCGTTGCCGCCGCCGAAGCCCGAGATGGCGAGGATGGCCACCAGGGAGCCCAGGGTCGGCATGCCTCCGGTGAACATCACGTAGAACCAGCCCACGGCCGTGGCGTTGCGCGCTCGCGGAGTGACGTGGTTGATCCACACCAGGAACGAGAACGCGAACAGCGGGAAGCCGAAGCCGCGGAAGAAGTACGACAGTGCGATCAGCACCGTGCTGTCGAGCTGGATCGAGAGCAGGAAGGCCGCCTCGAACACGATCCACACCAGGAAGCCCAGCAGCATGACCCGCTTGGGGCCGAAGAGATCGGAGAGGGCACCGGAGAGGTAGGAGCCGACCAGCACGGAGATGCCGTAGATCGAGATGACCGTGGCGGCGAGGTTCTCGTCGCCCACGGCCCGGGCCAGGTGCGGGGAGATGAAGTTGGACTCCACGCCGTTGCCGGTCATGAAGATCAGGACGGCCAGGAAGCCCCACTTGATGGAGTTCGGGATGCCCATGCGGTCGAGGCGGGTCTCCGTCACCGGGGAGTCGGTCGCTGTCGCGGTCTGAGTCATGTGCTTGCTTTCATCCGGGTCGGCGGCCGCGGGCAGTCGCGGCCGCCGACAGGCAGAGGTGGTGAGGTGCTCGGCGTATCAGCCGTGGACGATCGAGACCTTGACGGAGGCTCCACCGGAGTCCCCCACCAGATCCAGGGCGTCCTGGTACTTCTCGAGCGGGAACTGATCCGTGCAGATGCGATCCAGCGGGAGCTTGCCCGACTCGATCATCTTGATCGCGGCCGGCCAGGTGTGGGGGCCCAGGTGGGCGCCGCGGACGTCGAGCTCCTTGTCATCGGAGATGATCGACCAGTCGACCGTGACGTCCGAGCCGAAGACCGAGTACTCCACGAACGTTCCGAGCTTGCGCAGCAGGTTCAGCCCCTGGCTCACGGCCGACGGGTGCCCGGTGCACTCGATGTAGACATCGGCGCCGTAGCCCTCGGTGAGCTCCTTGACCTTGGCGACCGCGTCCTCGCGGCCGATGTTGATCGTGAGGTCCGCGCCGCAGGCCTTGGCCAGATCGAGCTTCTGGTCGTCCATGTCCAGGGCGATCACGGTCAGCGGGGACTTGGCCACCGCGCCGGCGATCGCGCCCAGGCCGATGGGGCCGCAGCCGGCGATCACGACGACGTCCTCGAACGTGATGCCCGCGCGCTCCACGGCGTGCAGCGAGCAGGCCAGCGGCTCGGCGAACGCGGCGTGCTGCGGGGCGACATCCTTGGAGATCCGGTGCACGCGGGCCTGCGGCGGGACGAGCATGAACTCGGCCATGCCGCCGTCGAAGTTGCGGAAGCCGAACATGTCGTGCGGGCCGCACATCCAGTACTCGCCGCGCTGGCAGTAGCGGCACTTGCCGCACGGGACGATCTGCTCGAGGACGATGCGGTCCCCGACCTCCACGCCGTGCTTGCCCAGGCCCTCCGTGCCGCCGCCGACGACCTCGCCGACCAGCTCGTGGCCCGGGGTCACGCCGGTCTGCGCCCAGGCCGGGCGGTTGGCGTCGCCCCAGAACTTGGCGGCGCCGTGGTAGCACTTCAGGTCGCTGGCGCACACGCCGACGGCCTCCATGCGCACGAGCAGCTCATCCTCCTGCGGAGTCGGCTTGGGCCGGGTCTCCATGCGGTAGTCCTCGGGACCGTGCACGACGACCGCCTGCATGGTCTCGGCGCCCTGGGTGGTCGTGGTGTCTTCCGACATGGTGTCCCCTCACAGCTCTGTGATCCGAATTACAGGACAACACTAGATCGCGCTGAACAGATGTCAAGAACAGATGTGCGGACATCTGTCCGACGGACGGGACATGTCGTCATGAAGCGCCGGATGACACGGATCGCGGGCGTTCGCGCGGCATCGGAGCGGCCGCGGGGTAGTGTGAACAGATGTTCACCACCGCCCAGAAGCCGGGGTCCCGATGACCGCTGCCGATCCTCGCCTGCAGCTGGCCTTCGAGGCAGCGGAGGCCTACTACACCCATGGCCGCACCCAGGCGGACGTGGCCCAGCATCTGGGTGTCTCCCGCCCCACCGTCAGCCGCCTGCTCGAGGAGGCGCGCAGATCCGGCATGGTGACCATCACCGTGACGCCGCCGCGCGGCGGAGCGGGCCTGCAGGCGCTGAGCGCCGAGCTGACGCAGGCTCTGGGCGTGCGCAGCGTGCGGATCTCCTCCGGCGGCGGGCGCGAGACCTCGCTGGGCGCGGCCCTGGTCCAGCAGACGTCCCAGGCCCTGCTCGACTACCGGCTGAGGCCCGGCGACGTCCTGGTCGTGGCCTCGGGGCGCACGGTCTACGAGCTGAGCCTCGAGAAGCTGCCCCAGCTGCCCGGGCTCGTGCTGGTGCCCGGCGTGGGAGGGCAGGCCGACCCCGAGCCGTGGTTCCAGACCAACGAGCTCGTGCGCACCCTGGCGCACAAGACCGGCGGCAGCCCCCGGTTCCTGTTCGCCGAGGCCAAGCCGTCCCCCGCCCTCTACGAGGCGCTGCGCACGGACCCCAGCTTCCGCAGCATCCAACAGCTGTGGGCCGGCGCCTCCGCCGCAATCCTGGGCATCGGCGCTCCGCCGCGGACCCGCAGCTCGGTCACCTCCGGCATCCCGGTGGACGACCCCGCGGTCCTCACCGCCGCCGGCGACGTCTGCCTGCACTTCATCCACCCCGACGGCCGCCCGCTGGAGTTCCCGGACTCCGAGCGGCTGGTGCGCATCCCCCTGGACGACCTCCTGGCGATCCCGCAGCGCCTGGCCGTGGCCGCCGGCACCGAGAAGGTGCCGAGCATCATCGCCGCCGCGCGGATGGGCTGCTTCCACGATCTGGTGACGGACCAGCCGACCGCCCGCGCCCTGGCCGAGGCCCTGCTTCCGCCGCCTTCCTGACCCCCCCGCCGAGTGGATGCCCAGTTGCGCTATCGGGGCTCTCAGCGCAACGGGACATCCACTCGTCGGGGGCGGGTCAGGCCTGGACGGGGGTGTCGCTGCGGCGCTGCAGCTCGGCCAGGCGATGCATGGTCTCCCGGTTGTCCCGGTAGAGCTGCGTGTAGAGCCCGAAGATCTCGTCGTAGAGCTCGCGGTGCTGCGGATCGGGCTCCACCGTCTCCCCGATGCACGCCCAGTCCCGGGTGTCGATCCCCGACGTGGTCTCCGCCGCCAGCATGGCCGCCCCGTAGGAGGCGCCGATCGTCTGATCCGGGATCTGCTGCGAGCGCCCGGTGACATCGCTGACGATCTGCACCCACAGCCGCGACTGCGTACCGCCGCCCACAGCCACGAGCCGCTCCGGGCGCTCGACCCCCTCCTCGAGCAGGTCCAGGATCTGGCGCAGGCCGCAGGCGATGCCCTCGTAGGTCGCGCGGAAGATCTCCGCCGGACCATGGGAGAGCGTCAGGCCGATGACGGTGCCGCGGGCGTCGGGATCGAAGATCGGGGTGCGCTCGCCCGCGAAGTACGGCAGCACCACGAGCCCGCGCGCCCCCGGCGGAACCGAGCCGGCCTCCTCGACGAGCTGCCCGAAGTCCGGATCGCCCCACTGCCCGCGCCACCACGAGGTCAGGCTGCCCGAGGTCGCGGTGCCCGCGGCCAGGCAGCGCGAGCCCTCCGTGATGCCGGCCGTGGACCACAGCTGCGCCTCATGGGCCTGGCTGCGCAGGTTCTGCACGACGAAGAACGTGGAGCCGTACTGGAGCATGGTGTCGCCGGGGGCGCGCACGCCGGCGCTCCAGGCCTCGGTCCAGGCGTCGACGGTCCCGGCGCAGACCGGGGTGCCCTCAGGCAGGCCGGTGGCCCGGGAGGCCTCCGCGGTGATCGACCCGACCGCCTCGTTCGCCCAGGCCAGGCGGGGGCGCTCGAGGTGCTCCGCGATCTCGTCGTACCAGTCCTCGGCCCAAGTCTCGGCGGTGAGGTCGTAGAGCGGATCCGACTGGCTGGCGGTGTGGTGATCGAGCACGTACTCGCCGGTGAGCATGCCGAGGATGTACGAATGCGCGCTCCCCCAGCGCACGGCCCGCGTGAAGCTGTCCGGCTCGTGATCGCGGACCCAGCGCATCTTGGGGCCGATCGACTGGCTGGACAGGGAGTTGCCGCACCGTGCGACGATCCGCTCGTCGCCGAGCTGCTCGGTGAGGTCCTCGATCTCCTGGAAGGCCCGGGTGTCCACGCCGTAGAGGATCGCGGCGCGCACGGGCGTGAAGTCCTCCTCCATGAGCACCAGGCACGGTCCCATGCCGCTGACGCAGACGCCGTGGACCTGCTCGGCATCCTGCCCCTCGAGCAGCCGCTGCGAGATCTGCTGGATCTCGGGCCACCACTGCTGCTGGGCGTCGAACTCGGCCCATCCCGTGGAGGGCGAGGACATCGTGTGGGTCACCGACTCCTTCCGCAGGATGGTGCCGTCGCCATCCACCAGGACACCCTTGGTGCTGCCCGTGCCGATGTCGATGCCGATGTGCATGACCGTCCCTCCGTCGCCGATGTGCCCCGAGCCTATCCTCGGGATCCGTCGCGCCCGTGAGCCGCGCCACCACCCCGCTCCCCTTCCCGCGAGTGGATGCCCAGTTGCGCTGAGAGCCCCGATAGCGCAACTGAGCATCCACTCGCGGGAAGGGGGATGTGCGGATTGTTGACAATCCGACGCGGTGTTCTAGGGTCGGGATCGTGAGCAGCACTCAGTTCCCCATGGGAAACCGCGACTACGCCGCCCCGGAGCCGGAGCAGACGCCCGATGACGACGTCCGCCCGCCGCTCTTCACGCGCGCCGAGTACGACCGCCGGCTGAAGGCCGTGCGCGAGCAGATGGAGTACCAGGGCCTCAGCGCCCTGATCGTCACGGATCCGGCGAACATCTTCTATCTGACGGGCTACGACGCCTGGTCGTTCTACACCCCGCAGCTGCTCTTCGTGCCCGACGAGGGCGAGATGCTGCTGCATCTTCGGGAGATGGACGCCAACGGCGCCTTCCGCACTGCCTGGCTGCCGCCGGAGCAGATCGTGGGCTACCCGGAGCGCTATGTGCACCGCCCGCACCTGCACCCGTTCGACTGGATCGCCTTCAGCCTGCGCCGCCGGGCCCTCATCGCCCGCGCCACCCGCGGCGCCGTCGGCCTGGAGATGGACGCCCACTTCTTCTCCCCCAAGGGGTTCCGCAGCCTGCTCAACGCCTTGCCGGAGTGGAAGCTCGTGGACTGCTTCGAGCTCGTGAACTGGGTCCGCGCCGTGAAGTCGGAGGCCGAGATCCAGTACATGCGCACCGCGGCACGCGTCACCACGGCCGTCATGCAGGCCGCGATCGACACGATCGGCGTGGGAGTGCCGCAGAACATGGTGGCCGCCCAGATCGCCCGTGCGCAGGCCGAGGGCGACGGCGAGGCCTGGGGCGACTTCCCAGCGATCGTCCCCATGCTGCCCACCGGAACCTCCGCGGACACCCCGCACCTCACCTGGTCGGACCGCGTGCTCACCGAGGGCGACGCCGTCGTCGTCGAGCTCGCCGGCGCCCACCGCAGGTACCACGTGCCCCTGGCCCGCACCGTGATGCTCGGCGAGCCGAGCGACGACCTCCTGCGCCTGGAGGACGCCGTGGCCGAGGGCCTGCAAGTCGTGCTCGACACCGCCGCCGAGGGCGTGCCCGTGCGCGAGCTCGCCCATGCGTGGAACTGGTCGCTGGCCCGTCGCGGCCTGGAGAAGGACAGCCGCCTGGGCTACTCCGTGGGCATCGGCTACCCGCCGGACTGGGGCGAACGCACCATCAGCATCCGGACCGAGGACGAGACCGTCCTGGCCGAGAACATGACCTTCCATGTCATCTGCGGCATGTGGATGACCGGCTTCGGCTACGAGGTCTCCGAATCGGTGCGGATCACCCGCTCCGGGGCCGAGACCTTCACCTCGTTCCCGCGTTCCCTCATCAGGAAGTGAGCAGATCATGACGACCCCGCACCTGAGCACCGTGCCCGGACTGACCCCCCGCCCGACCGAGGGCATCGCCGGCGACCCGCACGAGGGCCGCCTTCCGCTGGCCTCCCGCGCCGATGGCCTCGTGGGCTCGGTGATCGACTCCTCGACCTCGCTGCTGGCCGCGCAGACCCACGACATCGTGCGCTTCGCCATGGGGGCGCCGGCGGCTGAGGTCATCCCCACCGACGAGTTCCGCCGTCTGGCCGGCGAGGTCCTGGACGACAGCTCGTTCACCTATGGCGCCACCGAGGGCGAGCCGGGCCTGCTCGAGACGATCATCGAGCTCAGCGCGCAGACCGGGCGCCCCACCCGGCCCGAGCGGATCGTGGTGACCTCCGGCGGCATGCAGGGCCTGGACATCGCCTTCAAGCTCTTCGTGGACCCCGGGGACCTGGTGGTCGTGGAGAGCCCCACCTACACCAACGGCTCCGGCACCGCGCTGAGCTACGGGGCCCAGATCCTCGAGATCCCCATGGACGACGACGGCATGGACATCGAGGCCCTCGAGGCCCAGGTCGGCGAGCTAGGACGCACCCCGCGGCTGATCTACACGATCCCGAACTTCCAGAACCCCTCCGGGACCACGCTGAGCCTCGAGCGCCGCAAGCGCCTTCTCGAGCTGGCGCACGAGTGGGGCAGCGTCATCCTGGACGACGACCCCTACGGCGAGCTGCGCTTCGCCGGCCAGGAAGTGCTCAGCTTCGCCGAGCTCAGCCCGGAGGACCCCCTGGTGCTCTCCGTGCGCACCTTCTCCAAGGTCCTGGCACCGGGGCTGCGCGTGGGGTGGATCGACGCCGACCCCCGCCTGCGCGATCTCGTGATCGCGGCCAAGCAGGCCATGGACACGTGCACCAACGTGCCGAACCAGCACGTGGTGGAACGCTTCATCCGCCAGGGCGGCTACCAGGAGCACCTCGAGGGGCTGCGCACCGAGTACCGTCGGCGCAAGGAGGCCATGGACGCCTCGATCGCCCGCCACCTGGGCAATCGAGTGGTCACCACCGACCCGCAGGGCGGCTTCTTCCTGTGGGTCACCCTGCAGGGCGAGGACGCGCGCATCTCCACGAGCCGCCTCTTCGAGATCGCACTGGCCGAGGGCGTCGCCTTCATCTCGGGACCTGCGCTGTCCCCGTCGGGCCGGTTCCAGGACGCCTTTCGGCTGTGCTTCGCCTCCTCGACCCCCGAGCGCACGGAAGAGGGCCTGCAGCGACTGGCCCGCGCACTGGACATCGCCCGCGCGGAGCTGGACGGCTGAGCCGCACGACGACGCGACTGAGCGGGTTTCCCGAGAATCCCTGCGCAGCGCCCAGCCGCTGAGCGCTCAGGAGCACGACGGAGGCGGGGCCCGGACCGATCGGTCCGGGCCCCGCCTCCGTCGCCTGGTGCTGCCGCTCCGAGCCGCGAGCGGGCCGATCGGGCCCCGCGGCGCGGGGACATGAGAGGGCAGCTCAGGCCTTCCCGGCGCGGATCCGCACGATCTCCTGCGACCCCGTCTCCGGGATGTCGTTGCCGCGCAGAGACGCGCCCACGGTCTCCTTCATGAAGTGCACCGCGATCAGTCCGACGATGCAGGCCGCGACCATGTAGAACGCCGGCACCAGCGGGCTGCCGGTCGCCTCGATCAGCGCCTCGTTGACCGACGGGGCGGTGCCGCCGAACAGCGAGGTGGAGACGTTGTAGGTGATCGCGAACCCGGCGAAGCGCACCTTGGTGGGGAACATGGCCGGGAAGGTCGCCGAGATCGTGGCCAGCTGGAGGACGTAGAGCAGGCCCAGGACGCTGATGCCGATCAGCGTGCCCCACACGCCCTGCGACATCAGCATGTACATGGGCACGGACATCACGATCAGCCCGACCAGGGAGATCCGCCACACGGGCTTGCGCCCCAGCCGGTCGGACAGCGACCCCGCGAAGGGGATCAGCAGCATCATGCCGAACTGCGTGACGAACGAGATCGTCAGCACCGTCTGGTACTCCATGCCGCCGGTGCCCTCGAGGTAGGTGGGCATGTAGCTGAGCAGCGTGTAGTTCACGACGTTCACGGCGATGACCAGCCCGGCCATGGTGAGGATCGGGCGCCAGTAGCCGGTGAGCAGGTCCTTGAGCCCACCGAGGGCGCTGTCCTGGGTGGCGTCGAGCTCCTCGGCCTCCTCGAACACGGGGGTCTCCCCCAGCTTGGAGCGCAGGTACATGCCGATCAGGCCCATGGGGCCGGCGATCAGGAACGGGATGCGCCATCCCCACTCCATCATGCCGTCATGGCCCAGGAAGGTCTCGCCGAGCAGCACGATCAGGGACCCCAGGGCGAAGCCGCCCATGGTGCCGAACTCCAGGAAGCTGCCCAGGAAGCCGCGCTTGCGGTCCGGGGCGTACTCGGCCATGAAGGTCGCTGCGCCGCCGTACTCGCCGCCGGTGGAGAAGCCCTGCACGGCGCGCAGGACGATCAGCAGGATCGGGGCCAGCACGCCGATGGTCTCGACGGAGGGCAGCAGGCCGATGCAGAACGTGGCGCCGGCCATGAGGATGATCGTCAGCGCCAGGATCGCCTTGCGGCCCAGGCGGTCGCCGAGCGGGCCCCAGAACAGGCCGCCGAGCGGGCGGACCAGGAACGAGAAGGCGAAGGTGGCCAGCGCCAGGACGGTGCCGTACTCGCCGGGGAAGAAGTTGTGGGTGATGTAGCCGACGGAGACCGCGTAGACGCCGTAGTCGAACCACTCCGTCGCGTTGCCGATCGCGGAGGCGGCGACGGCGCGGTGGACGGTGCCCGCATCGGGCGCGGCGGGCTGGTGATCGGCGTCGTGCGCCGACGGGTCGCGCTGCGACCCCGGATCCTGTGCTGCTTGCGACGAGCTCATGGGAGTCTCCCTCGTAGGATTGTCAACAATCATTGAAGCATCTGACCCATTCCGCCTCAAGCGCATGTCGCTCATTGAACAACAGAGCGGCGCGCTGGGAGCGCACGGTAGGATCGTCGACAATCCTCAACGCCTACCCGGAGGCCTCCTTGCCGCCCGCTGCACTGAACCCCGTCGTCCAGGAGTCCACCCCCGCGCTGATCGCCCGGCAGCTGCGCCGCGCGATCGGCGAGGGGGAGCTGGCTCCGGGACAGCAGCTCAACGAGGCCGCGCTCAGCCGCAGCCTCGGCGTCAGCCGCGGCCCCCTGCGCGAGGCCATGCAGCGCCTCACCCAGGAGGGCCTGCTCGTCAGCGTGCGGAATCGCGGCGTTTTCGTCATCGAGGTCACCGACGACGACGTCCGCGACATGTACCTGGCCCGCACGGCGCTCGAGCGCGCCGCTGCCGCACATGCTGCGGAGACGGATCCTGCCGCGGCGCAGGAGCAGCTGCTGCGGATCGTGCAGGAGATGGAGGACGCGGCCGGCCGCGGCGACCTCGTGGCCGTCACCGAGGCCGACATCGACTTCCACACCACGCTCGTGTCCCTGGCGCACAGCCCGCGGCTGACCCGGATGCACACCACGCTCATGGTCGAGACCCGCATGTGCATCACCGCCCTGGAGCAGCGCTACAGCTCGCAGTCCCCGCGGCTGCAGGAGCATCGGCACATCGCCGAGGCGATCGGCCGCGCCGATCTGGCCGGGCTGGACCGCCTGCTCGTCGGCCACATGGAGGACGCGATCGGCAGGCTGGTCGCGGCCCTGGACTGAGGCCGGGCTTCAGCCGCGCGGCATGGCCATGTACGTGGTCTCGAGGAACTCGTCGATGCCCACGCGACCGCCCTCCCTGCCCAGGCCCGAGGCCTTGATGCCGCCGAACGGCGCGGCCGGGTTGGAGACGATGCCCGTGTTGAGCCCGACCATCCCGACCTCCATGGCCTCCCCCACGCGGAAGGCGCGGTCGAGATCCTGTGTGAACAGGTAGCCCGACAGCCCCCAGGGGGTGTCGTTGGCCAGGGCGATGGCCTCCTTCTCCGTGTCGAACGGGATGACCGGGGCCACCGGCCCGAAGATCTCCTCGCCCATCAGCCTCGAGGACGGGTCGACGCCCGAGAGGACCGTCGGGCGGTAGAAGTAGCCGGGCCTCTCCGGGCGCGAGCCGCCGCAGATCACCTCGGCGCCGCGCTGGACGGCGTCGTCCACGAGCTCCTGGACCTTGCGCAGGGCCTTGGGCTCCACGAGCGGGCCCACCTGCACGCCCTCCGCCAGCCCGTCGCCCACGCTCAGCGCGCCGAGTCGCTCGGCGAGACGGCGGGAGAACTCGTCGGCGACCGAGCGCTGGACGTAGAGGCGATTGGCCGCGGTGCAGGCCTCGCCCATGTTGCGCATCTTGGCCGCGAAGGCGCCCTCGACCGCGCGGTCCAGGTCGGCATCCTCGAAGACCAGGAACGGCGCGTTGCCGCCGAGCTCCATGGACGAGCGCATGACGTGCTGCGAGGCCTGCTCGAGCAGCCTGACACCCACCGCCGTGGACCCGGTGAAGCTGATCTTGCGCGCGATCCCGCTGGACATCCACGGCTCGACGACGGAGCCGGCATCGGTCGTGCACACGATGTTCAGCACTCCGGCGGGCACCCCGGCCTCGAGCAGGATGTCGGCCAGCGCCAGCGACGTCAGCGGGGTGAGCTCGGCCGGCTTGAACACCATGGTGCAGCCGGCGGCGATGGCCGGGGCGATCTTGCGCGCCCCCATGGCCAGCGGGAAGTTCCACGGCGTGACCAGCACGCACGGGCCCACCGGTCGCTGGGAGACCATGAAGCGTGTCTTCCCGTCGCCCGAGAGCATCTGGTCCCCGCCGATGCGCACGGCCTCCTCGGAGAACCAGCGCAGGAACTCCGCGGCGTAGGCGGCCTCGCCCTTGGCCTCGGCCAGCGGCTTGCCCATCTCCGAGGTCATGATCAGGGCGAGCTCGTCCTGCCTGGCCATGACCAGGTCGAAGGCCCGGTGCAGGATCTCGCTGCGCTCGCGCGGGGCGGTGCGGGCCCACTCGGGCTGAGCGCGCCCGGCGGACTCGATGGCTCGGCGGGCGTCGTCGGGTCCGCCGTCGGCCACCGTGGCGATGACCTCCTCCGTGGCGGGGTTGATCACCTCGAAGCGAGCGCCAGTGGCGGACTCGCCCCAGGCGCCGTCGATGAGCAGCCCCGTGCTCACCGCGGAGATGACCTCATGGGCAGTGCGGGCATGATCCTGGGTGTTCATCGTGGCTCCTCTTCCTGGTCTCGCTCGGGTTGTTCGGCTCGGTGGCCTGGGGCCACCTGGTCTGCTGCGGGGCCCGACGGGGCCCCGGATCCAGCAGCTGCGCCAGGTGCATCCCCGGGCGCTGGGGCTCCAGGTGGTCCACCTGCATGGCGCAGGAGAAGCCGTCGGTGAGCACGGGATCCTCCTCGCGCGCGCCGCGCAGCGCCGGGGCGAGCTCGTTCTCGGCGACCTGCATGCTGACGTCGTAGTGCTGGGCCTCGAAGCCGAAGTTCCCGGCCACGCCGCAGCACCCGGCGGCATCCACGACCTCGCGCACGCCGGCGGCAGCGAGCACCCGGCGCTGGGAGGCGGGGCCGAACACGGAGTGCTCGTGGCAGTGGGTCTGCAGCACGACGCGATCGGGGATCGGGGCCGACGGCTCCGGCCGCCAGCCCTGCGCCGTCCGCTCGGCCAGATGCGCGGCGAAGCTGCGCACCCGTCGGGACACGCGCCGGGCCTGGTCGGTGGGCACCAGGTCCGGCAGGTCCTTGCGCAACGCGGCCGCGCAGCTGGGCTCGACCACCACGATCGGGCGCTCGGTGCCGTCGTCGAGGGCCTCCGCGGCCCGCGCCAGAAGCCGCCGAGCGGTGCCGAGCTGCCCCGTGGAGATCCAGGTGAGCCCGCAGCACGCCTCGGCCGAGCACTCGACCCGCTCGCCGGCCTGCTGCAGGACGCGAGCGGCAGCGCCGGCGGCCTCGGGGCGGAACCCGCGGGTGAAGGTGTCGACGAAGAGCACCGCATCGCCCGCTCCCGGGGCGACCGCGGCGTCCGCGACCTCCTGCCGCCACTGCCCCGTCCGAGCGAAGCGCGGCATCCTGCGCTGGGGCGTCAGCCCGCCCAGCACGGCTGCCGCCTTGGCCAGCGGCGTGGACAGCAGCGCATTGACGACTGGTGCGATCCGCCCGGCCACGAGCAGCCACCGCGGCAGCCACCCCAGGGAGAAGTGCGCGACCGGACGCAGGCGCCCGGCGTAGTAATGATCGAAGAACTCCGACTTGTACGTGGCCATGTCGACCCCGGCGGGGCAGTCGGTCGAGCACGCCTTGCAGGACAGGCACAGGTCCAGCGCCTCGCGGACCTCCTCGGAGCGCCACCCCTCCTGGACGCTGCTCGCGCCCCGGACCATCTCCTGAAGGACCCGGGCGCGTCCGCGCGTGGAGTCCTTCTCATCGCGCGTGGCCCGGAAGCTGGGGCACATCACCCCGCCGGTGTCGGCCCGGCAGCGCCCCACGCCGATGCAGCCCTGGACGGCGTGCACCCAGGGGTCGGGGGCGCTCTGGCCGGCGCCCGCTCCGCCGGCCGCACCTGAGGTGTGGGAGTGGGCGGGGCTGAGATCGAAGCTCGTGCGCCACTCGCGCTGCGGGACGGCCTCCAGGGCCAGGTGGTCGTCCATTCGGTCGGGCTCGGTCATGATGCCCGGGCTGAGCATGCCCTCCGGGTCCCACAGCCGGCGGAAGCGCACGAAGGCGGCCAGGACCTGCGGCGAGTACATCAGCGTCAGCAGCTCGGAGCGGGAGCGCCCGTCGCCGTGCTCCCCCGACAAGGACCCGCCGTGGCGCACCACGAGCCGGGCCGCGGCCTCGGTGAACTCGCGGAAGACCCTGCGGCCGTCGTCGGTGCGCAGGTCGTAGGTGATCCGAATGTGCATGCAGCCGGCGCCGAAGTGCCCGTACATGACCCCGTCCAGCCCGTGCTCGTCCATCAGCACCCGCAGCTCGGCCAGGTAGTCGGCCAGGTCCTCCGGGGCCACGGCCGAGTCCTCCCAGCCCGGCCAGGACTCGCCGCCGCTGGCCAGGCGCGAGGACAGCCCCGCCCCATCCTCGCGGACGCGCCACAGGGAGGCGCGCTCCGCCGGGGCCGGGACGGCCTGGCCCTCCACGAGCCTGCCGTTGCGCGCCAGCCGCTCCAGCAGCCGCTCGGCCTGGCCCTCGACGGCGGCCTGGTCTTCACCGTCCAGGTCCACGAACAGCCAGGCGCGGCCGTCGGGCAGTCTTAGAACAGAGTCCGGACCGCGGCGCGCCCGCATGGTCTCCACGATCGCGGCGTCGGTGCCCTCCACCGCCGCTGGGGAGAACTCGAGGATCGTCGTGATGTCGCGGGCGGCATCCACGACGTCGTCGTAGCCCAGGCACACGAGCAGCGCGCTGGGCGGTCTGGGCACCAGGCGCATGCGGGCCCCGACCACCAGGGCGCAGGTGCCCTCCGAGCCCACGAGCGCGCGGGCGATGTCCAGCCTGTGCTCGGGCAGCAGGTTCTGCAGGTGATAGCCAGAGACCTGCCGCTGGATGCGTCCGAGCTCGAGCCGGAAGGGCGCCAGGTTCTCCCGGCCGAGCTGCTCCAGCTGCCCCAGCAGCTCACGGGCGCGTCGCTCGGAGTGCACGTCGTGCGGATCGGTGGCGCGCAGACCACGGTTGGTCGCGGTGAGACGGGCGCCGTCGGTCGTGACGACGTCGATCTCGACCACGTGGTCCGAGGTCCGCCCGTAGCGCACCGAGTGGTTGCCGCAGGCGTCGTTGCCGATCGCCCCGCCGACCGTGGCCCGGTTCGCGGACGACGGGTCCGGGGCGAACGTGAGCCGCCCGCCTGTGGCCGCCTCGACCTCACGGGTCAGATCCGCCAGGACCACCCCGGGATCGACGTCGACGGTCCGCGCGTCCTCATCCAGGACGCGGATGGCCGTGAGGTGGCGCGAGAAGTCCACGACGACGCCGGGGCCCACCGCGTTGCCCGCCATGGATGTCCCGCCGCCCCGTCCGATCAGGGGCGTGCCGGTCTCGCGGCACACGCGCACGATCGCCAGGACGTCGTCGGCGCTGCGCGGGAAGACGACGGCCAGCGGGACCACGCGGTAGTTCGAGGCGTCGTAGGAGTACTCGGCCAGCCTCCGGGCGGAGACCTCCGCCTGGAGGCCGGCCTGCTGCATCCGGTCCAGGATCTCGTCGGCATCGCCCTGCGGGGCCTGGGCGTCGCTGCGGAGGGCGGCCTCGCTCATGGGCAGACCTCAGGCGCCGGTGGTGCCGGACGGGGCCGAGGAGACGACGGCGTCCACGGCCGCCTCGAAGCGCTGCAGGCCCAGGGCGATCTCCTCCTCGCTCACCACGAGCGCGGGGATCAGGCGCACGACGTTGCCCGCCGGACCGCAGGTCAGGCTGAGCAGGTCCTGCTCCGTGGTGGCCTGCTGGACCGCGGCGGCGGTGGCGGCATCAGGGGAGCCGTCCGGCGCGGTGAACTCGATGCCCTGCATGAGCCCCAGGCCGCGGACGTCGCCGATGACCGGGAAGCGCTGCTGGATCTGCTTCAGTCCGGCCTGCAGCTGCTCGCCGCGGACCCGGGAGTTCTCCACCAGCCCCTCCTTCTCGACCACCCCGAGCGTGGCCACACCGGCGGCGGCCGAGACGGCGTTGCCTCCGTACGTGCCGCCCTGCGAGCCGGGCCAGGCCTTGGACATCAGCTCGGTCGAGGCGGCGATCGCGGAGATCGGGAAGCCGGAGGCGATGCCCTTGGCGGTGATGAGGACGTCCGGGCGTGCGGAGCTGTGCTGGTGGCCCCAGAACTTCCCGGTGCGCCCCACGCCGGCCTGGACCTCGTCGAAGATGAGGACGATCCCGTGGCGGTCGGCGCGCTCGCGCAGCCCCTCCAGGAAAGCGGGAGGCGTGGGGATGTAGCCGCCGTCGCCCAGCGCGGGCTCGATCAGGAAGGCTGCGGTGTCCGAGGGCGCGGTGCGGGTCTGCAGGAGGTAGTCGAGCTCCTTCAGCGCGAACTCCACGGCGGTCGGCTCGTCCCAGCCATAGCGGTAGGCGTAGGGGAAGGCGGACATGTGGACCCCGGCCATCAGCGGGGCGAAGCCCGCCGAGAACTTGGTGCCGGCGGTGGTCAGGGAGGCCGCGGCGACAGTGCGGCCGTGGAAGCCGCCCTGGAACGCGACGATGTTGGGGCGGCCGGTGGCCATGCGCGCCAGGCGGATCGAGGCCTCGACCGCCTCCGAGCCGGAGTTGGCGTAGAACACCGAGTCCAGCCCCTCCGGCAGGACCTCGCCGAGCTTCTCCGTCAGCTCCAGCAGCGGCTTGTGCATCACGGTCGTGTACTGGGCGTGGATGATCTTCCCGACCTGCTCCTGGGCGGCGGCCACGACCTCCGGGTGGCAGTGCCCGGTGCTCGTGACGCCGATCCCGGTGGTGAAGTCGAGGTACTCGCGTCCGTCGGTGCCGTAGATCCAGCTGCCGCGCGCGTGATCGACGACCACCGGGGTCGCCTGCTTGAGGACGGGACTCAGAGATGTCATGCCTCACATTCTCCGAACCGCGCCGCAGGATTGTCAACAATCCGACATCGCTACAGTGGAGGCATGAGCACCGCGAGCCCGTCCCCGCAGTCCGAGTCCCGGCCCCGCCTGGTCGTCCTCACGACCGAGACCACGCCGCCCCCGTCCGGCGCCGCCCGCTTCGAGGAGCTGGCCGAGGTGACCTGGACCGATGCCGAGGGACTGCCGCAGGCGATCGCCGGCGCGCAGATCCTGCTCGTGTGGGACTTCTTCTCCGGGGCCCTGCGCGAGGCCTGGCCGCAGGCCGATGCCCTCGAGTGGGTCCATGTGGCGGCCGCGGGCGTCGATTCGCTGCTGTTCGACGAGCTGCGCGACTCCCCCGTGACCGTCACCAACGCGCACGGGGCCTTCGACACCCCGATCGCCGAGTTCGTGCTGGCCTCGATCCTGGCCCACGACAAGCAGCTGCACCGCTCCGAGCGGCTGCAGCGCGAGCGCACGTGGCAGCACCGGGAGACCCAGCTGACGGCGGGCAGCGCAGCGCTGGTGATCGGCACCGGCGGCATCGGCCGGGCCACGGCGCGGCTGCTGAGGGCCGTGGGCATGGAGGTCATGGGTGCCGGTCGCACGGCGCGGCAGGATCCGAACTTCGGGACGATCATCGCCAGCGACGAGCTCGCCGAGCACGTGGGGTGGGCCGATCACGTCGTGCTGATCGCGCCGCTGACCGAGCAGACCCGCGGGCTCGTGGGACACGAGGTGCTCGAGCGCATGAAGCCCACTGCCCATCTGATCAATGCGGGCCGCGGCGCGCTGGTGGACGAGCCGGTGCTGATCGCCGCCCTGCAGGAGGGCCGGATCGCGGCTGCCTCACTGGACGTGGTCTCCCAGGAGCCCCTGCCTCAGGAGTCGCCGCTGTGGGAGATAGACAACGTCCACCTCTCGGCGCACATGAGCGGCGACGTGGTGGGCTGGCGGGACACGCTCAGCGACCAGTTCGAGCGCAACCTCCGGGCATGGGTCCAGGGGCGTCCCCTGACGAACGAGGTCGACAAGCAGAAGGGCTACGTCCGAGGCTCCTGACCGCTCTCCACCCCGCCGAGTGGACAGCTGCTTGCGCTATAGCTGCACATAGCGCAACTGGGTATCCACTCGGCGGGAGGGGGTCAGCACTCGACGACGTTGACGCCCACGTTGACCGCCAGGCCTCCGCGCGCGGTCTCCTTGTACTTCTCGGACATGTCCGCACCGGTCGAGCGCATGGTCTCGACCACCTGGTCCAGGCTCACGAAGCCCGGCTCGGACTCCTCGAACAGCGCCATGCGGGCCGCGTTGACGGCGGTGGCGGCTGCGATCGCATTGCGCTCGATGCACGGCACCTGCACCAGGCCGGCGATGGGATCGCAGGTCAGACCCAGGTGGTGCTCCATGGCGATCTCGGCGGCCTTCTCGACCTGCACCGGCGTGCCGCCCATGACCTGGGCGAGGCCGGCCGCAGCCATGGACGACGCCGAGCCGACCTCGCCCTGGCAGCCGACCTCGGCGCCGGAGATCGAGGCCTGCTCCTTGATCAGCGACCCCACGGCCGCCGCGGCCAGCAGGTAGTCCACGGTGATGTCCTCGCGCGAGCGCTTCTCCGGCCCGCGGGCGGCCGGGGTGTAGTGCGTGGCGTAGAACATCACGGCCGGCACGATGCCCGCCGCGCCGTTGGTGGGTGCGGTGACGATGCGCCCGCCCGAGGCGTTCTCCTCGTTGACGGTCAGCGCCACCAGGTTGACCCACTCGACCCAGTGCTGCGGGTCGAAATCGGTGTCGATCGCCTTGAGCCGGGCGTGCCACTCGGGCGCGCGGCGGCGCACCTTGAGCCCGCCGGGCAGCGGCCCCTCGCGCTCCAGGTTGGAGTTCTTGGAGTCCTCCATGACCTGGGCGATCTTGAGCACGCCCGCGCGGACCTCCTCCTCGGGACGGCGCGCCGCCTCGTTGGCCATCGCCAGCTCCGTCACCGAGATGCCATGGGACAGGCAGTGCCCCAGCAAGCCCTCCGCGTTGGAGTACGGGTACGGGATGGCGACGTCGCCCTCGTCCGGGATGGGATCCTCCCCCTCCACCGGATCGACGAGCACGAACCCGCCGCCCACCGAGTAGGCCGTCCGCTCCGCCAGGACGTTGCCGTCGGCGTCGTAGGCGGCCATGGTCATGCCGTTGGGGTGGTACGGCAGCAGCGTGAGCGGATGCTGGACGATGTCCTCGACATGGAAGTCGAGCTCCACCGGCTCGTCGACGCCGTCCAGGGCATCGCCCACGCGCAGCGGGTGCCCGGCGGCCAGGGCCTCCTTGCGGGAGTCCATGGTGGCGGGCAGGACCTTGTCGGGCTGGTGGCCCTCCAGGCCGATGAGCACGGCGTCGAACGTGCCGTGCCCGCGGCCGGTGGATGACAGCGAGCCGTAGAGGTCGACCGCGATGCGGTCCAGACGCGGCAGCAGCCCCTCGCCCACCAGATCGGCGACGAAATCGGCCGCCGCGCGCATGGGGCCCACGGTGTGGGACGACGACGGGCCCACGCCGATGCTGAAGAGATCGAAGATGCTGACGGTCATGTGGTGATCAGTCCTCCTGCGCTGCGGCGTAGCCCTCCGGGCTGAGCAGCTCGCCCTCGGACTCCACCTCCACGGTGAAGAGCCAGGCAGCGCCGTAGGGATCCTCGTTGAGAGCGCCCGGGTTGTCCACGACGGCGTCGTTGATCTCGACGACCGTGCCGGTCACCGGCGAGTACAGCTCGGAGACCGACTTGGTCGACTCGACCTCGCCGCAGACCTCGCCTGCGGTGACGGAGGCACCGGCCTCGGGGAGGTCGACGTAGACGACCTCGCCCAGCGCGTCGACGGCGATCTGCGAGAGGCCGACCTTTGCCGGCGAGGAGGAGTCGATCCACTCGTGCTCAGCGGAGTAGCGGTAGTCCTTGTTGACCTTGTCCAGAGCGCTCATTGCCTGGTCCTTCCATGGTGGGGTCCTGCTGCGGGGTGGAGTCCAGCGCCGGGGCGGGCTGGCGTCATGCGGCGAGACAGCTCCGTGTCAGCTCTCACGCTTGTAGAAGGGGAGCTTGACGACGCGGAACGGTGTGGGCTTGCCGCGCAGGTCCACATCGAGCTCGGTGCCGGGCTCGGTGAGCTCGGGGGACACGAAGGCCAGGGCGATCGCGTGGCCCAGGGTGGGGCTCGGGGCGCCGGAGGAGATCTCGCCGACCTTCTCGCCGTCCTTGAGCACCGCGTAGCCCGGGCGGGCGGCGCGCTTTCCGTCGTTGACCAGGCCGACCAGCTTGGAGGAGGGGCCCTCCTCCTTGATCTTCGCCAGGGCCTCGCGGCCCACGAAGGAGTCCTTGGTCTTCAGCGCGACGATCGGCAGGTTCGCCTGGTACGGGTTGATGTCCTCGGAGAGCTCGTGGCCGTGCAGCGGCATGCCGGCCTCCAGGCGCAGCGAGTCGCGTGCGGCCAGCCCGCAGGGCACCAGGCCATGGGGCTCCCCGGCCTTCTCGAAAACGCTCCACAGGCGCTCGGCCGCCGTCGGGTCCGACTCGATGTCGATGTAGATCTCGAAGCCGTCCTCGCCGGTGTACCCGGTGCGGGCCAGCTGCACGGGCAGCGGGCCCTCGGGGGTCGTGAAGACGACGTCCGTGATGGCGTAGTACTTCACGTCCTTCACGGCCTGCGCGGACTGGGCCTCCACGGCCTCGAGCAGCACGGCCTCGGAGGCCGGGCCCTGCACGGCGATCAGCGCGGTCGCCTCGGTGCGGTCCGTGATGGTGACGTCGAAGACGGTGCCGTCGGCGGCCGTGGTGCGCTCCTGGAACGCGGCCAGCGCGGCCGGGGTGTTCGACGCGTTGGGCACCACCAGGAAGGTCGTCTCGCCCAGGCGGTAGATGATCAGGTCGTCGATCACTCCGCCGGCCTCGTTGCACAGCAGCGAGTACTTGGCCTTGCCGATCTCGATCGCGGACAGCCTGCCCACCAGCGCGTAGTCCAGGAACGCGGCGGCATCGGGGCCCTCGATGAGCAGCTCGCCCATGTGGGAGAGGTCGAACTGACCGGCGGCCTCGCGCACGGCCCTGTGCTCCGCCATGTCCGAGCCGTAGCGCAGGGGCATCCACCAGCCGCCGAAGTCGGTGAAGGAGGCGCCCAGCCGCTCGTGGACGGGGGTCAGAGCCGTGGGACGGGATGCTGCTTCGGTGCTCATCGTGCGCTCTCCTGGCTGGGCTGGACGGTGGTCTTGGTCTCGCTGTCAGCCTGGGGCTCGGCGGAGGTGTCCGGCTCGGTCTCGTCGACCGTCTCGAAGGCCTCGGGCGGCGGGCAGCTGCACACGAGGTTGCGGTCGCCGTACGCGCCGTCGATGCGCCCGATCGGAGGGAAGTACTTGTCCACCCGCAGGCTCGGCACCGGGAAGGCCGCGGTCTCGCGGGAGTACGCGCGGTCCCAGTCGTCCGAGACGAGTGCTGCGGCCGTGTGCGGGGCGTGGCGCACGACGGAGTCGGCCTCCTCGACCTCGCCGTCGACGACCTGCTGGATCTCGCCGTGGATCGAGATCATGGCCTCGATGAAGCGGTCCATCTCGGCCTTGTCCTCGGACTCGGTCGGCTCGACCATGAAAGTGCCGCTGACCGGGAAGGACTCGGTGGGGGCGTGGAAGCCGTAGTCGATCAGGCGCTTGGCCACGTCCGCGACCTTGATGCCCGACGCATCCGTGAGCTTGCGCAGATCCAGGATGCACTCGTGGGCGACCAGGCCGTTCTCGCCCGTGTAGAGCACCGGGAAGTGCTCGTTGAGGCTGCGGGCGATGTAGTTCGCGTTCAGCAGGGCCACGGCGGAGGCGCGGGTCAGGCCGTCGCCGCCCATCAGGGCCAGGTAGGCCCACGAGATCGGCAGCACGCCGGTGGAGCCCCAGCGGGTGCTGGTCACGGGCAGGCCGCGGCCGTTCGCGGCGGCATCGGTCGGCTGGTCGACGTCGTGGCCGGCGTCCGAGGCGCCGCCCACGGTCGGGCGACCGGGATCGCCCTCGAGCGGATCTCCGGGCAGGAAGGGCACCAGGTGCTCGG
Organism: Kocuria sp. NBRC 114282; assembly: GCF_030268385.1. Taxonomy (NCBI): domain Bacteria; kingdom Bacillati; phylum Actinomycetota; class Actinomycetes; order Micrococcales; family Micrococcaceae; genus Kocuria; species Kocuria sp. NBRC 114282. The sequence continues at coordinate 122,795 of NZ_BSQO01000004.1, read as the reverse complement.
CCACGGCCACCGGGCCGACGCCCGGGCCGCCGCCGCCGTGCGGGATGCAGAAGGTCTTGTGCAGGTTCAGGTGCGAGACGTCGCCGCCGAACTGACCCGGCTGGGCGAGTCCGACCATGGCGTTGAAGTTCGCGCCGTCCAGGTAGACCTGGCCGCCGGCGTCGTGGATCTTGCCGCAGACCTCGCGGACGTCCTCCTCGAACACGCCGTGCGTGGAGGGGTAGGTGATCATGATGCCGGCGATCGCGCCCTCGTTGTCGGCGATGGCCTTGTCCAGGTCCTCGTGATCGACGGTGCCGTCGGGCGCGGTCTTCACGACGCGCACGCGCAGCCCGGCCAGCACCGCGGAGGCGGCGTTCGTGCCGTGCGCCGAGGCGGGGATCAGCACGAGGTCGCGGGACTCGTCGCCGCGGGAGATGTGCCAGCGGCGGATCGCCAGCAGGCCGGCGAGCTCGCCCTGGGAGCCGGCGTTCGGCTGGATCGAGACCTTGGCGTAGCCGGTCAGCTCGGCCAGGCGGGACTCGAGGTCCTCCACCAGGTGCTGCCAGCCCTGCATGCGCCAGGCCGGGGAGTACGGGTGGACGTCCGCGAACTCGGGCCAGGTGATCGAGGCCATCTCGACCGCGGCGTTGAGCTTCATGGTGCACGAGCCCAGCGGGATCATGGTGCGATCCAGGGCCAGGTCGCGATCCGAGAGGCGGCGCAGCCAGCGCATCATGGAGGTCTCGGAGCGGTGGGTGTTGAAGACCTCGTGGGTCATGAACTCGGAGGTGCGCACCAGCGCCTCGGGCAGCGCCGGAGCGGCCGTGGGATCTGCCTCGGCCTCGACCTGCACGCCGAAGGCGCCGAGCACGTCCGCGACGTCCTGCGCGGAGGTGCGCTCATCCGCGGAGACGCCCACGTGGTCGTCGTCCACGCGGCGCAGGTCGATGTCGTTCTCGGCGGCGGCTGCGAGGATTTCGTCGGCGCGGCCCGGGACGCGGGCCACGACGGTGTCGAAGACCTGATCGGAGACCAGCTCGATGCCGGCATTCTGCAGGGCATCGACGATCGTGCGGGCACGGCTGTGGACGCGACGGGCGATCCGGCGCAGGCCGTCCGGGCCGTGGTAGACGGCGTAGCAGGCGGCGACCTCGGCCAGCAGCGCCTGGGCCGTGCAGATGTTGGAGGTGGCCTTCTCGCGGCGGATGTGCTGCTCGCGGGTCTGCAGGGCCAGGCGGTAGCCGGGGCGGCCGGTGTCGTCGTGGGAGACGCCGACCAGGCGGCCGGGCAGGCTGCGCTGCAGGTCCGAGCGCACCGCCATGAAGGCGGCGTGCGGCCCGCCGGCGAACAGCGGGACGCCGAAGCGCTGCGAGGTGCCCACGGAGATGTCCGCGCCCATCTCGCCCGGGGACTTCACGAGGGTCAGGGCCAGCAGATCGGCCACGACGGTCGTCATGGCGCCGGCGCCCTTGGCCTGGGCGATGACATCGGTCCAGTCGTGGACCTTGCCGGAGGAGCCCGACTGCTGGAGGATCACGCCGGCGATGCCGTTCTCGCGCTCGAGCTGCTCCTGCGGGATGCCCTGCGAGAGGTCCAGGATCTCCAGGTCCATGCCCACGGCGCGGGCGCGGCCCGGGATGACGGCCAGGTGCTGCGGGAAGAGATCCGCATCCACCAGGATCGCGCCGTTCTTGGCCTTGCGGTTGGCGCGCTTCATCAGCAGCGCGGCCTCGACGACGGCGGAGGACTCGTCCAGCAGCGACGCGTTGGCGATGTCCAGGCCGGTGAGGTCCTGGACCATGGTCTGGTAGGTCAGCAGCAGCTCGAGGCGGCCCTGCGAGATCTCGGGCTGGTACGGGGTGTAGGCCGTGTACCAGGCCGGGGACTCGAGCAGGTTGCGCTGGATGACCGCGGGGGTGTCGGTGCGGTAGAAGCCCTGGCCGATCATCGGGCGGCCCGGCTCGTTCTGATCCGCGATGCCGCGCAGGGCGCTGAGGACCTCGGCCTCGCTGAGGGCGTCGGGAAGGTCCAGCTCGCGGTCCATGCGGATCGACGCCGGCACGGCCTGATCCACGAGCTCCGCCAGCGAGCCCACGCCCACGGCGCTGAGCAGCTGGTCGATCTCCTGGCCGCGCGGGCCCACGTGGCGGTCCACGAAGGCCAGTGCGTCGGAGCTGACGCCCGAGGCGCTCACGGCGCTGTCAGCAGGTGCGGAAGGGCTCATTGGGGAACTCCTTGGTCTGAGGGGGCATGCCCCGGCCGGTTCCTCCCCGCTCTGTCATGGGACCTGAGAGTTTCCGCGGGTGGGCCCGCTTGCTCCGTCGGTGCCGGTCACGACCTGGGGGTCGATCCCGGGCTTTCCAGAGGTGCCGAGCGATCCCGGTGCCGGTGCCTGAGAGTTTCCCGGGGAGGGTTGCTCCTACGGCGCCCGCGCGGCGGTGTCCGCGGGGTCTCTCCCGGAACCGCTCATCGGCGTGGTCTGTCGTCTTCCGGTGTGAGGGTACCCCGCGTCACAGAGCGTCTCCAAGATGACGGAGTCTCTGTGGGCTCACCCAGATTTGTAGCCTGAAGCCCCCCAGTGCCCACAAGCGGCGCCGTTCAGATCCCCCGAACAAAGGCCTACCGCCCATATGACCCCCCACGCCGCAGGAAGGCCCCAGCGCCCTGCCGCCCTGCCCTCGACCGCCGCCGGACACGGCCCCTCACGCCGCGCAGTCCTGGCAGCCACGGCGGCGGCCCTCACCGTCAGCGCCGCCGGGGCAGCGGCGACGCAGGCTTCGGCCGCCGAGCGGCCAATCGTGCTGTGGGGCAGCTCGTCGGCCGCCTCCTATGCCAGCGCCATCACCGACGGCTTCCGGGTGGTCCATCTGGACACCGAGCTCGCCAGGCTGCTGGGAACGACCGTCACCTCGGAGGCCACGCCCGCCGCTCGGTCGCCCGAGATCCTGATGGCCCGCTCCGAGAAGGCCGCCGCGCGCCTGGACTTCCGCTACATGGGAGCAGCCGGAATGCTCCCCGCCTCCGGAACCCTGGTTCTGCCCACCCTGGATCGCCGCGTGCCCGAGTCCGGTCGCTCCTACCCCGGCACCATCGACGGAGTTCCGTTCGACCTGCGCTATGTCGCAGGGACCCACCGCAAGGTGGAGATCCGCCGCGCCTCCGCCGACTCCCCCGTGCACGTGGGCGTCTCGGCTCGGTCCCGCTGGGTGACCGACCTGGAGGCGCGACACCGCGGCAGCACGCACCTGCTGTGGATGGGCAAGAACAACATCGGCGACATCGATCGCGTCCTGGCCGATACCCGCGCCGCCTATGACGTGGAGCCCGAGTCGACGCTCGTCCTGGGCCACTGGAAGAACTTCCTGGACACCCCCGGCACCGCCGCCTACGACCGGGTGGACACCGTCAACCGGGCCTATGCCCGCGAGTACGGGGCTCAGTACCTGGACATCAATGCCGTGCTCACGGATCCGCAGCGCTGGCAGCATCTCGAGCTGCGCCGCTACAGCATCGGCTCCACGGCAGCCGACCGTCAGCGCGCGTCATGGGGCATGGCCCCGCTCGAGCTCAAGGGCGACAGCTACCACCTCAACCGCTTCGGCTACCTGATCGTCGCGACCGCCATCGCCGAGAAGCTGCGCGCTCTCGGCTGGTACTGAGCCGACGGCCCCGAAAGGACTCCTCATGGCGACATTCCGGGACATCAGCAGCCGATCCGCCTTCGCGGCGGAGATCGGGTGGGTCTCCGAGCTCGGCTACCTCCGCGGCTGGGGCGACGGCAGCTTCCGACCCCTGAGCACCATCAAGCGCGACGCCATGGCCGCGGTGTTCCACCGCATGGCCGGCTCGCCGGACTTCACCGCGCCGGGGCGATCGCCGTTCACCGACGTGCGCCCCGGCCAGCAGTTCTACCGGGAGATGTGCTGGGCGCGGGAGCGCGGTCTGCTCAACGGCTGGAGCGACGGCACGTTCCGCCCGCTGGACCCGATCGACCGCAATGCCACCTGCGCGCTGTTCTACCGTGCGGCCGGCTCTCCGGCGTTCACCGCACCGGCTCGCTCCCCCTTCCGCGACCTCACTCCGCGCTCCGCGTTCTACAAGGAGATCTGCTGGGCCCGCAGCGTCGGGATCACCACTGGCTGGGCGGACGGGACCTTCCGCCCGCTGGAGTCCACAGCGCGCAATGCCATGGCGGCGTTCATCAGGCGCTTCGACCTGGCCGTGGGCTGAGGCCGCATGGGATCGTCGTCCGCATGACGACGAATCCCCTGACCTCAGCCGCCGTCGAGCAGCTGCAGTGGCACTGGCAGAACCTGCTGCGCCCTCGACTGGAGGGACTCACGGACGAGGAGCTCCTCTGGGACCCCACCGGCGATGACCAGCAGGCGTGGACGGTGCACTCCGCCGACGAGCAGCGCACCGCGCACCAGGCCGGGGCCGGTGACCTGGTCATCGACTTCGACCTCGTCGAGGGGCAGCCGCAGCCGTTCACGACGATCTCGTGGCGGCTGGGGCACGTGATCGTGGGCGTGCTGGCCGCGCGCAGCCACAGCCACTTCGACGGCCCCGAGGCCTCCTACGGCACGTGGGAGTTCGCGGGCACCGCCGACGAGGCCCTCGCCCAGCTCGATCGCGAGGTCGAGCGGTGGCTCGACGGCCTGCGCAGCGTGGACGACGAGCGCATGCAGCAGCCGTGCGGACCGGCCGAGGGCCCGTGGGGCGATCGGCCCTTCGCTGACCTGGCCCTGCACATCAACCGCGAGGTGATTCACCATCTGGCCGAGGTCGCGCTGCTGCGGGATCTCTGGGCCCATCGCGGCTGAGCCTGTTCAGCCCCAAGCACCAGGAGGCTCGCATGCCCTTCTTCACCCGCCAGGTCACCACCGAGCACGATGCGCTGGCCGCCTTTGCCGCTCAGCAGATCCGCCAGGTCGCCACGACACTCCAGGGCCTCGACGCCGAGCAGCTGCGCAGGACGCCCGCCGCCAGCCAGATGAGCCTCGGCGGCATCGCCCGGCACTGCCTGTTCGTGGGCAATGAGGGGATCTTCGCCGCGCTCGATCCAACCCGCGCCCGGACCCACGGCACCCGGGACTTCCAGGCCGGCGTCCCCTCCGCAGACGCGGTCCACGACGACGACACCGCCGAGTCCCTGATCACCGCCCTGCATGACATGGCCGCCTGGGTCGAGCACACGGTTCCGTCGGTGGACCTGGAGGCCCGCATCCCGGTTCCGGACAAGCCGTGGTTCCCGGATGACGTGGAGTCCTGGCCTGTGCGCTGGGTGGTGCTCCACGCGATCGAGGAGTACGCCCGCCATGCCGGTCATGCCGACATCCTGCGCGAGCAGATCGACGACAAGGGCGCCTACGAGCTCAACGCCCTGGCCGACGGCGAGCCGTGGGCCCCAGAGGACTGGGAAGCCTGAGGCTCAGCAGCCGACGCCGCCGGGGTTGTCGAAGCAGTCGTCGGCGTAGTTGCGCACGGTCGAGCGCCAGACGCTGAGTGCGACGGGGTCGCTGCTGACCGTGCTGGTGCCGTCGACCGGCAGCCAAGGGCCACCGCTGACCGAGTACTCGCCCGCGAACTCAGTGGTCAGCACCACCGACACGTCGCCGGTGTCGGCGTACTGGTGACTCGTATCGGTGGGCTCATCCCACGAGCCCGCAGGAAGCGGACCGCCGCTGAGCTCCGTGGGGCCGAAGGTCGTCCCATCGCCGTAGTCCCAGGTGAACGACACCGGGGTCACTCGCACCTGGACGGGGAAGCCCGCCAGTTCGGTGTCGAAGACCTGGTCCTCCGCTGAGGCGTACATGTTGGTGTGCAGACCCACGAGCGTGTCCGGCGCCGGCTCCACCGCGGTCACCGCCGGACTCACCTCCAGGCGACGCAGATCCTCCACGGTGAAGACCGGCAGCGGCATGGGCTCATCGCCCTCGGGGACCTGATCCGCCGGCGAGCAGATGGGGTCACTCACTCTTGTCGTGCTGTCTCCTGAAACAGCGAACTCGACATAAAGGTTCTGCCCGGCCGACCCATCAGCCAATGTGCATGCCTCTTGCTCTGCGCAACCAGATTCATCTGAGGAGCCAGCACAGAGGTCAACTAAAGAGTAGTCCGCCGTTTCAACACTCGGCGCACTTCTATTCCCGTCCTCAAATTCACTCTGAGTTGAATACTGACGGAGAACCTTCTGGAAATGTTCGACATCCCCTGAAGAAACTATCTGCCCCGACGGCCCTGGCGCCTCTCCCGCGCCCGGGGAGTCGCCAGAGTTACCCCTGGAAGCCTCAGGCCCTCTAGCACCCCTAGCGCTTGCCTCAAATCTTAACTCCACACCAGAGCCGACCGCATGCGCGCTGGAAACCTCAGCTTGTCCACGGAATCCGTCACGGCGAATCTCCCCATCGTCAGCCACGCCAGGGGTGCACGCCAAGAACGCCATCAGCGCAGTGCACGCCAACACCTCGAGTGGCCGTCTAACCATGATCTGTCCTATATAGCAACCGGGGTGGGCTGAATTAATATCCACATTCCGGCGGAATATTCCATATGGACATAAATCGGTTCGCTGTCACCTGAGATAGGAGCGAACTCGTGGGCGACGCTTCCATCAGACTCCCAAATCGTCAGACCAGAATAATCCACTTCGGTTCGCGGAGCTGGATATCCAAATGAATCAACCGGCATGTCCTCGTCAATTATCCGAATGGTTTCCTGGCCCGAACTTGCCCAACCGCCTGAATCATACACTTCTTCTATGTCATTATACTCTTCCGTACATGATTCACATTCTTCCGCCGTGATCTCCCTGATCAGCGACGTATCCCCCGTCTGCCAGGCATATGCGCGCGTATCAGCGAGGTAATCGAGGAACGCCTGAGCCCCCTCGTAGCTCTCCCCATCGGCCAGCGCGGGCTTCTCCGGCTTGGGGACGTTCTGCGCAGGGCCGTCGGCGGAGGCCTCGACGTACTCTCCGTCGCTGCCTGGCGACTTGTCAGTCGCCGCCTCGGAGGCCGTGCTACTGGAGCCGTCGGGGCCGTCGTCCGTCGGGGCGCAGGCCGTCAGCAGCACTGCTGCGACCATTGCGGTGGCAGGCAGGACGAGGGATCTCGCGGTCATCGGATGGCCTCCGGCTCGATGCCCCTGCAGTCTCAGGCGCATGACGACAAGTGCCGTGATCGTAGGCCGCAGTCACAGCGTCACGACAGTGGGTCGTCGAGACCTGTGGATGACCCGGACGAACGTGCGTCACAGCAGGTCACGGGTCGAATCTTCATGAACAGTCACGGCAGAAATCCGTCGCCTGCACCCATCGACCCGAGGCCATGCGGACCGCTAAAGTGACCGGCGCGTAGATCTCTTCTCGCGCCCCTCAAGCATCTGATCCCGGGCACTCGCCCCGCTTGAACAGGACTGCCGTGCGCCTCTCCTCCCAGCCGTCATCGGCCTCGCGCGACGACGATGATTCGCTGCTGCGCCCCTGGCACAACAGCACGATCAACTCGTCGCGCCTGCTGCTGGCCCTCAAGGCGGCGCTGGCCTGCATGCTCGCCTACATGGTCGCTCCGTTCATGCCGGGCGTCGTGGCGCAGTACCCCTACTACGCCCCTCTGGGCGCGCTCGTGGCGATGTACCCGAGCCTCACGGGCTCGCTGCGCACTGCGGGGCAGACGCTTCTGGGACTGGGCGTGGGCATGCTCCTGGCCCTGACAGTCCAGCTCACGCCGTGGCCGGTGGTCATCACCCTGTTCCCCGCCATCGCCCTCGGCGTCATCCTGGCGGGCGTCCGCAGGTTCGGGGCCGGGGCGGACTACATCCCCATCACCGCGCTGTTCGTGCTGGTGGTGGGCGGGCCCAACGCCGACAACTACTCGCTGGGCTACATCGTCCAGATGGCCACCGGTGCCACGATCGGGCTGATCGTGAACTACGTGGTGGCTCAGCCCGTCGACTTCCGCTCCGCGTCCCTGGAGCTGGGGCGGATCGAACGGCTGATGGTGTTCTATCTGCGCGACGTCGCCATGGAGGTCCGCACGCCCGGCTCGACCTCGCGCACCGACTGGGTGGAGGTCAACTACCAGCTCGCCTCGGTCGCCGCGGAGGTCCGCGGCGTCGTCGAAGCCACCGCCTCCACCGCCAAGGGCAACCCGCGCATGATGCTGCCCAACAAGAAGGGTCAGGACCCCGGTCTGGCCCGTCTGATCCGCGTGGAGCACGTCTCCTTCTACATGCGCGACCTCACCGACGCCCTGCGCAGGCTGTTCGCCGAGGACGGCTCCCACATGGTGGTCCCCGCCGACGTCTCCCGCGAGCTCGAGCGCACGCTGCGCGCCGTCGCCGAGGTCATGCGCGTGGCATGGAAGGTGGACACCGAGTCGTTCTCGACCATGACCACCTCCCTGTCGATCGTGCCGCTGAACCTGGACGACGAGGAGAAGGACGAGGTCCAGATCCTGGCCGCGCGGGCCCGTGCGCGGGTGAGCGATCTCTCGAACGTCCTGGAGAACCTCGAGATGCGCAACACCTGGGACCACTGGTGGCTGGTCACCGTGGGCACAGACCTGGAGCGCGTTCTGCAGGTGGTCACGACCCACGGCGCGTCGAACCCGCCGCCCAAGCCGCGCCGGTCGTTCCGACCGCGGCGCACCGCGCAGGGCAGTGGCACGCAGCACGAGCGGCGCCTGCGCTGATAGCGCGTCCGGCACCGGGTCTAGAGTGGGGGCGCACTTCTCAGCACCAGGAGGCCCCCGTGCACCAGCCCCACCCCGCGGAGCCGGGATCTGCCGCACCCGAATGGGTGCCGCACCCCGACAATGCGGTGATCGCGCGCAGCGGTCTCGAGAACTTCGAGAGGGTCTTCGGCCGCAGGCCGGAAGGCATCTGGCAGTCCCCGGGCCGCGCGAACCTCAACGGAGAGCACATCGACTTCCTGGGCGGGCGCTGCCTTCCGCTGGCCCTGCCCTACGGAACGCTCGTGGCTGCAGCACCGCGCACCGACGGCCTCCTGCGCATGCGCACCCTGGAGCCCACGCTGGACGAGGGGATCGTCGAGGTCCGCGTGGAGGACATCGGCCCGGGCCGTCCCGAGGGCTGGACCGGCTACGTGGCCGGCGCCCTGTGGGGCCTGCACGAGGTGGCGGAGTGCACCCCCGGGATCAGCATCCCCGAGGGCTTCGGAGCCGACATGCTGATCCGCTCCACTCTTCCCGTGGGCGGCGGCCTGTCGTCCTCGGCCGCGCTGGAGTGCGCCTCGATCCTCGCCTTCGCGGGGATGATCACCGGCTCCGACGAGCACGACGACGCCCGCCGCGCAGCCCTGGCCCATGCCTGCATGATGGCGGAGGTCCGCGTGGTGGGTGCGAACACCGGCGGGCTGGATCAGACCGCGAGCCTGCGCTCCCACGCCGGCCAGGTGGTCTCCCTGGACTGCCGCGACTTCTCGATCACCTACCGCCCCGCCGACGCGCTGCTGGACGGGCACCGGCTGATCGGCGTGGACACGCGCACACCGCACTGGCTCGGCGGGCACGAGTTCTCCTCCCGCCGCCTGGACGCCGAGGCAGCCGCCCGATTCCTGGGCGCCGACCGCCTGCGGGACCTCCTGCCGGAGACACCGTCCCAGGACGACGTCGAGACCGTCCTGCGCCGCTGGGAGGATGCCGCGCCCACCGCCGAGCAGCTCGTGGGCCGCGACCCCGGCGACGCCTTCCGCCGCCTGCGCCACGCCCTCACGGAGATGCTGCGCTCCGAGCAGATCGACGCCCTGCTCGCCGGCGAGACGGGGGTTTCGGTCCCCTGCGCCGTCGGGCGGATCCTCACCAGCGGACACGCCTCGATGCGCGACGACGCCGAGGCCTCGTTCGCCGCCGCCGACCTCATCGTGGACACAGCGCTGTCCGCCGGCGCCGACGGCGCACGGCTGATCGGCGGCGGCTTCGGCGGCTCGGTGCTCATGCTGGTCCCCGAGCAGAACGTGGAGGCGGTCACGGAGGCCGTGGCCGCAGCCGTCGTGAAGGCGCACCTGCCCAGCGTGCGCTTCCTGGACATCCAGCCGGCCGACTCGGGCCACCTGGTCTGCCGCGACTGCGTCGAGCTGGCCGGGATGGGCTGCAGCTGAAACGCGGCGGCGCCGCCGGTCCGGGGACCGACGGCGCCGAGCAGTGCGATCGAGCGATCGACGGGATCAGGACTCCTTCTGCACCTGGAAGATCGCGCCGGTGGTGACGTCCTCCTCGACATCCTCGAGGCTGCGACCACGGGTCTCCGGCAGGAACTTGAACATCACGGCCACAGCGATCAGGTTGACCACGGCGAAGCCGAAGAACGTTCCGGTGAGCGAGAACGCCTCCACGATGTTCAGGAAGAACCGCGAGAGCACCGCATTAGCGATCCACAAGCAGAACACCGAGATGCCCATGCCCACGGCGCGCATGTGCAGCGGGAAGATCTCGCTGAGCAGCACCCAGGTGGCCACGTTCAGGAACGTCTGCATGGAGCCCACGAAGGCCACGATGAAGATGAGCAGCACCCAGGGTCGAGCCGCGGAGCCCTCCGGCAGCAGCAGCGAGGACAGCCCGATCAGCAGGTGGAACGTGGCGGTCAGGCAGTAGCCGGTGATGATCGTGGTGCGGCGATTGATCTTCTCCATCATCCACAGGGCGATGAACGCGCCGACCACGGCGATGATGCCGGGGGCGATGTTGGCGATCAGCGCCGCCTGGCGGCCGAAGCCGGCCTGGCCCAGGACGATCGTGCCGTAGTACATGATCGAGTTGATGCCGGTGAGCTGCTGGAAGACCGCCAGGGCGATGCCCACGAGCAGGATGCGGCGCAGCCACTTGTTGCCCAGGACGCTGGAGATCCCGGTCTCATGCGCCTTGGACTCGAGGTTCACGAGCGCGCGGACCTCCGCGAGCTCGGCCTCCGCGCGCTCCTCGGACCGGATGGTCTTCAGCACGGCGAGCGCCTCGTCGTAGCGGCCGCGGGCCATCAGCCAGCGCGGCGACTCCGGGACGCGAATCATACCGATGAACAGCGCGATCGCCGGCAGGGCCGCGACCAGCAGCATGATGCGCCAGACGCCGTCGATGTGCCCCAGGATGCTGCCCAGGATGGCGTTCATGATGAACGCGGCGAGCTGCCCGACGACGATCATCATCTCGTTGCGCCCGGAGAGAGAGCCTCTGATCTCATAGGGCGCCAGCTCTGCCAGGAAGACCGGCACCACCGTGGAGGCGCCGCCGACCGCCAGACCCAGCAGGAACCGTCCGACGAGCAGTGTGGCCAGCCCCGGCGCCAGGACGCAGGCGAGCGTTCCCACGAAGAAGATCAGGGACAGCAGGATGATCGTCTTGCGGCGGCCCCAGCCATCGGAGAGCCGGCCGATCAGCGCCGCGCCCAGGGCCGCGCCCACGAGCAGGGTGCTCGTGACCAGGCCCTCGTTGTCGACCGTGAGCCCGAGCTGCTCGGACATGGGCTCCAGAGCGCCGTTGATCACGCCGGTGTCGTAGCCGAAGAGCAGACCGCCCATGGTCGCCACGAGGGCGACCTGGCCCAGGCGCTTGGAGTGCGGACCGCTGGCAAGCGGCGGCAGTGAGATCTTGCTCGGCAGCGGTTCAGCGGCCATGGTGACTCCTTCGTCGTCAGAAGCGACGGCTTCAGCCGTCGATGGCCGTCCTGAGGGAAGCGGCCCGGTGGATGCGGCAGGTGACTCGCATCACGTTCTGAAGGTCAAGATACGTGCGGCGCATCGCTTTGTACAGACAAATTGCCAGATCGATGGGAGCGCTTTCTCAGCGTCTGATCACCGTGGATACGGGGAGTGGAAAGGGCCCACCGAAGAAGGGGCACGCCTGTCACCCGTTCGCTAAGGCTCACATCTCATTACCGGAGAGTCATGTGTCCGGACATGGATCGGCCGGTTGGGTTCGAGTCACTCGACGAGAGTGGCCTCGAAGGCGTAGTGCGAAGCGCGGTAGAGGTGGTGGCCCACCTCGATCACGGAGCCGTCATTGGCGAAGACCTTGCGATCCATCGTCAGCAGGGCCGCACCCTCCTGCTCGTGCAGCAGCGGCGCGTGCTCGGCATCGGCGACGGTCGCCCCGATCCGCTCATGCGCCACGGCCAGCCGCACGCCCTTGTCCCGCAGCGAGGCGTAGAGGCCCCGCTCCAGCAGCTCCTCGCGCGAGGGGGCGATCCGCTCGGGCAGCGTGTTGCGCATGACCGCCAGCGGCTCTCCATCCGCATAGCGCAGCCGGACGCACTCCATGACGAGCTCACCGGACTCCAGCAGCAGGCGCCCAGCGACCTCCGCGCTGGGACGTCCGACGCGATACTCGAGCACGTCGGTCCGGGGCTTGCGCCCGGCGCCGGACAGGTCGTCGAACAGGGAGGTCAGCGCCACCGAGCGGTTGACCCGGGACTTCACGACCTGGGTGCCCACCCCGCGCTTGCGCACGAGCATGCCCTTGTCCACGAGCTCCTGGATGCCCTGGCGGACGGTGGGCCGGGAGATCGCCAGACGCTGGGCGAGCTCGACCTCGTTCTCGAGCCGGGCTCCGGGGGCCAGGTCGCCTGACTGCAGCGCCCGCTCGATCCCGTTGGCCACCTGGAGGTACAAGGGCGTCGGCGACGACCGATCGATCTCGATGTCGACGGGGAAGAGCTCCGTGGTCGGCGTGTCCATGCGTCCTCAGCTCCGCTCGGGCTGTGGGAGCCGCCCGGGCGCTCCGCTGCTCGGGCGCCTCGGCTCCACAGGTGTCCGAACATACCCCGGATCTCCCTCGTCGTATGTGAAGAACGAGGCGATCCGGGGCGCTCAGCCCGCCATCCGGCTCACGGACGCTCGCGCGTGGTGACCGGGACGAACCTCCCTGCGCTCAGCGACTCCTCCGCCGCAGCGCAGGTGGCAGCGGCCAGGTAGCCGTCCCAGGCCGTGGCCGAGCGCTCGTCCACATTGGAGCCGTCGGAGATCGCAGCCACCCAGGCCTGCACCTGGGCGTCGTAGGCGTCGACGAAGCGCGGGCGGAAGTCTCCGGGCAGCGAGCCGTCCCAGGTGCCGTCGGGACGGTGCGTGGTGACCCGCTGGACGCCCATGCCGATCGTCGCGATGCCCTTCGAGCCCAGCACCTCCGTGCGGACCTCGTATCCGGAGGCCGTGTTGACGTAGAGCTCGTCGGTCACGATCCGCCCTGAGGCGGTGCGGAAGATGAAGATCATGGGGTCGTGCTGGCCCTCGGGCGCACGGGGGCCCGGCAGCGGAAGGACGGTCTGGACCTCGGTGACGGGCTCGTCGAGGAAGTAGGAGATGGCGTCGACCTCGTGGACGGCGGAGTCGTAGACCATCATCGAGTCCACGAACCCGGGCAGTGTGTGCGCGTTGCGGTGCTTGCAGTTGATCACGCTCACCTCCCCCAGTTCGCCCGCCTCCATGGCGTCCTTGAGCTCGGCGTACTCCCGGTCGAAGCGGCGCATGAAGCCCACGGACACATAGGTCCCGCCAGAGTCGCGCTCCGCCTCGACCACCGCATATGCGTCCTCGGGGCTCATGGCCAGCGGCTTCTCGCACAGCACCGGCTTGCTCGCCCGGATGCAGGCGATGGTCTGGTCCTTGTGGAAGCTGCCGGGAGTCGCGATGATCACCGCGTCGACGTCGTCTGCGGAGATCACCTCCTCCGGGCTGCCGACGGCGCGTGCGCCCGGAGCGCCCGCGGCCACCTTCTGGGCAGTCTCCGCGCTGTAGTCGTTGACGACCGTCACCCGGGCGCCCTTGATCCGCCGGGTGATGCGCTCCACGTGGTCCGCGCCCATCTGCCCCACGCCGATCACGCCCACACGGACGTCGGTGGGTCCTGTCAGTTCCTCTGCGGCCTCAGCCATGGTTCTTCTCCTCGATTCGTCGTCGTGCCCGGTCGGGATCCCTTCCCCGACCGCGGGCGGGGTTCAGGAGCGCCCGCTCAGCCGCGGATCCGGGCCAGCACTGTCCCAGGTGCCGCGCACCCAGGTCTGCTCGGGGTGGTCGGTGATGTTCCAGGCCCGTTGCGGCTCGGGCCCGGCCATGACATTCAGGTAGTACATGTCGTGCCCCGGCGCTGCGGCACACGGACCGTGCCAGCCGCTCGGGACCAGGACGACGTCGCCTGCGCGGACCTCGGCGAGCGTGTCCACGGGGCGGGAGGGATCCGACGACGACGTCTGGTGCAGTCCGAAGCCCGGGCCGCCCTCGGGCGAGGACTGGATCTCGTAGTAGTAGATCTCCTCGAGCTCGGACTCCTGGGACGTGGTCTCGTCGTGCTTGTGCGCGGGATAGCTGGACCAGTTGCCGCCGGGGGTCACCACCTCGCAGGCGATGAGGGAGTCGCAGTCATCGAAGGACCCGACCGTCCCGAAGTTGCGGACCATGCGGGTCATGTTCCCGCCCCCGCGGATCTCCACAGGGATGTCCTCGGCCCGGATCAGGGCCACGGGATGGCGGTTCCCGGCCCGCGCGGTGGCCACCGCGAAGCGGCCGCCCTGCGCGCTGGAGACGGTGATCGACTCTCCGACCGGGACATAGAGCACATCCGTGGGCCCGGCGAAGACGTCCGTGCGCCCCCTCAGGTCGTGGACGGCGCCGTCGACCTCGACCGCGCACGCACCGCTCAGCGGCACGATCATGGCCTCCACGCCGTCGGCCGTCCAGGACTCGGATCCTCCGGCGGCCAGGACGAGGACCTGCAGGCCCGTGTGGACCCACCCCTCTCGCTCCCCCGGTCGCACGACGGTGTCCCACGGCCCTTCGGCGGTGGTTCCGGCGGGCAGATGAAGTTCGCTCATGTCAGCTCCTCCTCGTATGCATGCTGTTGGCTCAGCGGGTCATCTCCACCGCGGTCGACACCGCGGAGGTGACGTCCCCGTCCGCGGGGTAGAGCAGGGTGCGCCCGACGACGAGCCCCCTGACATTCGGGCAGGCCAGTGCGGTGCGCCATGACGCGCGGACCTCGTCGGGGTCCTTGCCGACGGGATCGCCGCCGAGGATCACCGAGGGCAGGGTCGTGGCATCCATGACCCGCTCCATGTCATCGACCGCGGGGATCTTCAGCCAGGTGTAGGCGCTCGTGGTGCCCAGGCCCTGGGCGATGTGGATCGAGCGGATGACGCCCTCGGGAGTCAGGTCGTTGACCACTCGGCCGTCCCGGCGCGAGGACATGAAGGGCTCGACCATGGCGATCAGCTCCTCCCGGGCCAGCTCCGAGACGGCGTCCGCGCTCCACTGCAGCGTCTTGGAGGTGCGCTCGTCCTCGAGGTCGATCCTCGTGAGCATCTTGCCGCCGTCGAATCCAGCCGCGCGGATCGACCGGGCGTCGTAGGCGGTGAACCGGTCTTCGATCTCCCAGCTGCCGCCCTGCAGCCCGCCGCGGTTCATGGACGCGAAGACGACCTTGTCCTCGAGCGCGCCGAGCAGCAGGAGGTCCTCCAGAACATCGGCGGTGCCCAGCACCCCATCGACACCGGGAACGGCCAGCGCCTCCCTCAGCCGGTCGAGCAGCTCGGTCCTGCTGGCCATGGCGTCGGTGCGCGCTCCGGATCCCAGGGCTCCGCGGGCCGGGTGGTCGGCGGCCACTATCATCATCGCGCCGTCCACCTCTGCGACGGTGCGACGCTTGCGGGTCGCCGCCAAGCGGGCGATGCGCCCCGGATCCTGCAGACGGATCTCGGTGATCTCCGCGTAGGAGCGGGCGAACGGATCGGCGGCGGTCATGCTGTCTGCTCCTCGAGGCCGCGCGCGCGGATGGCCGCGAGCATCTGGTCGATGGACTTGCCCTGATTGGGATCGCCGCCGCTGATCAGGAGGTCGATCTCCTCCGAGGTGGGCATGGCGGTGGAGCACTCCAGGCGGCTCGTGACGATCGCCCCGGCCGCGTTGCAGCGCGTGAGGATGGTCTCGAGGTTCTGGCCCTGAAGCAGCCCGTGGCACAGCGAGCCGCCGAAGCTGTCGCCGGCCCCCAGCCCGTTGATCACCTGGATCATGTTCGGCGGGACCTCCACGCGGTGCTCGGCCGTCTTGCCGAGGACGCCCTTGGGCCCCTGTTTGACGATGGCCACGGAGACTCCGGCCTCCAGCAGAGCGTCGGCGGCCCGCTCCGGCTCGGTCTCCCCGACGGCGACCTCGCACTCCTCCTTGTTGCCCACCGCGACGGTCGTGTGCTTGAGCGCCTCGCGGTACTGCTCACGTGCCTCATCCTTGGAGGACCAGAACATGGGCCGGTAGTCGAGGTCGAAGACCGTGTGCTCCGTGCGGCCCCGCGCCTCCAGCGCCGTGAAGTGGGCGGCGCGGCTCGGCTCCTCCGACAGGCCCGTTCCGGAGAACCAGAACAGGGGGACCTCGCGGATGGCATCCAGATCGAGATCCTCCGGGCTCACCTGCAGATCCGGAGCCGACGGACGCCGGTAGAAGTACAGGGGGAAGTCATCGGGTGGGAAGATCTCGCAGAATGTGACCGGCGTGGAGAGGTCGTCGTCCGTGATCACGTATCGGGGATCAACGCCCAGGCGCTGCATCTCGGTGCGGACGTAGGCACCGAACGGGTCGTCGCCGACGCCCGAGATCACGGCCGGACGATCGCCCAGCCGTGCGGCCGCCACCGCGACATTGGTCGGGCTACCGCCCAGGAACTTGCCGAAGGTGTCGACCTCGGCCAGGGACCTCCCCACGGCCAGAGGGTAGATGTCGACGCCGCAGCGTCCGAAGGTGATGATGTTGAGATCGCCGAGCGACATGTGGAACAGCTCCTAGCGTTTTGGTGAGGAGTGGATCTGGGGCGGGATTCGGTGCGGATGCTCACAGCTCGCCCGTGAGGAACTGCGCGCGCCCGTGCCCGAAGGACCAGTCGGCCCTCTCGTTGGCCACGACCGAGACGATCAGATCCTCTGGGCGCACCAGGTCCGCCTGGTCGAGACGAGCCGCCAACTCCCGGTAGACGGCCTGCTTCTGCTCGTCGGAGCGCCCCTGCTGAGTGATCTGCACGATCACGATCCCGTCGCTGCGCTCGATGCCTAGCCCGGTGTCCTCGGCGATGATGCTGCCGAGGGGCAGTTCCTCGAGGATTTGGTAGCGATCCCCCGGAGGCGCGGCGAAGTGCTCCAGCATCACCTCCTGGACGATGTCTGCCAGCCGCCGCTTCTCCTGCGGCGTGCGGCCCTCGTGCATGGTCATGCGCACCAGCGGCATGGTCTGCTCCTCTCCGGGGCTTCGGGGGATCCCTGGGCCTGCACGATCACAGGCCGGCCTGCCGAGCTGCGTCGAGCAGGGTGCGAGCGCCGATCTCCAGCCCTTCGACCCGGCCGAAGGCAGCGTCCTCGTGCTCGATGTTGATGTTCATGTCCGGGTCGGCTGCGGCTGCCGCGCGCAGGAAGTCCGCCCAGTAGTCCGTGTCATGGCCCTGCCCGAGCGCGACGAAGCGCCAGGCCGGGTCCTCGGGCCAGCTGGAGCACCAGTGGCCGATGCCCGTGGGCACACGCTGCGCAGGATCCTCGGGGACCGGACCGAAGGCGGTGTCCAGGACCCCGCGCAGCGCAGCCCCGGGGAGCACGGCGGTGTCCTTGGCGTGGACGTGGAAGACGTGCTCACCCAGCTCCTGGATGCTGCGAATGGGGTCCATCTGCTGCCAGAACAGGTGGGACGGGTCCAGGTTCATGCCGATGTTCGTGGGCTCCACGCGCTCCAGGAACTGCTGGAAAGTCACCGGGGAGAACACGAGATTGCGCGGGTGCAGCTCCAGGGCGATCTTCACGTCCCGGGTGCGGGCCAGCTCGTCGATCTCCTTCCAGAACGGCACGGCGACGCTCCACTGGTAATCGAGCGACTCCAGATCGATGCCGTTCCAGGGGTTGACGACCCACGCCGGGCGCTGAGCTCCGGGGTCGGTGCCCGGAGTGCCGGACATCGCCACGATCTCGCGCACCCCGAGCTCGGCGGCGACGTCGATGCTGCGCCGCAGGTCGTGCGCGTGCACGATGCCCTCCGTGGGCAGCGGTGACAGCGGGTTGCCGGAGACCGCCAGACCGGTCAGCTCCATCCCGCGGTCGGAGAACTCCCGGAGGTAGTCCCGCCGGGCCTGCCCGCTGGCCAGCAGCGCGTCGACCGGCAGATGCGGGCTGGGGATGAAGCCGCCTGCGTTGACCTCCGCGCCGGTCAGGCCGAGCCCGGCCAGGACGTCCAGGGCCTCTCCGAGGCTTCGCTCCTGGAGGCATGCGGTGTAGGCGCCGTAGGTCAGTGCCATGGTGGGGTCCCGTCTCTCGTTGGAGTGTTGCTGTGGGGATGCGGTGGGCGCTGCCGGTGCAGCTCAGTCGATCGCGACCGCTCCGCCGCCGGAGCGGGCGGACTGGGCAACTGCTTCGAGGATGCGCATCTCGCGATAGCCGTCGGCGAAGGTCGCGTTGGCGGGTAGCGCGCCGTCGGTGATCCCCGCGACCTGCTGGATGAAGGCATGAGCCTGGTAGGTGAACTGCTCGATCTGGTTGAGCCCCACCCCGGCGAAGGCCATCGAGGAGCCGTCGCGGAAGTAGGGGAACTCGGGGCTGGCCAGCACCTGGCGCAGTCCGCCCAGGCCCGTGGGGCTGGAGGAGTCCGCGATCCGGATCTCGCCGGTGCGGGCCAGGCTCCACATGGCCGTGCCCTCCGAGCCCATGACGCTCAGCGCCTTGTCGTTGGGCATCCCGTAGGCCACCCGGGAGCATGAGAACGTCCCCAGCGCACCGGAGGCGAAGCGGGCGGTGAAGGTTGCGACGTCGTCGTTCTCCACGGCCTCCCGCGGCGCATCGGCGGCAGCGGACACCCCGCGCCCGCCGGCCACAGCGCCCTCCAGCACCGGCCGCTCCTGGATGATGGTGGCCAGCTGCGCACCGGAGACCTCGACGATCGGGCCCCCGATGAGCTCCGCGGAGTCGACCAGGTGGCTGCCCACGTCGCCCAGGGCGCCCGAGCCCATGGGGCCGCGGTAGCGCCAGGCCATGGGGACCTGCGGATCGGCGCCGTAGTCGCACCAGTAGTGCGCGTCGATGTGCCCGATCGTCCCCAGAGACCCGTCCGCGGCGATCTTGGCGAGCATGGCCACCCCGGCGTTGCGGCGGAACGTGAAGCCAGTCGCGAAGACCTGATCAGGGTGCGCCGCCTCGATCTCGGCCATGGCCTGGGCGTCCTCGAGCGTGCCGGCCAGGGGCTTCTCGCACAGGACGTGCTTGCCGCGCTCCGCCATGGCCTGGGCGATCTCCCGGTGCAGGGCGTTGCCCACGACGATCGAGACCACGTCGATGCTCGGGTCCTCGGCGATCTCGTGCCAGTCCGAGACGGCGCGCTCGTAGCCGTAGTGCGCCGCGGCGTCCTGCGCGAAGGGCAGGTGCATGTCCGCGATGACGGCGAGCCTGATCTTCGGCAGCGGCCCGTAGACCGTCTGGGCCTGGCGCCAGGCGTTGGCGTGGGTGCGACCGGCCATGCCGGCCCCGATCACTGCGACGGAGATCTGCTCCATGATCCGGCTCCTGCGAGGGTGAGGCGTGTGGGTCAGGTCCGGCGGCGAGCGCCGCGAACTTTGTCCGGCTTTGTCATGTCTTATGTCATGCGCATTGCGATGTGACCGAGCACACCACACAGAGATCCCCGTGTCAACGGCTCAATACCCGACTTACATCTCTATTTCATGTACTGACAATCACTTGACATAGTGACGCAGACCTCACAGGATGGAGGGCATCCGCAGCCGGTGCGGAAGGGGCCTTCTCGAGCTTCTCCCCGGCAGCACTCGCGGCAGACCACGTCACGGCAGCACGGCACGGAGGCACCATGAGCAAGGACCATCCCGCGGACTCGCCCGCCACCATCCGCCTCACCGTCGGGCAGGCGCTGGTGCGCTTCCTCGCCGCCCAGCACACCGAGCGCGACGGCATCCGGCAGCGCCTGATCCCCGGCGCCTTCGGCATCTTCGGGCACGGCAACGTGGCCGGCGTCGGCCAGGCGCTGCTCCAGAACGCGATCGATCCGCACGAGGCCGAGGCGCCGCTGGCCTACTACCAGGCGCGCAACGAGCAGAACATGGTCCACGCGGCCGTCGCGTTCGCCCGCACCCGCAATCGGCTGCAGACCATGGCCTGCACGGCCTCGATCGGCCCGGGCTCCACGAACATGGTCACGGGCGCCGCGCTGGCCACGATCGACCGCATCCCCGTGCTGCTGCTGCCGAGCGACGTCTTCGCCAGCAGGGCGGTCGACCCCGTCCTGCAACAGCTCGAGGACGAGCGCGCCATGGACGTCACGGTCAACGACGCCTTCCGCCCGGTCTCCCGCTACTTCGACCGCATCTGGCGACCGGAGCAGCTGATCCCCAGCGCCCTGGCCGCCATGCGCGTCCTGGCCGACCCCGCCGAGACGGGTGCCGTGACCCTCTGCCTGCCGCAGGACGTCCAGGCAGAGGCCCATGACTGGCCCGTCGAGTTCTTCCGCGAGCACACCTGGCACAGCGCCCGGCCCGTGCCGGAGCCTGCAGCCCTGGAGCGCGCCGTCGAGGTCATCCGCTCGGCTCAGCGCCCGGTCATCGTGGCCGGCGGAGGCGTGATCTACTCCGAGGCCGCGGAAGCCCTGACCGCCCTGGCCGAGGCCACCGGCATCCCGGTCCTCGACACGCAGGCCGGCAAGGGCGCGATCCACGCCGATCACCCCTGCGCGATCGGCGGCGTGGGCGCCACCGGCAACGACGCCGCGAACGAGCTCGCCGCCCAGGCGGATGTCGTGATCGGCATCGGCACGCGCTACACCGACTTCACCACGGCCTCCCACACCGCCTTCCGCGATCCGGATGTCCGCTTCGTGAACGTGAACGTCAAGGCCTTCGACGCCGCCAAGCACAGCGCGACCATGGTCGTGGCCGATGCGCGAGCCGGCATGGAGGCCCTCGTCGAGAAGCTCGACGGCTTCCGCGCACCGGAGGAGCACCTGCGCCGAGCCCAGGAGCTGCGCGCGGCATGGGACGAGCGGGTGGCCCCGTGCTTCCAGCCGCACGATCAGGAGCTTCCGGCGCAGACCGAGATCTTCGGGGCGCTCAACGAGCTCATGGGCGACACGGACATCGTCATCAACGCCGCCGGGTCCATGCCGGGCGACCTCCAGGCGCTGTGGAAGGCCCGCAGCCCGCAGCAGTACCACCTGGAGTACGGCTACTCCTGCATGGGCTACGAGCTGCCGGCGTCCATGGGCGTGAAGATGGCCGCCCCCGACTCCCAGGTCGTGGCCATCATCGGCGACGGCACGTTCCAGATGGCTCCGCAGGAGATCGCCACGATCGTGGCCGAGGACCTCAAGGTCATCCTCGTCATCCTCCAGAACCACGGCTGGTCCTCGATCGGCGCCCTGTCCGAGTCCCACGGCTCCCAGCGCTTCGGCACCAAGTACCGGATGCGCAGCGGCGAGACGGGGATGCTCGACGGCGGCCTGGTGCCCCTGGACATCGCGGCCAACATCCGCAGCTACGGGCTCGAGGTGCAGGAGGTCCGGACCACCGAGGACTTCCGCCAGGCCTACCGACGGGCAGAGGCCGCGCCGAAGGCCACGGCGATCGTCGTGGAGACCGAGCTGCTCGGCCCCAATCCGCCGGGCATCGGTTGGTGGGACGTCCCGGTCTCGCAGGTCTCGCGCCTGGAGTCCACCCAGCGCGCCTACCAGGAGTACGAGTCCGCCCGGACTCCCCAGCGCCACTACCTCTGACCCGGGCCCGCTCGATCGGGTCCCCCATTCGCAGCACAGCAACTTCGAGGAGCAGAACATGTACGAGATCTCGCACTGGATCGGCGGCCAGGATTCCACCGGCGCCGCAGGCACGCAGCCCATCTACAACCCGGCCACCGGCGAGGCCGTCGGCACGCTCCACCTGGGCGATGCCTCCACGGTCGACGAGGCCGTGCGCACCGCCGCCGAGGCCCAGCGCGAGTGGGGTCGGGCCTCCCTGGCCCGCCGCACCCAGGTCATGTACCGGATGCGCGAGCTCGTGATCGCCGCGACCGACGAGATCGCCGCCGCCATCACCCGCGAGCACGGCAAGACGCTTCCGGATGCGCGCGGTGAGATCGCCCGCGGCCTCGAGACCCTGGAGTTCGCCACGTCGATCACCCAGGAGCTGCAGGGCATGTTCGCCGAGAACGTGTCCACGGGCATCGACGTCCACACCATGCGCCAGCCGCTGGGCGTCGTCGCCGGCATCACGCCCTTCAACTTCCCGGCCATGGTCCCGTTCTGGATGCACCCCATCGCGATCGCCACCGGCAACGCGTTCATCCTCAAGCCCTCCGAGCGCGATCCTTCCGCGTCCAACATCATCGCCCGGCTCTACCAGGAGGCCGGCCTGCCCGACGGCGTCTTCCAGGTCGTCCACGGCGGCAAGGTCACGGTCGACGCCCTGCTGACCCACCCGGGGATCTTCGCGGTCTCCTTCGTCGGCTCCACGCCGATCGCCCAGCACGTGCACGAGACGGCCGCCAAGCACGGCAAGCGCGTCCAGGCTCTCGGCGGCGCCAACAACCACGCCGTGGTCATGCCGGACGCCAACGTGCAGCTGGCCGCGGCTCAGATCGCCTCAGGAGCCTTCGGTTCGGCAGGCGAGCGGTGCATGGCAGTGCCGGTGGCCGTGACGGTGGGCGACGTCCACGACGACTTCGTGGCCGCCATCGCCGAGGAGGCCAGGAAGCTCGTGGTCGGCCCCGGCGATCAGGACTCCACGGACATGCCTCCGGTCATCACCCCGGATGCCCGCGAGCGCGTCATCCGCATGACCGACGAGGCCGAGGCCGCCGGTGCGACCGTCGTGGTCGACGGCCGCTCCCTGGTCGTGAAGGGTTACGAGAACGGCAACTTCGTGGGGCCGGTCGTGCTGACCGACGTCCCGCGAGATCACTCGACCTACACCGACGAGGTCTTCGGCCCCATGCTCGTGGTCATGCACGTCAACAACTTCGACGAGGCCCTGGAGCTCGTGAACTCCTCGCCCTTCGGCAACGGCACCGCGATCTTCACCGCCTCAGGGCACTATGCCCGCCGCTACCAGGAGGAGGTCACGGTCGGGATGATCGGCGTGAACGTGCCGATCCCCACGCCGGTCGGCTACTCGTCGTTCGGCGGTTGGAAGGACTCGCTGTTCGGCGAGCACCACGCCCACGGCCCCGAGGCCGTCGGCTTCTACACCCGGCAGAAGGCCATGACCACCCGCTGGCCGCATCAGGACGAGCACGTGGAGACCTCCATGAGCTTCCCCACCCACGGCTGATCCCACCCGGCCCGCCCAGACGCCTCGAAGGAGAAGAGCCATGACCGCTCAGGACAAGTCCCGCAATCCGCAGAAGCCCTACGACAAGCTCACCATCGGAGTGTGCCCCGATCAGTGGGGCGTGTGGTTCCCGGAGGACGAGAAGCAGATCCCCTGGCAGAATGCCCTCGAGGAGATGGCCGAGGCGGGCTTCTCCGTGATGGAGACCGGGCCGTGGGGCTACTTCCCCCAGGACGCCAAGGAGCTGCAGCGGGTCATGGACGCCAACGGCTTCCGCGTGGTGGCCGGGACCGGGTGGGGCGTGCTGCACAAGGCCGAGGCGTGGGCCGAGACCGAGCGGACCTTCCGCGCGATCGCAGAGACCCATGCGGCTGTGGGCGCGGAGTACATGGTCCACCTGCCGCCGCTGTACCGCGACGACAAGACATGGGAGTTCACGGACGACCGCAAGCTCACGGGTGAGGCCTGGAAGCTCTATGTGGACAACGCCAATCGCCTGGGTCAGCTGCTCAAGGACGACTACGGCCTGACCATGGTCCTGCACCCGCACGGCGACAGCCACATCGAGACCCCCGAGGAGATCACCCGGATCTTCCAGGCGACCGACCCCGAGTACGTCTCCTTCTGCCTGGACACCGGGCACATC
This sequence comes from Kocuria sp. NBRC 114282, assembly GCF_030268385.1. NCBI lineage: Bacteria > Bacillati > Actinomycetota > Actinomycetes > Micrococcales > Micrococcaceae > Kocuria > Kocuria sp. NBRC 114282. The sequence goes on along the minus strand of NZ_BSQO01000004.1, from coordinate 98,879 downwards.
GTCTACGGCGGGGGCGATCCGCTGTTCATGGCGCAGGAGTACCCCGAGCGCATCGGCTACGTGCACATCAAGGCCTTTGACCCGGAGATCACCCGGATCGCCCATGAGGAGGACTGGCCGTTCGGGAAGGCCGTGGCCGAGGGCGCCTCGGTGCGCCCGCCGGCCGGAGAGCCGGACATGAACCGGCTGGTGGACGTGCTGGCGGGGCTGGACAAGGAGCTCTACGTGATCTGCGAGCAGGACCTGTACCCCTGCGACCCGTCGGTGCCCCTGCCGAACGCGATCGCCACCCGAGAGTTCCTCGCCGAGTGCGGCCTGGGCCTCAAGTGAGCGCCTAAGCCGGCGCCGCGCACGAGGAGAGGACACGAGATGGTGAAGATCCTGCTGGACCCGAGCATGTACCACCCGCACCTGACGGTGGCTCAGGAGCTGCACAAGGCCGCGGAGCTGGGCTTCGACTACCTGGAGCTCTCGCCGCGGGCGGACTTCCACGAATGGCACCACTACCCCAAGGTCGATCGCCATCAGATCTCCGAGGTGAAGAAGGCCTCCGAGGAGTCGGGGGTCAGGATCTGGTCGTTCAACCCGGTGTTCAACTGGGCGAGTCCCGATGAGCAGGAGCGCCAGGCGCAGGTGCGCAACTGGAAGCGGCTGCTGGAGATCGCCGATGCTCTGGAGGTGCCGCTGATCGCCACCGAGTTCTCGGGCGACCCTCAGCAGCCCCGGACCTCGGAGCACCAGTTCTACCGCTCCATGGAGGAGCTGATCCCCGTCTTCGAGCGCTACGGGATCGAGTGCACGATCGAGGCCCACCCGTACGACTTCGTGGAGACGAACGACCGTGCAGTGCAGATCATCCGCGGGGTGGACCGCGACTGGCTGAACTACGAGTTCTGCTTCCCGCACGCTTTCCACCTGGGCGAGGGGCGCACGGACCTGCTGCCGATGCTCGACTACGCCGGCGACCGGCTCAAGCACCTGCACATCGCGGACGTCTACAACCACCTGGCCAACGTGGGCAACCGCTACATCATCAACCCACCCGGCGTCGACGCCCGCGTGCACCAGCACAACGAGATCGGCAACGGCGAGATCCCCTGGGACGTCGCGTTCCCCTACCTGCGCGAGAAGGGCTACGACGGGCCCGTATCGGTGTGCGTCTTCGGCTGGGAGGAGGACGCCGACGCCGCGAACATCCGCATGCGCGAGCGCCTCGAGGCGGAGCTCGGCACCGGATCCTGACGTCCTCGCCGCGCAGTGCGCGGCAAGGGCACGAGAACCTGCACAGATCGGAGCACCATGGCACGTGAGATCGGCATCGGAGTGGTCGGGCTCGGCTGGATGGGCCGCGTCCATTCCAGCGCGTACGCGAGGATGCGCGAGCGCTTCCCCGAGCTCGGGCTGCGCCCGCGCCTGATCGCGGCGGCGGATCCCGTGGCCGCCAATCAGGAGGCCGCCGTCGAGCAGTTCGGCTTCGAGCGCGCCGTGGACTCGATCGACGAGCTGCTCTCCGATCCCGCCGTCGAGGCGGTGTCGATCTGCTCGCCGAACTTCCTGCACCGCGACCTCGCCGTGGCGGCCGCGCAGGCGGGCAAGCCCTTCTGGATCGAGAAGCCCATGGGCACCTCGGCGCAGCAGAGCCGGGAGATCCACGAGGCGGCCCGTGCGGCAGGCATCGCCACGGCCGTGGGCTTCAACTACCGCCATGCCCCGGCCGTCGAGCACATCCGGGCCCTCGTGCTCTCCGGGCGCCTGGGGCGGATCACCAACATCCGCTGCTGGCTGATCGCCGACTACGCCTCGTCCCCGGACGGGCCGCTCACCTGGCGCTACGACCGTGAGCGCGCCGGCAGCGGCGTGATCGGCGACCTGCTCTCGCACGGCGCTGACCTGGTGCAACACGTCCTGTCCGATCGCCTCTCCGAGGTCACGGCGGACTCCGGGATCTTCATCGCGGATCGCCCGATCCCCACCAAGGTCGGCGTCGGCCACGGCGGCTTCGAGGTCGGGGACAAGCGCGGCCCCGTCGGCAATGAGGACTGGGTCGCGGCCCTGGGCCGCACCGCCTCCGGCACGCGGGTGACCCTGGAGTCCTCCCGCGTGGCCCGAGGCCACCGCAGCGACTACGCCCTGGAGGTCTTCGGCACGGAGGGCTCCGCGCGCTGGAGCTTCACGCGGATGAACGAGTTCGAGGTCCAGCTCGGCGACGGCGGCCTGGAGCACGGCTACACGACCGTGCTCGCCGGCGCGGGTCACGGACGGTACGCCAGCTTCCAGCCGGGCCCTGGCATCCCCATGAGCTTCGATGACCTCAAGGCCGTGGAGGGCTCGCTGTTCCTCTCAGATGTCGCCGGCGGAGGCAGCACGGCGCCCAACTCCGCAGACGGGCTCTCGGCGGCACTGGTGTGCGAGGCCGTCGTCGACTCGGCAGCCTCCCGCACCTGGCAGCCGATCCCCGCCGTGGAGGGGACCACCTTCGAGCAGCCCGGCGAGCAGCGCTCGTGAGCGGACGGGGCCGCTGAGCCGTGGGCCCGCTCGGCCTGCTTCCTGAGCTCGGCGCCGCCTCCTGGGTCCTGCTGGGCCTCGGAGCGGCGATTGTCGGGGTGTCCAAGACGGCGCTGCCCGGGGCTGCGACGGTCGCGGTCGGGCTGTTCGCCCTGGTGCTTCCGGCCAAGGAATCCACCGCAGCCCTCCTGCTCCTGCTGCTGGTCGGCGATGCCATGGCCCTGTGGGTCTACCGACGGGACCCCGACGTCGCCACGCTGCTGCGGCTGCTGCCCAGCGTCCTCGTGGGCATCGGCACCGGGGCCCTGTTCTTCCTGCTCGTGGACGGCGCCGTGGTGCAGAAGGTGATCGGCGCCGTCCTGCTCGCCCTGGTCCTGCTGACCCTCCTCCAGCGACGTCGAGCCGGAGAGCACGAGGACGGCCCCCGCGACGACCCGGCCCCACCCTCCCGGCGGGCTGGTGCGGGCTTCGGAGCACTGGGCGGTTTCACGACCATGGTCGCCAATGCCGGCGGCCCGGTCATGTCCCTGTACTTCCTGGCCATGCGGATGCCGGTCGTGACCTTCTTGGGCACGGCCGCGTGGTTCTTCGCCGTGGTCAACCTGATCAAGCTTCCGTTCTCCCTGGGTCTAGGACTCGTCTCCTCCGCCACGCTGGCCACGGACCTCGTCCTCGCTCCGCTGGTGCTGATCGGCGGCGGGTTCGGCGCGGCGATCGCGCCCCGCATCCCGCAGCGGGTGTTCGACGGCATCGTCCTGGCCCTCACCGTCTTCTCCGCGCTGGCTCTGATCCTGCGCTGAGACGGCTCTCTCACCTCGACATCTCCATCCGCTGCGATCCCGCAGCACGACAGGCAAGGAGCACGACGATGCGACTCGGACTCGTGGGCTACGGCAACGGCGGGCGGTTCTTCCACGCGCCGTTCATCGAAGCGGCGGACGACGTGGACCTGGTGGGGGTCGTCGCCCGCTCGGAGCGCACGCGCGCGGCGGTGCGAGAGGATCTTCCCGACGCCGCGATCCACGGCTCTCTGACGGAGATGCTGGCCAGCGGGGTCGACGCCGTCACGATCACCACGCCGCCTCAGACCCGCGAGCAGCTCGTGCTCGAGGCGATCGAGGCGGGCGTGCATGTGGTGGCTGACAAGCCGTTCGCCCCCACGGCCGAGGCTGGGCAGGCCATGGTCGATGCCGCCGAGCGCGCAGGCGTGATCCTGAGCGTCTTCCACAACCGCCGCTTCGACGCAGACGTGCGCACTGTGCGATCGGTGCTCGACGGCGGACGCCTCGGTCGCCTTCAGCGCGTCCACTCACGCTTCGACCTGGACCAGCCGGAACAGCTCGAGGCCGGCCCGGAGGGCGGACTGCTGCGGGATCTGGGAACGCACCTGGTGGATCAGATGATGTGGCTGCTGGGGCCCGTCACCGCGGTGAGCGCTCAGCTCGACGAGGTCGAGCTGCCGGAAGGGCGCACCGACGCGTCCTTCGTGCTGAGCCTGCGCCATCGCAGCGGGCCCGTGTCCTATGTGTCCTCCACCAAGCTGAACCACCTCCAGGAGCGCGAGCTGCTCGTCTACGGAGCCGGGGGCTCGTACGTCGCGCGCAGCAGCGATGTGCAGGCAGAGGCGATCTTCGCAGGCCAGCGGCCTGCCGCGGACAAGGCCGCCTGGGGCTATGAAGCGCCGGAGCGCTGGGGCGTCCTGCGCACGGAGTCTGGAGCGCAGAGGATCCCCTCTGAGCAGGGCGCCTACTTCGAGTTCTACGAGCAGTTCGCTCGCGCCTGCGCCGGCACCGGCCCGGCGCCCTCGCCCGGCGCAGAAGGCGTCGCTGTCCTGGCGGTGCTCGATGCTGCCCGCCGCAGCGCGCTCAGCGGGCAGTGGGAGGGTGTCCGGGACTGAGTCCGTCCCGTTCGGCTGCCTTCAGCGGCGGTGAGTCCGCTTCAGCTCCCCACCGGCGAAGGACTCCTCGATCTGCTCGAGCGAGCGCCCCTTGGTCTCCGGGACGAAGCGCCAGAAGAAGAACAGGCATGCCGCGCCCAGGGCGGAGAACAGGAAGAACGTCACCGTGATGCCGGTGGCCGAGACCACCTGCGGGAACAGCAGGGTCACTGTGGCGTTGGCCAGCCACATCATCAGCACCGATATCCCGATGCCCGCCCCGCGGAACTTCAGCGGGAAGATCTCGGCCAGGATGATCCACGCGCCGAAGCCGATCGAGGCCTGCATGCAGCCCACGAACAGCACCACGAAGATCAGGATGAAGATCGCCCGCCCCAGCCCCTCGGGCAGCAGCAGGGCGCTCAGCCCGATCAGCAGGTGCATGGACGTGATGCCCGTGAAGCCGAAGATCATCAGCCGGCGTCGTCCCACGCGGTCGATCAGGGCCATGCCGGTGAGCATGCCTATCACGGCGATCACGCCGTTGGCCACGTTGGCGATCAGGGCGGCCGAGGACGAGAAGCCCGCCTGCTCCAGCAGCAGCGTGCCGTAGTACATGACGGAGTTGATGCCGGAGAGCTGCTGGGACACGGCCACGCCGATGCCGATCAGCAGCACGCGGCGCACCCAGGGCTCGGTGCGCAGAGTCGCCAGCCCTCCCTCGTGCTGAGCCGCATCGCGAGCGGCCAGCCCCTCGACCTCCACGAGCTCTGCCTTGGCGCGCTCCGGAGTGCGGACCCGCTCCAGGACCTTCAGCGCGGCATCGCGGTCGCCCTGGGCCAGCAGCCAGCGCGGCGACTCCGGCATGCGCAGCATCCCGAAGAACAGCGCCAGCGCCGGCAGCGCGGCCACGGCCAGCATCACGCGCCAGTGCCCGGGGACCTCGTAGAACGCGCTGCCGATGATCGCGTTGATCAGGAACGCCAGCAGCTGACCGACCGCGATCATGACCTCGTTGCGCCCGGACATGGCCCCGCGGCGCTCGGTGGGGGCCATCTCCGAGAGGTAGACCGGCACGGTGACCGAGGCTCCGCCCACAGCCAGGCCCAGGACCACGCGGAACGCCACCATGACACCGGCGCTCGGGGCGAGCACGCAGCCCAGCGCCCCGATGAAGAACAGGACCGCCATGGCCAGGATCGTGCGCCGACGTCCCCAGCGGTCCGAGCAGCGCCCGCCGATGATTGCGCCGACTGCAGCGCCGATCAGCAGCGACGACGTCACGACGCCCTGCTCCATCGGGGAGAGATCCAGCGCCCCGGGCTCCGACATGGGGCCCAGGGCGCCGTTGATCACGCCCGTGTCGTAGCCGAAGAGAAGGCCGCCGAAGGTCGCGATGACCACCAGCTTGTCCAGGAAGCGCGAATGCTTCCCGGACGTCAGGGGAGGCAGGCCTGTGCCCTGCGCCCGACCGGTTCGCACCTGACTCATTCTCAATCCTCCGCGACCCGCGGGACCTCCATGTCCCGCGTCTTCGGAGACTGACACTAGCCCGATCCTCGAGATGGCACGCACCGGGGCCGGTCCCTGCATGGCAGACGACGGCCGCGAACGAGCTTCCAGCTCGCTCGCGGCCGTCGTCGTGACCGTGCGCCTTCTGCAGGCGCCCTGATCAGGAAGCGGAGATGGCCTCCGCGATCGGGGTGTCGCCGTCCACGAAGTTGATCTTGCGCCCGATCGTGGTGTCGTCCGACAGGACCGCATGGGCCACAGCGGCGACGTTCGCGCGCGAGGTGTCGGCGTTGTCCGGCTGCTGGCCCTCGGGCAGCACGGTGATCTTCCCGGAGGCGTCGTCGAGGGTCAGCATGCCCGGGCCCAGGATGGTCCAGCGCAGCGAGGACTTCTTCAGGTGCTCATCCGCCTGGGTCTTGCCCTCGGCATAGGCGAAGAAGTCGTCGGATTCGTCCACGCCGTGATCCGGACCGGCGCCCAGGTAGGACACCATCACGTACCGGCCCACGCCGGCCTTCTCGGCGGCGTCCATGGTGCGGATCGCGGCGTCGCGGTCCACCGCCCAGGTGCGCTCGGGGTCGCCGCCGCCGGCGCCGGCGGACCAGATGACGACGTCCACGCCCTCGAACTCGTCCGAGAGCTGCTCGGTGGACAGCTGCTGGACATCGAGGACCTTGGCGGTGGCCCCGGTCTGCTCGATGTCCTCGACCTGGTCCTGGCTGCGGATCCACGAGGTGACCTCGTCGCCCGCCTCGACCAGCAGGGGAGCCAGCCGCAGCGCGACCTTGCCGTGGCCGCCGATGATCGCGATGTTCGTCATGATCTGCTCCGTTTCCCGGGGGCGGTTCGAGACCCGTCCCCGTCCTCGAGTGATGCCTCCATCATGCCTCCGCCCCTCGCCGCGATGAAGGGTGTTCGCCGACGGCCGCACCACCCCTTCGCGAGCGTGACGTGCTCGGTCGTCATGTCCGTGCTCGAGTGCGGCATCAGGGGTGATCGGGCGGCAGGATAGGCGCATGTCCTCCCTCACCTCCCCCGGACGTCGTCGGCCCCCGCCCGACGCCGCACCCTCGCCGCCCTCGCCCTGGCCGTCGGACTCGCCCTGAGCGCGCGCGCCGGACGGTGCACAGCCCTGCCGTCGGAAAGCACTCGTGTGTAGGCTCGGCGCCGTGACTGATCAGACGCATGACGATGCCCAGCTCGACGCCGTCCGCTCCGGCTACGCCTTCTCCGGACCAGCCCTGAACCTGGGGGCTGCGGTCTCCGGCGGCACCCCGGTCCCGGACGCGCAGGTCGGCCTGCCCCTGGGTTCCATGAACCGCCACGGGCTGATCGCGGGAGCCACCGGCACGGGCAAGACCAAGACCCTGCAGGCCATGGCGGAGCAGCTCTCGGAAGCCGGGGTCCCCGTCTTTCTCTCGGACATGAAGGGCGATCTCTCCGGGCTGGCGGCGGAGGGCCAGCCCAGCGACAAGATCACGGAGCGCGCCCGCAGCATCGGCCAGGAGTGGACTCCCACGGCCTCCCCGGTCGAGTTCCTGGCCCTTGGCGGCGAGGGCAGGGGCGTTCCGATCCGCACCACGGTGACGTCGTTCGGCCCGGTCCTGCTGTCCAAGGTCCTGGGTCTCAACGACACCCAGGAGTCCGCCCTGGGGCTGGTCTTCCACTACGCCGACCAGGCCGGTCTGGCGCTGCTGGACCTCAAGGACCTGCGCGAGGTCATCATGTTCCTCACCTCGGAGGAGGGGAAGGACGAGCTGGACGGCATCGGCGGCGTCTCCAAGCAGACCGCCGGTGTGATCCTGCGCCAGCTGACCACGTTCGCCAACGGCGGCGCGGAAGTCTTCTTCGGCGAGCCCGAGTTCGACACCCGCGACCTGCTGCGCAGGGCAGAGGACGGCCGCGGCATCATCTCCTGCCTCGAGCTGCCGGGGGTGGCCAGCCGCCCCGAGCTGTTCTCCACGTTCCTGATGTGGCTGCTGGCGGACCTCTTCCAGGACCTGCCGGAGCTCGGCGATCCCGAGAAGCCGGAGCTGGTGTTCTTCCTCGACGAGGCCCACCTGCTCTTCGACAACGCCTCCAAGGCATTCCTGAGCGCGATCGAGCAGACGGTGCGCCTGATCCGCTCCAAGGGCGTGGGCATCTTCTTCGTGACCCAGACCCCCAAGGACGTGCCCGGCGACGTCCTGGGGCAGCTCGGCAACCGCGTCCAGCACGCGCTGCGCGCGTTCACCCCGGACGACGCCAAGGCCCTCAAGGCCACGGCTCGCACCTACCCCAAGTCCGAGTACGACCTCGAGGAGCTGCTGACCCAGCTGGGCACCGGCGAAGCGATCGTGACCGTGCTCTCCGAGACCGGCGCGCCCACCCCCGTGGCCTGGACTCGGATCCGCACGCCTCGCAGCCTCATGGCCACCGCCCCGGAGCAGGTCTTCGACTCGGTGATCTCGTCCTCGCAGCTGGCGCCGAAGTACTCGGAGGCCGTGGACCGCGAGTCCGCCTACGAGATCCTCACGGCCCGCCTGCAGAAGGGCCAGGACCAGGAGGCGCCTTCGTCTGAGGACGACGACCGTCCCGCCCGCGAGGCGAAGCCGCAGACGGAGCGCCGCGACGATGACCGCCACGACCGCGGCGACGGCGGCGGCTTCCTGGACAACCCCGCCGTCCGCTCGATGATGCGCTCGGCCGGCACCGTCCTGGGCCGGGAGATCACGCGCACGCTGTTCGGCACCGCGCGGCGGCGCCGCTGATCAGGAGAAGCCGTCGGCCTGCCCGGGCGTCGTGAGCTCTCCGTCGCTCACGCCGAACCGGCAGCTGGCGGCTCGCTGGGCGATGCCCGGGGCGTCCGCATCCTCCTCGAGCAGGATCAGCGTGTGAGTGCCGTCGGCGACCTCGCCCAGGCGAGCTCTGCCGTCGTCGTCGACCCGTCCGCTGCCCTGCTGCCCCGGGCCTTCGAGCCACCACTGCGCCGGGCCCGGTGCACCCTCCTGCTCGGCGAGCACTGCCACCGCGCTGCCCTCATCAATCTCGAGCTCCTCGAGAGACAGCCCTCTCGACTGATCGAGCGCCGGATCGCTGATCACGCCGCCGCTCTCGCCGACGACGACCCGCGAGCTCGCCAGCCCGGAGATGCGGCCGGAGGAGTCCACGGACACCAGTCCGACCGCGTACTCGCCCTCCTCGAGAGCCTCGGTGTGCGCGATCCCGCCGGTGAGCACCTCGGTGCGCACGATCTCGCCGTCGTCCAGATCGGCGATGCGCACATGCACGCCAGGCGGCAGCTCGCGGAGAGGGATGTCGCCGTCGGGCGCGTCCTGCGCCTCGTCGGAGGGCTCGGTGCGCAGCGCCGAGCCCCCGATGCCAGCGGTCGTGATCGTGAGCTGATCGCTGTCCGAATCGGCCGTGACCTGGACGTCCATGGCTGCGGGCGACGAGCACTGCGCGCCCTGCCCGCCCGACGGCGAGCTGCTGCCCGCCGAGCATCCGCTCAGCATCATCGCGGCCGCCCCCGTGAGCGCCAGCACCGCTTGCCGCCCCGACCTTGTCACCGAACCGCCCCCCCGCTGCTCCTGCCATGTCCCCCTACCGTCCTGCCGCGAAGTCCCGCAGTCTCTGTGAGCTGCTCAGCTGCAGCACATGCTCGGACTCCTGGCCCTCGTAGAAGATGATGTCCATCTTCGCGATCCCCGGAGCAGCGATGGCAGCCACCAGGTCCCGCCGAGCCCTCTCGCCTTCGTCGCTGTAGATCCACTCCCAGACATCGGAGCACATCCGCGACGGCGCGGCGCCGGGCACGGAGAGCTCGATCCGCGATCTCGGCCCTCCTGGCCCGGGGATCGGCCGCACCAGCACCTGATCTGCCGGGGCATCGAGCTGCATGACCTGCCCCCGCAGAACCGCGATCAGCTCCTTCGACGCGCTGCCGAGCAGCGTGCCGACGGTCTCGACCCACACCGAGGCATGGGTGAGCAGGCGGGAGAACCGGCTGCGCTCGTCGAGGGCATCGAACCACAGGCCGATGCTGCCGGGCCCCAGCTCCCTGTGCTCGACCTGCAGGCGCAGGCCCCTGACCGTGCGCTCGGCCTGCTGTGCATGGACCACGGCGTCGAAGGCTGCGGCGAAGATCCGGGCGATCCCGGCTCGGGAGCGCTCGATCGTGGCGGACTCCACGTGCGCCGGCTGCCCCTGCTGATCGAGCACGCGGATGCGCACTCGCCAGGCGGTGGGACTGTCGGTGAGGTAGGGGTCATCTGCACGCTGACCGGGAGTCATGGGCCGGGGCCTCCGGGTCTGGGACGACGGGGCCGCCGTCGGCGGCAGCTCCTGAAGGGGCCCAGTCAGGGTATCCACCGGCCGCTGCAACAGGCTGCCCGGAGCCCTCGAAGGCCGTCCCCGCTAGTGGCGACAGACGATCTCTGCCTTCTGTGTCCGCCCAATGGAGACCAGATGAGAAGAGAGCCGCTCGGCGCCAGGCTCTGGCGTCGAACGGCTCTCTGTCTGTCCCCCTCCCGCACCGATTCGCTCCAGATGGACGACGCACCACCACCGTCCTCCCGGTGCAGGAAGCTCCAGCGGCGCGAACCCTCCAGTCGACGCCGCTGCCCTCGTTGCCGAGGTGATGACTACTCAACACCGCGCACCTGAAGCAGTCCTGGACTCGACTTGCACCCCGGCGGGGGAAGCACTGGGGATTGCCTGAACACCGCATTCGGCCCCGATGTGATCGGCGGCACGGCCTCATCGCCGAATCGGAGGTGAATTCTTGCCTTCGGCCCTCCGCACCGTGTCCGACTCGTGTACCGTCGATACTAGTTGTCGTACGACCCCCGCTTTTGACGGGACCACTGCCGCGCACCCAGCGGTCGACGTAGTCCACTCGGATGTAGTCATGTGGAGCACGACGGCACGCGAGCACCGAGAGTCGGTGCTTCGCCACCGTTCCGGAAGGATCGACCAGAACAATGCAGACCGGCACCGTCAAGTGGTTCAACGCCGACAAGGGCTTCGGCTTCATCAGCCCCGATGACTCCCAGCAGGACGTCTTCGCTCACTTCTCCGCCATCAACGGCAACGGCTACCGTTCGCTCGAGGAGAACCAGCGCGTGGAGTTCGAGGTCCAGGAGGGCCCCAAGGGCCTCCAGGCCGCAAACATCACCGTGATCAACTGATCACCTGATACTTCGCTGAAGGCGCCCGGTGCGATCGCACCGGGCGCCTTCAGCATTCCCGGATCGCGCAGTGCGCGCTCGACGGCCGCGTCCCGCGACCGGACCAGCCGCAAGCCGGGTGACGCGGGATACGCTGGGACCAGAAGCCGGGCGGCGACGCCCCGGCCCACACGTCAGCCCCACGAGCACAGAGGAGTCCCACGTGCCGCACAACTCCATCCCCGGACACGGCGAGTTCCACGAGACCCCCGCAGCCGGCACCCCCACGGCCATCGCCGCTCAGCACGCCGGCACTACCGCCGACGCCTTCGCGGCCGAGCACGGCCAGCCCGCGATCTCGGATCCGAATGCCGCAGCCCGCGGCCCCCTGGGCGATGACCGCTCCGACGCAGGCTCCGCCGACCGCCGCGGCGGGCGCCGCCGTGCCTGCCGCAGCCCCTGGTACGACGACGACCGCTTCGGCCTGGCCGTCTCGGGCATCGTGATCATCGGCGGGCTCGTGGCTGCCTGGTACGTCCACCGCGCCGACGAGGACTGAGGCCGCAGACGCGCTGCTCGCAGCATCGCACGAAGGGGGCGCCGGCAGATGCCGGCGCCCCCTTCGTCGTCCCCGCCCCCCTCCAGCCCGCAGGCTCAGGCAGATCTCAGAGCAGCGGTCGCAGGGGAGCCAGCGCCCACTCCCCCATCCAGGCCAGCGGATGACGCTCGTCCCACTCCTGCTTGGTGATCCGCCAGCAGTTCTCGCTGTCGAACTCGAAGATCCGCTCCATCACGGCCGCGAGGTCGTGGTCGACGATCTCGATGTTGACCTCGTAGTTGAAGCTCAGGGACAGGCGGTCGATGTTCGCGGTGCCGATCGTGGACCAGACGCCGTCGATGGTGGCGGTCTTGGCGTGGATCATGGCGTCCTTGTAGAGCAGGACGGTGATGCCCTCGCGCAGCAGCTGCGCGTAGAACCCGCGCGAGGCCCAGTCGGCCAGGACGTGATTCGAGTCCATGGGGAACATCAGACGGACGTCCACGCCGCGGTTCCGGGCGCGGATCAGGGCATCGAGGATCTGCTGGTCCGGGATGAAGTAGGCCGTGGAGATGTAGATGGACTTGGCCGCCTGGTCGATGGCCTGCAGGTACATGTTGCGGATGGGGTAGACGCGGCGCACGGGCATGTTGGTCAGCACCCGGATCCGGGACTCCCACTCCACCGGATCCAGACGGGCGATGGGCTCGCAGCCCCCGCGCCGCGCCGCGATCGAGTTCCAGGAGGACACGAACGCCTGACGCAGCAGCCACGAGTCCGCGCCGCTGATCTTGAGGTGGGTGTCCCGCCACTCGGTGGCGTACGTGGAGCCCAGGTTATAGCCGCCGACGTACGAGTACTCGTCGTCCACGATGAGCAGCTTGCGGTGGGTGAGGCCGCTGGAGCGCAGGGGGGTCACGAGCAGCTGCGGGCGCACCACGGGGAAGCGGTAGTGCTCGACTCCCGGTCCGAACCGGTAGAACCGCGGGTCCACGACCATGTTGCCGACGCCGTCGTACATCACCTTCACGTCCACACCGCGAGCGCCTGCGCGGTTGAGGGCATCCAGGAAGCGCTTGCCGTAGTCATCGCTCTTCCAGAGGTAGGTCTCCAGGTACACCGTGCGCTCGGCGGCATCGATCGCGGCGATCATGTCGTCGTAGAGCTCCGCGCCGAAGGTGAAGACGTCCATGTCCGAGCCGGCGACGTCGGCGGCGTAGTGCCCCGGCTTGGGGAAGCCGGAGCGAGTCTTGCGGCCGCGCTTCTTCACCGCGTCGTAGCCGACCAGGGTCGCGATGGTGGCGAACTGGACGCCCACCACGCCGACGGCAGCTCGAGTGGCAGTCGTGGTGATGGCGCGTCGCAGCGGCTGGGGGATTCTTCCGAGCATGCCTCAGAGCCTACGCGAGCCGCGCTGAGAGGATCGTGGGAGGATGGTCCCCGTCCTCCCCGCCCCTTGTGAGTGGGCACTCGAGCCCTAGGGAACCGCCAGCGTGACCCGTTCCGTGACCCTCCAGCAGCCCCGCCTCACGGTGCTGCACGTCATCCGGCGAGCGGTCATGAAGCTCATCTACATCCAGGTCTGGGACCAGGCGGCGTCCATGACGTTCTTCCTGCTGCTGTCGATCGCCCCGCTGCTGATCTCGCTGGTGTCGATCATCAACCTGCTGGGACTCGAGGAGTCCGTGCTGCGCGGGATCGTCGACCTGGTGAGCGTGCTCTTCCCGCCCGTTGACCCCGCCGCACTGACCGATGCGCTGCACTCCCTGAACCCCGACGGCGGCACCGTGGCCGGGGCGATCCTGGGATTCATCGGCACGCTGATCGCGGCGTCGAACTCCGTGGCGGCCTTCCACCGCTCCATGCACCGGATCTACGACACCCGCGAAGGCCGGCAGTTCCTGCCGTTCCGCACGATCGTGTTCTTCGAGACCATCGCGCTGCTGGTGGCCGTGGCGGCCGCGGCTCTGCTGATCACGGTCGGCGGGGACATGGCGGCGGCGCTCGGCGAGGCGCTGGGCTTCGACGAGACCGTGGTGGCCGCCTGGAACCTCCTGCGCTGGCCGCTGCTGCTGTTCGTGCTCGTGGTCTATGTCAACGTCGCCTACCACATGGGCCCCAACGTGGAGCTGCCGCGGTTCGGGATCATGAGCGCCGGGTCGCTGGTGAGCGTGGGCGCCCTGTTCGCGATGGCCGTGCTGCTGGGCTGGCTGAGCTCGCTGGCCGGAACCGTGGACGCGCTGCTGGGCACCCTCAACGGCGTGACGATCCTGCTCGTGCTCGCCTGGTTCGCAAGCATCGTGCTGATCGCCGGGGCCGCCCTGGATGCCGAGCTGCTGCGCGCCCGCCAGCTGGCGATCGGGCTGCGCGCCTGGGATCGCATCGACCTGCGCCCCCGCAACCGCTGGACCCTGGACTTCCTGCGCGAGGACCGCCGGATGGCCGGCAAGCTCGGGCGGATCGTGGCCGACAGCGCCCTGGACGATCTGCCGCGGCGGCTGCCCCGCTCGCTGTGGCTCACCGAGGCCGACAGCCCCTTCGCCGTCACCGGCACCCCGGCCATGCAGGAGAGGCTCCGGGAAGCCGCCGACGAGGAGCGGGCACGGGAGGAGTCCCCCGAGGCCGACGAGAGCTCAGCCCAGGCCTTCCGCGTGGCGCTCGTGCACAGCTGGGACGAGCTGCGCGGGGCCACATCCCGCGCCGTGCACCGCGGCGGGTCCACTGCCGTAGGGGCGCTGCAGCACCAGATCGAGCGACGCCGTCGCGCAGCTGAGGCCGGCACCGCACCGGAGCAGTCGTCCCAGGAGCCGGCTTCGGCCGAGGAGCCGGGAGACGACGACGCCCCGGTCCGTGCCGAGGGGCAGGGACCGGGGCGTCGGGACTGAGCGCGGCTCAGCCGAACATGATCAGCGAGCGGCCGGCTTGGCCTTGATCGCCTGGATGATCCACATGACGTTCACGACGATGAACGCCAGACCCACGAGGATCACCAGGACGGCGACCCAGCCGTAGTGGAATGCCGAGAAGAACGCACCCAGCGCACTCAGAGAGCCCAGAACCGCCAGGATGATGCCCACGATGCGACCGGCGCCGGGCGCGCGCGAAAGCAGGAACAGCACCAGGGCATACAGCGCCAGCACGATGAGCCAGCCGATGATGTCCAAGAAGCCGAAGGCGAGGCCGCCGGCCGTAGGCTGGCCGAACGATCCCGCGCCGGCGCCCTCCATGTCCTGCAACCAGCGAGCGAACGCCATCGTCGTGCGTCCGAGCACCTGGACGATGGCCAGCAGCAGGTACAGGCCCGCCGAGGCGAAGAGCAGGGTGCGCAGGCGGCCGAGGTTGGCGAACATCCCGCCCGTGGCGGCGCCGCCTGCTGCGGCGTTGCCGCTCCACTGGTTGCCGCCGGCCGCGGGCTGGTACTGCGGCGTCTGGCCGCCGCCGGCAGGCTGGTACTGCGGTGCCTGGCTGCCGGACTGTCCGCCGTACTGCTGGCCCCCGTACTGGGGGGCCGCGGACTGCTGCCCGCCGCCGTACTGCGGAGCCGACGGCTGCTGGCCGTAGGGGCTGGCCGGCGCGCCGGAGCCGTAGGAGGGCTGCTCGTAGGAAGGCTGGCCCGAGCCGTAGGACGGCTGCTGCCCGTAGGGCGACGACTGCTGCTGGTCGCCGTAGGCGGGCTGCTGCGAGCTGTAGGAGGGCGCCTGCTGGCCGTACGACGGCTGCTCAGCCGACTGGCCGTAGGACGGCGCCTGCTGCGTGCCGGACTGGTCGTAGCCCTGCTGCCCCTGGGCGGAGTAGGAGGACTGCTGCTGAGCGGAGGCGTCGTAGGTCGGCTGGGAGTACGAAGGCGCTGCGCCCTCGCCCGCGGCCGGGACGGCCGTGGAGCCGGAGCGCTGCGCGTCTGCGGCCCCGGCCTGGCCCTCAGCCGGCTGCTGCGAGCCGTAGGCGGGAGCGCTGTAGCCGCCCTGCGGGGCGGAGGTCTCGGCGGAGTCTGCGGTCTGCGCGGAATCCGCGGCGGCCTCCGGGTTCACGGCCTCGGGCTCGGATGGGGTCTGCTCCGCCGGGGCGCCGTACTGCGGCGCCTGGTAGCTGGGGGCCTCGTACCGGGGCTGCTCGCCCTCGGGGCGGGCGTCGTCGTGGGGGTTCTGCGACACGTCGTGCTCCTTCTCTGGAACGCTGGATGGACCGGCGACGCATCGCGCCGTTCCCGAGTTCTGGCGCCAGCCTACTGAGATGAGCGGTCCCCCGCGCCCAAGACGACGACGTGGCCGTCATGAGCGCGAGGGACCGCGACTCGGGAGCCCGCTGAGCTCAGCGGGCGGCCTTGAACCAGTCGGCCACGCGGCCGTTGAAGGCCAGCACGAGCCAGTAGATGTTCACGACGAGGAACAGGACGTTGAGGATCAGCCCGACGATGGACATGGCCCCGCCGATCTGCAGGCTCATCCCGGAGGTCGCCAGGCCGTAGATCGTGAAGAGCACGGCGATGATGGCGAAGACGATGCCCAGGATGCGAGCCCAGTTCTTGCCCTTGGGCACGCCGATCAGCACCAGGATGTAGGGGATCAGCGCCACGATGGCCATGACGACGGTCGTGATGATGCCGAAGGTCCCGGCAGCTTCAGCAGCCTGCGCCGCCATCTCCTCGCCCATGCCGCCGTCGATATAGGCCTGCCGCATCTGCTCCTCGAACTCGGGCGACAGCGACATGATGATGCCCGGGATGATGGAGAGCAGCCAGATCACCAGCGAGGCGATCGTCATCTTGTGCAGGGTGGCGACCTTGGCGGGCCGGTCCTGCTCGAAGGACTGCTGGGGGTTGTAGGCGGCGGTGCCGTACTTGCTGCCCTGGCCGTAGTCGGGGCCCGGAGCGTTCTGAGGGGTGTTCGTCACGACATCTCTCCTTGTGGTGCGGACTTCTCGGATGGGAACCAGGAGCCGGCGGCCGAGCGGGGAGCCCGACCGCCGGCGTCATCACTCGTAGCGCAGCGCCTCGATCGGGTCCTTCTTGGCGGCGCGAGCCGCCGGGAGGGTGCCTGCCAGGAAGGCGATCAGCATGATCACCAGGACGATGACCAGCAGCTGCAGCGGGGCGATCGCGTAGAGCGACAGCCCGGAGACCTCGGCCAGAGCGCCGCCCTCGCCGGTGAGCACCGCGTTGGCGATCGAGCCGACGGCCACGCCGCCGATCACGCCGGCCACGGAGCCGAAGACGCCGATCAGCACGGCCTCGGCGGAGAACAGGCCGAAGATCTTGCCGCCGGACATGCCCATGGCCTTCATCAGGCCGATCTCCCGGGTGCGCTCCTGCACGGACATCAGCAGCGTGTTCACGATGCCGAAGCTGGCGGCCAGCAGCGCGATCAGCGCGAAGCCGTTGAGCACCCAGGTCACCGCGTTGATGATGCCCTTGAGCGCGCCGATCTGGTCCTCAACCGTCATGCCGATCATGTTCTCGTCCATCAGGGCGGACTTCACGGCCCCCTGCTGCTCGGTGTCCGGGACGCTGGCCACGGCCTGGATGTAGCCCTCAGGCTGCTCCTCGACCATGCCGGAGGTCTGGTAGTCGTACAGCTTCTGGTTCAGCTGATCCGACGGGGTCGGGGATCCGCCCTGGCCGGAGGCGAGCTCCTCGGTCACGCCGGTGATCTCGGCCTCGAAGGTCTTCTCCTCGCCCACGGCGTTCGACAGCCCGATCTGGACGGTTCCGCCCACGGCGTCGTCGTCCGAGTCGTAGCCCAGGGGCTCGACCCACGACTGCGGGATCGTGATCTCGTCGGCGTCGGAGGCGGGAGCCTCACCGGCCATGTACGAGTAGGCCTCCACATCCGTGGGGAAGCCCATGGTGAGCTGGTACTGGGAGCCGTCCTCGGCCTCCAGGAACGACGGCTGCACGAAGACCACCGGCTCCACGGACTCCACGCCGTCGATGCCCTCGACCTTCTCGATGTCCTTCTCGGTGAGCATCTCCGAGCCGCCGAACATGCTCGAGGCCTGCGCCGCCTCGGGGTCGTACTCCTGCGGGCCCTCCTGCGAGGTGCCGGAGGCCTGATCCGCCGTCTTCATGACGTAGATCTGGTCCTCGCTGCCGAATCCCTGCAGCAGGGTGTCGATGTACTTGTTGATGCCCACGCCCAGACCGGAGGTAAGGGTGAGGGTGAAGGCGCCGATGAAGATCGCGACGACGGTCAGCAGCGTCCTGGCCTTGGAGCGCAGCGTGTTGCCCGCTGCGGTGGCGACGATGTCGGTGGACTTCATCGACGGTCTCCCTTCGAGAAGAGACGGCGCAGGCCGCCCTTGTCAGCGTGCTTGGTCTGCTCGGCCTGGGCCTTGGCCGCATCGGCCTGCGGCTGCGGCTCCCCGCGGTGGGCTCCGTCTCCGTCGGGGATCTGCGCCCACGGTCCGGCCGCCGCTGTGTCCTGAGCTGCGGCCGACGGGGCCGGGGCGGGCTGCTCGGCAGCTGCGCCCCGGCCCGGAGCGGCCGGCTGCGCCGGGGAATCCGTGCTCACGGAGTCGTCGTGGTCCTGGACGGAGGTGATCTCGCCGTCGACCAGGTTGATCCGGCGGTCGCAGCGGGCGGCGAGGTCGTCGTCGTGGGTGACGATGACCAGCGTGATGCCCTGCTCGCGCTGCAGGCCGAAGAGGATGTCCTCGACGACCTCGGAGGTGCGGCTGTCCAGGTTGCCGGTGGGCTCGTCGGCGAAGATCACCGACGGCTCCGTGACCAGCGCTCGGGCGATGCACGCGCGCTGCTTCTGCCCGCCGGAGAGGTTCGTGGCCTTGTTCGCGGCCTTGTCGGCCATGCCCAGGCGCTCGAGGGCCTCCATGCCCTTGCGGTTGCGCTCGGATTTGCCCACACCGGCGATCTTCAGCGGCAGGACGACGTTCTCGAGCACCGTCTGGTTCGCGTTGAGGAAGAACTGCTGGAAGACGAAGCCGAAGCGCTCGTTGCGCAGACGGTTGATCTCCTTGGTGCTCAGCTCGGAGACGGGGCTGCCGTCCAGCGCCACGACCCCCTGGCTGGGCCGATCGAGCAGCGCCATGAGGTGCATGAGGGTGGACTTGCCGGAGCCGGACTTGCCGACCACGGCCACGGACTCGCCGCGGTGGATCTCCAGCGTGAGTCCCTTCAGCGCGTCGAAGCGCGTCTCGCCCTTGCCGTAGACCTTGACCAGGTTCTCGGTCTCCAGGACCGGGGGTTCCATCGTGGTGCCTCCTGTGTAGGGGGTTGTGCGTCGCGGCAGCCGGACTCGAATCCGGTGGTGCCTTCCGCATCAGCTGTGCGCCATCCTCCCAAACATGCGCACCTGACGGCATCAGGCCAGAGAGTGAACTCTCGGGGCCCTGCTGGGCCCCGGCTCATCCTTTCTGGGGAGGCCCGCGCGTCCTGCGGGGCGCGCGGTGCCCGGCGCGGACGCCTACCCTGGGCCGCGTGGCATCCCGCGACCCCCGTCTGAGTCCTCCGCCGGCGCACGACCGGCCCTCGGACGCGCAGCGGCTCGAGGTGCCGGTGGCCGCCTCTGCCGCCGAGGCGGCCCCCGTCCCGCCGTCCCAGCTCGAATCCGTCGTCCGCCTGACCCGCGACGGCCCCCGCACGGTGCGCCTGCACGAGCTCGCTCGGTCGATGGGCCGGGCGCGCAATCACGTCGCCCGCGAGCTCGGGGTCGTTCCCGAGCACGACCTCGGCCGGATGCTCGCCTCCCCGCGCACCCTGCTGGTCGAGGGGACCACGGATCAGGCCGTGCTGGAGCAGGTGCTGCGGCGCAGCGGCGACCGCCTGTCCCTGGTGCAGCCGGCCGGCAGCAAGACCCGCCTGGCCGTCCTGCACCACTTCCACCTGGCCCTGGGGATCCCGCACCACGTGCTCTTCGACGGCGACGGCGGCCCCGTCTCGGGGTCCTCGACCGCTCGGCACCGGATCCTGCGCAGTCGGCGCCAGGCCACGGAGGCGCTCGTGGCGTCGCTGCGGTCGTCGTCCGCCGCAGCACCGGACTCGACGGCGGCGGCCGCGATCGACCCGACGGCCGCCGCCCGAGCCGCGGATCCCCGCTGGCGCGGCGAGGACCCCGCCGTCGGCGGGTGGGGATTCGGCGGGCCGACCGTCGTGGGGCCGTCCTGGTCCGCGCTCGAGGTGGATCTGGAGGACGAGCTGTCCCGGTGGCCGTCGTTCGTGTCCGCCCTGCAGGCCCGCGGCGGCACGCTGGCCGCCAAGCGCCCGGAGCGGTTCGCGGAGGCCGCGGCCGCAGCTCAGGCGGAGGATCTGCCGCCGTCGTTCCGCCGGATCTGCGCCGCGGTCGCCGCCCTGGAGGCGGACCGCCCGCCGCGGCCCGGCATCCCGCCATCGCAGCGCGGAGCGAGCCCGCAGGACGCGTAGGGTTGCCCGCATGACGACGCCTGAGGAGATCGCAGACTGGATGCTCGAGACGATCCGCACGGAGGGACGGCTCGACCAGGACGATGCCGTCCGCCTGGTGCCGGAGAAGTTCGGGCAGGAGTGGGTGCGCACCAGCCCCCACGGACACCCCGCCCTGGATCAGTCGGTCGTGAAGGCCTTCCGCAAGGCCCACGACGGCACCGTGCAGTGGGATCGCGACCGCCGCTTCTGGTCGCCCAAGAAGTGAGCGCGCGCTGAGCGCGACCCGCGCCGAGGTGATGCAGCCGATCTCGGCGGGAGTCGTCTCGGCTCTGGTGGCCTTCACCTCCACGTTCGCGGTGGTCCTGGCCGGGCTGTCCGCGGTGGGGGCCGATCCCGCGCAGGCGGCCGGCGGCCTCATGGTCGTGACCGTGCTGATGGGCCTGGGCTCGATCCTGCTGGCCGTCTGGTCCCGGCAGCCGATCACGATCGCCTGGTCCACGCCCGGAGCCGCCCTGCTGGCCTCCACGGGGGCCGTCGAGGGCGGATGGCCGGCCGCTGTCGGAGCGTTCCTGGTGGTCGGCCTGCTCGTGGTCGCCACCGGCCTGATCCCGGCGCTCGGGGATCTCATCGCCCGCATCCCGCCGGCGGTGGCCCAGGCCATGCTCGCCGGCGTGCTGCTGCAGCTGTGCCTGGGCCCATCGAGGCAGCGGTGGCCCAGCCCGCCGGCGTCCTGCCCGTGATCCTCGTGTGGCTCGTGGGCCTCCGGCTGTTCCCGCGCTGGGCCGTGCCCTCGGCCTTCGCCGCGGCCGCGGTCGTGGTGGCCGTGCACGTGCTGCGCACCGGGCAGAGCATCGACCCGGCCGGGTTCGTGCCGCACCTTCACCTCACGGCCCCTCAGCTCAGCGCGCCTGCGGTGCTCGGGCTGGCCGTCCCGCTGTTCCTGGTCACGATGGCCTCGCAGAACGTGCCGGGTGCCGCGGTCATGCAGGGGCTCGGGTATCGCATCCCGTGGCGCCGCAGCATGACCGTGACCGGTCTCGGCTCGCTGCTGGGCGCCACCGGCGGGGCCCCGGGCGTGAACCTGGCCGCCATCAGCGCCGCCCTGGCCGCCGGGCCCGAGGCCGGAGAGGACCGCTCCCGGCGCTGGATCGCCAGCGTGGCCTCCGGCTGCCTGCTCGTGCTGATCGGATTGGGAGCAGGCGCCTTCGGGGCGCTGGTGAGCCTGGCTCCGGAGGGCGTCATCCCGGCGGTGGCCGGACTCGCCCTGCTCGGCACCTTCGCCTCCTCCCTGAGGGCCGCGCTCGAGCGCACCGAGGATCTCGTGCCCGCCGCGGTGACCTTCGCCGTCGTCGCCTCCGGGGTCAGCGTGGCCGGGATGTCCGCGGCCTTCTGGGCCCTGGTCGCCGGGCTGGGCGTGCGATGGGTGCTGCGGTGGGGTCGCACCGTGCCGACGCCCGGCTCCGACCGAGCCGGCTGAGCGGTCGTCGGGGTCCTGCCGACGAGTCCGCATCGACCCGTCCGCTCTTGATTCTGCAAGGGCTCCGAAAGCCTGTTCTGCGACCAATCCAGGGGCTTTCGCGCCCTACGCTCGTGGCCATGAGCGCCCTTCCCCACGCCGTCATCGACGTCTTCGCGACCGAGCCCTTCGAGGGCAGCCCCATCGCCGTCGTGCTCGAGGCCGACGGCCTCTCCGAGGAGCGGATCCACGGCCTGGCCGAGTGGCTGCCGCACGAGGAGACCGTCTTCGTGCTCTCCCCCACCGACAGCGGAGCAGACTTCCGCACACGAGCGTTCCGCTCCAAGACCGAGGTGCGCTTCGCGGGCATGTCCACCCTCGCGGCCGCCCGGGCCTGGCTCGACCGCGAAGGCTCCTCGGCGAGCGACGGCACCCTCGTCCAGCAGAGCGAGATCGGGCTGACCCCGGTCCAGGTGCAGGATCACCAGACCCTGAGCTTCACGGCCCCGCCGCTGTTCGACCGCGGAGAACCCGATGAGCTCACCGTCGAGATCATCTGCGAGGTCCTCGGCCTGGAGCCCGATCAGGTGCAGGGGTCGGCATGGCTGGACTCCGGGACCGGGTTCCTGGGGCTGCTCGCGGACAGCGCCGAGACCGTGCTGGCCATGGAGCCGGACATCGACCAGCTCGGCCAGCACATGGTCGGCGTCCTGGGCCCGCACGCCGATGGCAGCCCCGCCGACTTCGAGCTGCGCTCCTTCGCCCCGTCCCGCGGCATCGACGAGCAGCGCGCCACCGCGACCCTCGTGGCGGCCTTCGCCTCATGGCTCGTGCCGCGCGGACTCGCCCCGGCGTCGTTCACGGTGGCCCAGGGCCGCGCCGTCGGCCACAGCGCCCTGATGCGCGTGACCACCGGCGACGACGGCACCTGGGTCGGCGGGGCCGTCGTCGCCCGCAGCGGGGGGACCCTGCTGGCCTGAGTCCGCCGCCCGACAGCGCAGCGGGCACGTGGCTCAGAACGGGTGCTGGATCTCGTCCGGGGAGACCGTCACCCACTGGATCTCGGTGAAGGCCTCGAGATTGGCCTCAGCACCTCCGAAGCGGCTGCCGTTGCCCGAATCGCCCACACCGCCGAAGGGCGCATTGGCCTCATCGGCCACGGTCATCTCATTGATGTGCACCTTGCCAGAGCGAATGCGATCGGCGACCTTCATGGCCTCGCCCACGGGGCCCATGATCGAGACCGACAGTCCGTACTCGGAGGCATTGGCCAGCTCGACGGCCTCGTCCACGGAGGCCACCCGGTGCACCGGGGCGACCGGGCCGAAGATCTCCTGCGACCAGGCCGGCATGTCCGGCGTGACGTCGGTGAGGACGGTCGGGCGGTAGAACAGGCCGTCGTGATCCGCGCCGGTGCGCGCCACGGCGCCGGCCGTCAGGGAGTCCTGGACGACCGAGTCGATGTTCTTGAGCTGCTTCTCGTCGATGATCGGGCCCAGGTGGACCTGTTCGGTCGAGGGATCGCCAACCGCCAGGGTCTCGGCCCGGGCGACCAGCCGGTCGACGTACTCGTCGTGGACGTCCTGATGGACGATGTGCCGGCCGGTGCTCATGCAGATCTGGCCCTGGTGGAAGAACGAACCGGTGGCCCCGGCAGAGGCGGCCAGGTCCACATCAGCCCCCGGCAGCACGATCGCCACGTTGTTGCCGCCGAGCTCCAGGTGCACGCGCTTGAGCTTCTCCGAGGCGACGGCGCCGATCTTCCGGCCCGCGGCGGTGGAGCCCGTGAAGGAGATGACGCGGACCTCCTCGGCCTCCACGCATGCGGCGCCGATGTCCCCGCCGCCGGGCAGCACCTGCAGGACGCCCTCGGGCAGCCCGGCCTCCTCGAAGATCCGGGCCAGGGCGAAGCCGCCGATGACCGAGGTGCGAGGATCCGGCTTGAGCAGCACGGAGTTGCCGGTGGCCAGGGCCGGGGCGACGGAGCGCATGGCCAGCAGCAGCGGGAAGTTGAACGGCGCGATGACCGTGACCACGCCGCAGGGGCGGCGGCGAGAGAAGGACCAGTGGGCGCCGTCGGAGGGCAGCCACTGGCCGTGCGGGTGGCTCGGCAGGGCGGCGGCCTCGAAGCACTCGGCGGCCGTGTTGCCGACCTCCAGCCCGGTCTTGGCGGGGATGCCGCCGGTCTCGCGGATGACCCAGCCGGCGAGCTCGTCGTGGTTCTCCTGGATGACTTGGCCGGCGCGGCGCAGCACCGAGGCGCGCTCGGAGGGCTTCAACGCGATCCACTTCTCCTGCGCCGAGACTGCGCGTGCGGCGGACTGATGGACCTGCTCCGCCGAGGCCGAGCCGATCGTGGCCAGCTCGGCGTTGTCGGCAGGATTGCGCACGACGATCGGCTCGCCTTCGCCCTGCTCCCACGTGCCGGTGAAGATGCGGCCGTCGAAGGCCGAGGTGTCCAGAAGAGTCACAGGGCTGTCCTCCTTCTGCGCGCCCGCAGCGGGCGTCGCGGGGATGCGCGCGGAACAGGTGTGATCCGCGTCGCTCGATGCCCTCGAGCCTAACGAGACAGCGCCCCGCCGACCAAGGTCGGCGGGGCGCTGTGGGAGCGGCTGAGCTGCGCAGGTCAGCGGCGGGGCTGCTCCTGGGGGTCGAGCACCGGCAGGGGCTCGGGCGCCGGGTCGCGGCGCTCGTCGTCGACGGTGCGCTGCGCAGCGGGCCGGTCGACGTCGGAGTCGTCGGCAGCGGGGCGCGCAGCGGAGCCGGAGACCTCGCCGCGGGCGTCGTCGGCGCGGCCGCCCTCGGACCGGACGTCGCGCTTCATGGAGGTGGCCAGCGGCGTCTCCGGGATGAAGGCCATCAGGATCAGCGCGAGCACCACGAGCGGGATCATCACCATGAAGATCGGCGTGAGGGCGTCGTTGTAGGACGAGGTGATCACGTCCTGGATCGGCGCCGGCAGCGAGTCCACCAGCTCGGGCGTCAGCCCGGAGGAGGCGTCCGAGCCGCTTCCCTGCATGGCCGCCTGGGCCTGGGCGGGCATCCGCTCGGCGATCAGGTCGGTCAGGCGACCGGCGAAGATCACGCCGACCACTCCCGAGCCGATCGTGGCCCCGACCTGGCGGAAGAAGTTGTTGCCCGACGTGGCCGTGCCGACCATCGAGCCGGGGAACACGTTCTGCACCGCGAGCACCAGGATCTGGATGATCAGGCCCAGGCCCACGCCCATGACGCCCAGCGCCAGGCACACGTGCCACACGGCGGCCTCAGCGGTGAGCTGGGAGAGCAGGTACAGGGCGATGACCACGAGCACCGCACCGACCAGCGGGTAGGCCTTGTAGCGGCCGTAGCGCGAGACCAGGGCTCCCGATCCGGTCGAGGCGATCAGCACGCCCGCCATCATGGGCGTCATCAGCAGGCCCGAGCTGGTCGCGCTGGCGCCGTGGACCATCTGCAGGTAGGTCGGCATGTAGCCGATCGCGCCGAACATGGCCACGGAGATCATCATTCCGGAGGCCGTGGCCAGCAGGAACGTGCGGCTGCGGAACATGGACAGCGGCATCACCGGCTCGGCCACGCGGGACTCGATGACGATGAAGATCCCGGTGAACACCACGGCGATCGCGATCAGCCCGAAGATCTGCGCCGAGGCCCAGTCGTAGGTGCTGCCGCCCCAGGTGATCGTCAGGATCACGGCCACGGTCGCCACGCCCAGGGTCAGCATGCCCCACACGTCCACGGAGACGCGGCCGTGGTGCTTGGGCAGCTTGAGGAAGAGGACGACGCCGGCCAGGGCGATCACGCCGAGCGCGACGCTCATCCAGAAGGCGTAGCGCCAGCCCGGACCCTCGGTGATCCAGCCGCCGATCAGCGGCCCCACCACCGACGACAGCGCGAAGACGCCACCCATGACGCCCATGTACTTGCCGCGCTCGCGCACCGGGACGATATCGGCGATCACGGTCTGGGAGAGGATGATCAGGCCGCCGCCGCCCAGGCCCTGGACCACGCGGGCGGCGATCAGCCACCAGATGGTGGGAGCCAGCCCGCCCACGACGGAGCCGGCCATGAACACCAGGATCGCGCCCACGAGCAGGGGCTTGCGCCCGATCTGGTCGCCGATCTTGCCGTAGAAGGGCATGGTCACGGTCGAGGCCAGGATGTAGCCGGTGATGACCCACTGCATCTGGTGCACGCCGTCGAGCTCGCCCACGATGGTGGGCAGCGCGGTGGAGAGCACCGTCTGGTTCAGCGAGGCCAGCAGCATCGCGAGCATCAGCGCGATGAAGATCGGGATCAGGCGGGGGCGCGGCTGGTCGGCCTCCTGCGCCCGGTCCGCGCTCTCTGCCTCATGCGCGGCGGAAGAGCCGCGGACGGCGGTGAGCTGGCCGGTCATCGGCGAGGAGCTGGGCAGGCCCAGGCTGGCCGAGTCGACGGCCGTGAGCGCGCCCGTGGGCTGGCGCTCGTCGGAGGGACGCTCCGTGGAGTCGCCCCAAGGGGGTGTCGTGGTCATGCGTGGTCCGTTCTGATGAGACTGATGAGGACGTCGACCGCGTGGTCGAGGTCCTCCGGGGAAGGATCTGAGCCCGGAACCCGGTCTGGGCGGGAGAACACGAAGCGCAGGGCGGCACCGGCCGTGAGCACGAGCATGCTGATGCGCTCGTCGAGGTCATGCCCGGGGCCCAGCAGCCGCGGCTCCAGGCCCTGCTCGGCCCAGCCGTGCACGACGTCGCGCACCATGTGCTCGCAGCCGTGCATCGTGTCCTTGAGCAGACGCCCGAGGTCCGGGTGGGTCTGCATGAGGCGGACTCGGAAGTCCGCGGAGTTAGCGGGCATGGCGGAGGCCAGCAGCTGCATGTAGAGCTCGACGACGCTGCGCAGCGTGCTCGCGCCCTCAGGGGGCCGCTCGGCGGCGCCGTCCGGGATGGCGGGCTCGCGCACCCCCACGACCGCGTGGTCCTTGGTGGGGAAGTAGTTGAAGAACGTGCGCTGGGAGATCCCCACGGACGCGGCGATGTCCTCCACCGTCACGGCCTGGAGACCTCGCTCCAGAACGGCCTCGGCGGCGGCGACATGGATGTCATGCCACGTCCGGGCCTTCTTGCGTTCTCTCAGACTCTCTTCTTGCACTAGTGCATTTTTGCAGTCGCGCTATTTCTGCACAACTGCACTTTGGGTGATGATGGACACGCGGCGGTCGTCGAATCGACGCATCCGTGCATCGCCCGTGCCGAGATCACGCTTCCATGGGCAGAATCAGCGATTCCGTGCATTCTGGCGTGATCTCGACGGACCGGGAGCACGGAAGCGTGAGCTCGGCAGGCAGCCGCGCGCGAAAGCGTCAGCTGGACCGCACCAGGTGCGCCAGTGCGCCAGGGACCGGTCGCCCTCCCCTTCGGCGCGCGCATGCCCTGCGCCGACCTCGCAGAAGGGGGCCACGTGCACGTCGGTCGTGCGGATCACAGCGCGCGGCTCCCCGCGGCCGTCCAGGAGGATGCTCAGGTCCCCTGCTGTCGGCAACGGCTCGCCCTCGGCCTCGTAGTCCCACAGCGAGGATGCAGTCCCCGTCTTGGTCCCGGCGAGCACCAGACCCAGCAGTTCGTCGGCCTGCTCGCTCGTGGCCCCGAAGGCCCATGCATCCGGCACCTGCTCAGGCAGACCAGCGACCTCAGCCCGGACGCCGGCCCAAGAGGACATCACGCCCATAGCGCCCTCTCTCCTCGCCGAGATCATGCTTCCGTGCGCCGCTGATGCCGAGATCCCGCTTCCGTGCGCGGATTCCGCGATTCCGCGCATTCTGGCGGGATCTCGGCGGAACGGGCACAGGGAAACGGGATCTCGGCAGGCAGCCGCGTACTCAGGGACGCGGTCTCACCACTCCAGGGCGATCTTGCCCAGGTGGGACTGGCCCTGCATCAGCTCGCAGGCCTTCGCCAGATCGGTCATGGGCAGGGTCTGATCCAGCACCGGCCGGATGCCCAGGCCGTCCATGGCGGTCACGAACTCCTGCTGCGTGGCCCGCGAGCCCACCAGCACGCCGTGCAGGCGCACCTGCTTGGTCATCAGCAGCGCAGTGGGGATCTCGCCCTTGTCGCCGGCGACCACGCCGATCAGCGAGATCACCCCGCCCGGCTTCACGGCCCGCAGCGACTGCGGCAGGGTCTGCGCACCGGCGGACTCCAGGACGATGTCCGCCCCGCCGGTCTGCTTCTTGATCGTGCGGCCCCACTCGGGGTCGTCGTTGTAGTTCACGGTGATGTCTGCGCCGAGCTCGCGAGCGCGAGCGAGCTTCTCATCCGAGGAGGACGTGATCGCCACCGTGGCACCCATGGCCTTGGCGATCTGCAGCGCCAGGATCGAGACGCCCCCGGTGCCCAGCAGGGCCACGGTCTGCCCGGGCTTCAGCCCGCCCTCGGTCACCAGGCAGCGCCAAGCGGTGGCGCCTGCGGTGGTGATGGTCGCGGCCTCCGGATGCGTCCATCCCTCCGGGGCCGCCGTGAACCAGTTCGCCGGACGCACCACGGACTCGCGGGCGTAGCCGTCCACGCCGTCGCCCGGGGAGCCCGAGAAGGAGGACTCGACGTCGTCGCCGGACTGCCACAACGGGAAGAACACAGAGACCACGTGGTCGCCGACCGCGAACTCGTCGACACCCTCGCCGACCTCCGCGACCACGCCGGAGCCATCCGCCAGGGGCACGCGATCCTCGTCCGGGGGCATGCTGCCGGAGATCACCATGTAGTCGTGGAAGTTCAGGCTCGAGGCCTTGACCTGCACGCGGATCTCGCCGGGGCCGGGAGCGCCGGGCTCTGCGACGTCGTCGACCCGGAGATTCTCCAAGCCGCCGCCGGCGGGGACGATGAACTGCTTCATGGTCGGGCTCCTCTCGAACGGACCGCACGCGGGTCCGCGGTTGACTGTGCCTCCAGCTTGCCACCGACGGCCGACGTCGCAGAAGAGCCGATCCGCCCTCAGCACGACGATCACCATGACCGCGCGGGGCCGTTGTGCCGTCCGAGCCCAGTGCCAGACTCACGACCATGGTCGATTTCCGCTTCTCCCAGGTCGATGTCTTCTCCGCGGTGCCGCACGGGGGCAATCCGCTGGCCGTCGTGCACGACGCCGCCGAGCTCACCGATGAGCAGATGGCCCAGTTCGCGAGCTGGACCAACCTCTCCGAGACTGCCTTCCTGCTGCCGCCGGAGGACGAGCGGGCCGATTACCGCGTGCGGATCTTCACCCCGCAGGAGGAGCTGCCGTTCGCCGGGCACCCCACCCTGGGCTCGGCACGCGCCTGGCTGGCGGCCGGCGGCGCACTGCGCCGGGACGGGACCGTGGTCCAGGAGTGCGGTGCGGGTCTGATCACCGTCCTGTCCGACGACGACGGCCTGTCCTTCTCGGCCCCTCCCCTGCGCCGCGGCGGAGAAGTCGAGTCGTCGACCCTCGCGCTGGCCACCGAGGCGCTCGGCCTGAAGCCGGGCGAGATCCAAGACGCCAACTGGGTGGACAACGGGCCCGGGTGGCTGGGGATCGTGCTGGCGGATGCCAAGACCGTCCTGGCCCTGGAGCCGGATGCCGCCCTGATCGCGGAGCACGATCTGCGCTTGGGCGTCTTCGGCCCGCATGAGCCGGGACGGGATGCCGACGTGGAGGTCCGCGCCTTCGTGCCCACGGAGCACGGCATGCGCGAGGACCCTGTGACGGGCAGCCTCCAGGCGGGCTTCGGGACGTGGCTGATCCGCGCCGGGGTGGCACCGGAGGAGTACACGGCGGCGCAGGGCACGGCGATCGGTCGCAGCGGACGGGTGCGCGTGCGCTCGGACGGTCAGGACGTGTGGGTCGGCGGGACCGCGGAGGTCACGATCACCGGCATCGTGAGCTTCTGAGACCTCAGCCGCGCAGGATCTTCTCGAGCGCCTTGCCCTTGGCCAGCTCATCGACCAGCTTGTCCATCCAGCGGACCTGCTGCATGAGCGGCTCCTCGATCTCCTCCACGCGAACACCGCACACCACGCCGGTGATCAGCTCGGCGCTCTCATTCAGCCGCGCCTCGCCGCCGCACGCGTTGAGGCCGCAGAAGGGCCACCCATCAGCGCGGATGGCATGCGGATGTGCGGCCTCAACGGTGCAGGGCTGCGGTGCTGCGGCCTCGATGGGGCAGCGCTCACACCCAGGGGGATGGGCCGCCGGTCAGGACCGCGCGCTCGTGGTCGATCAGCATGCGGCGCACGGCATGGCGGGGGTCGGGCTCGCCGGTGCTGCCGTCGGCGCGGGTTACGCGGTGCACCGGGAGGAACAGGGGCACCTGGACCTCCGAGCACAGCGTCCCCGCCGCACGTGCGGCTCGGGGACGGCCCGCCTCGGCGGCCAGCTGCCCGTAGGCCAGGGTCTGCCCGTACGGGATCTGCGCGATCCGCTCCCACGCCGCCCGTCTGAAGCCGTCAGCCGGAGCGAGGTCGACGGGCACGTCGAGGTCCTGCACGGAGCCGTCGAACCAGGCCTCGATCCGCTCCAGGATCTCGGCCAGCGCGGCAGGGTCGTGCGCAGGCGCAGCTCCGAGCTGAGCGCCCGCCTCGATCAGAACGGACTCCTCGCTGGGCATGCCCGTGCCGTCGGGGCGGGAGAACGCCGCCCGGATCGCACCCTGCGGCCCGATCACGATCAGGCCGTCGCCGATCGGCGTCTCGACCCAGCTCCAGACGGGCTCAGAGGGCATGTGCATGCCCCGATCCTGGCACGACGACGCTCAGCTCGACCCGCAACAGGGCATCCGCTCTTGACGGCGCATCTCAAGATCAGGTTAGGCTCACCTCATCGATGGTGCGACAGACCCCGCCGCACCACCGCAGCCGACACCCTCTGGAGCGATCATGACCCCCAGCGAGAACGCCGAGACAGCCGCTCCGGCACAGGGCACCCCCTGCCACCTGGACGTCGCCGCCGCAGATGCCGCGGCACGCCTGCTCAACGGCGCCGGCCGGATGACGATCTCCTGCCATGACGGCGTCCGCGGGCACCTTCTGGACACGTCCTTCCACGGGGCCGCACAGGACGGCACCCGCTACATGGTGGTGTCCCCGCAGGAGGGGCAGTGGCCGCCCATGCCGATCGAGCGCCCGCAGCACGTCTCCATGACGATCGCAGCGGAGGCCCCCGTGGCCGAGATCCGCATGACGGTCGCCGAGCTCAGCGGCCATGCCGTGGTCACCCGCTGCACGGAGGACGAGGAGACCGCACTGCTCTCCGAGGGGCCCCTACCCAGCGAGATCGCCCGGACCTTCACCTGCTGGCCGGGCTCGCAGCTGTGGCGCGTGGAGCCCCTGCGCATGACGATCCACCACATCCCCGGGTGCCACATGCTGGATCGCGAGGCCCTGGCCCCGCGGCCGTCGTGGCCCGGACCGGCAGAGGAGCTCGAGACCGTCGAGCTGCTGCGCTCCGAATGGGGCACGCACCTGACGGGCCTTATCACCGAGCTTCGCCCGGCGTCGACGCCGACCGCCGAGCACCCACACGCGCCGGGTGGCGTGCGCTGCGCCACGGGGCGCGCCTACCCGGTGTCACTCTCCGACCGCGAGCTCATGCTCCTGCTGGTCGACGGACCCCACCGTGACACCGTCGCGGTGCCCCTGCCGCACCCGGTGAGCTCCCCTGAGGAGTTCATCGACGCGCTGCGAGAGGCGATCGGCGCTCCCGCCGAGAGCCGCTGAGGAGCTTCAGCCCCGCGAGCGCAGCCGGGTGTTCGGCAGCGGCGGGGCGGGCAGCGGATCGGGCTCGCCGTCGGGGTAGGGCCCGAAGCGCGGAGGGTCGTCCGGGCTCAGGCCCGCGGCGCTCAGGATCTCCTCCGACGGGGCGGCCTCGAAGCCGAGCTCATGCTGGTAGATCGCGCGATAGGCGGCGACCTCGTCGTGCGTGCGGCCGATGAAGTTCCACCACATGACGATCTCCTCGCCCAGCGGCTCCCCGCCCAGCAGGATCAGGCGCACGGGCTCGGCGTCGCCGTCGACCTCCAGCCGGAGGCTCTCGCGGCCCGGGCCGATGTACGCCAGGTGCTCGGCCTCCACGGCGACGCCGTCCACGCTCAGGGAACCGGAGTCCAAGTAGACGCCGTGCTCGAAGCCGGCCTGGACGTCGAGCTCCAGCACGGCACCGGGCTCGAGCAGGATCTCCGCGCCCAGCAGCGGAGGCGTGGAGGTCTCGACCTGGGCGTCGTCGCCGGCCAGCTCCCCGATGAAGACGCGGATCTGCGAGCCCTCGCCGTGCACCGGCTGCGGGACGTGATGGATGAAGCGGTGCTCCATGTGCCGCGTAGCCTCGGGCAGCGCGTACCAGAGTTGCACGCCGTGCAGGACGGTCGTGTCCGCAGTGGAGATCTCCTGGTGGGCGATGCCGCGCCCGGCCACCATGAGGTTCATCTCGCAGGGACGCACGACGGCGCGGTTGCCGGCCGAGTCCAGGTGGTCGATCTGACCGGTGAACAGCCACGAGACCGTCGCCAGACCGGTGTGCGGGTGGCGTGGGACGTCCATGCCGCCGGTCTGCGCCACATCGTCCGGGCCGTAGCTGTCCAGGAAGCACCAGGCGCCGATCAGCGAGCGCTTGCGCTGCGGCAGCACGCGGCGCACGTCCATGGCGCGCGGCCCGCCCAACGGGACGATGCGCGGCGGCAGGATCTGGATCTCGTGCCCCGGCTCGGCGGTGCAGATGGTCTCCAGCGGGACGGGCTCCACGTTGCTCATGGGGTCATTCCAACACAGGCCCCGTGACGTGTCACGAACTCCCGGGTCGACGACGGCGGCGCCGACTCAGCCGGCTAGTGCCTCCGGGTGCTCGCGCAGCCAGCCCTGCACGTACCAGCAGGTGGCCTGCGGCTCGATGCCCTCGGCCACGGTCTCGGCGATCGCCCAGGAGACCAGCCGATCGGCCACGCCGCGGCCGCGATGGCTGGGCTGGGTGAGGGTGTGGTCGAAGATCCGCTGGGAGCGACCGTCGGTCTCGTACGGGGTGTAGTGGGCCTCGCCGACGACGCGACCGCCGTCGAGCGCCTGGAAGGCGTGCGCGGCGGTGTCGTGGCGCAGCTCGAGGTCTGCGGTGGACGAGGTCTGCTGTGCGTCGGTCATGTCCGTGCAACTCGCGGCGACCCGGGTTTGTGCCGCCGAGGCGGCCACCGGAGACTGGAGGTTCGGAAAGCT
The DNA here is from genome assembly GCF_030268385.1 of Kocuria sp. NBRC 114282. Taxonomy (NCBI): domain Bacteria; kingdom Bacillati; phylum Actinomycetota; class Actinomycetes; order Micrococcales; family Micrococcaceae; genus Kocuria; species Kocuria sp. NBRC 114282. The sequence continues at coordinate 66,300 of NZ_BSQO01000004.1, read as the reverse complement.
CGGGAGCGGAGGGGTCATGGTCGCGTGGCTGGAGCGGCATCAGGTGCCTCTGTACCTGGCGACCATGGTCCTCGGCGCGGCGCTGGGTCTGGCGTTCCCCGCCGTGACGTCCACGTGGGAGCCGGCCGTGCCGCCGCTGATCGCGGTGCTGCTGTGGAGCACGTTCCTGGGGATCCCGCTGACGCAGCTGGGCGACGGACTGCGCGACCGCCGCTTCCTGCTGGTGCTGCTGGGGCTGAACTTCCTGGTGGTCCCGATGGTCGCGTGGCTGCTGACCCGCCCGCTGACCGGTCATCCCGAGCTCGTGCTGGGGGTCCTGGTGGTGCTGCTGGTGCCGTGCATCGACTGGGTCATCGTGTTCGCCGGGCTCGCCGGTGGTGACCGCGCCCGCCTCACCGCCGCGGCCCCGCTGCTGATGCTGGCGCAGATGCTCCTGCTGGGCCCGCTGCTGTGGCTGCTGGCCGGGCCCGACGTCCCCCTGCGGATCGAGCCCGGGCCGTTCCTCAGCGCCCTGGTGTGGATGCTGCTGGTGCCGCTGGGCGCGGCCGTCGTCGTGCAGCTCGCGGTAGGCCGCGGCGGCGAACCGGACGACGACACGGCGGCAGTCTCCGCAGAACCCCGAGGCTCACGGGTCTGCCTCACCGCCCGACGCATCGAGGCCCTCGGCCAGGCCCTCATGGTCCCGGCGCTGATGCTGGTGCTGCTCACCGTGATCGCCTCGCAGATCGGTGCGGTGCGCGGCCAGCTGGCCGAGATCGCGCTGTCCGTTCCGGTCTACGTCGCCTTCTTGGTGCTCATGACGGCCCTGACCGTGCTGGTCGTCCGCGCCGCTCGACTGCCGGTGGCCTCGGCGCGCGCCGCGGTGTTCAGCGCGACGGCGCGCAACTCCCTGGTGGTGCTGCCCCTTGCGGTGGCCGTCGCGGACCAGGCCCCGCTGATCCCGCTGGCCGTGGTCATGCAAACCATGGTCGAGCTCGTGGGCATGGTGGTGCTCGTGCGGCTGATTCCCCGCCTGCTGCCCCTGCCGAAAGCAGTCGAACTCGGCCGCTGAGCTAGGCTCCGCCGCCAGGAGCGCGGGACAGACTCAGCCCCCGGCGACCTCCTCGATCGCCGACGACGCCGCCGCGTCCCGGTAGTGCTGCGGATCAGCGGGGGCGTCGATCTCTCCCTGCTCGTCCAGGAAGTCCGCGGTGTCGATCAGGGCATCGGCCAGGGGCCCGGAGAAGAACCGCTCCTGCTGCTCGTCAGCACGCAGGTAGCCGGTGCCGTCGATCTGGCGGCGCACGGTCTCGGTGTCCGAGCCCATCTGCAGCGCCAGGATCTCGGCGGCGCGATCGGGATCGTCCTGCAGCATCTGCACCGCCCAGTCCTGGGCTCGGGTCCACTGCTCCATGGCCTCGGGATTCTCTTCGGCGAATGCGGAATCGGCAGCCGACAGGTCGAAGGTCGGCGCCCCGATCTCCGCGGCCTGGGTGCTGGAGACGAGCCGGGTACCGCCGTCGGCCTCGAGCTCCCCGAGCGTGGGGTCCCAGATATACGCGGCGTCGATCTCCCCCGACTGCCAGGCCCCGAGCAGGGCGTCCGGGGACAGATTGATCACGGTGACGTCGTCGGACAGGCCCTCCTGTTCGAGCAGCGCCAGGAGGCTGAAGTGCGCGGTGGAGCCGAAGGGCACGCCCACGCTGCCGCCGCGCAGGTCCTCGAGATCGGTGATGCCCTCGGCTCCGATCAGCGCCTCGGACTCGCCGATCACGTCCTGGATCCACACCACCTCCACGGGCAGGTCCAGCGGCGCGGACAGCGCCTTCACCGCCGGGGACGAGCCCACCGTCGCGATGTCCAGCGAGTCTCCTCCGAAGCCCTGCACGACCTCGGCCCCGGAGGCGTACTGCGTCCAGCGGATGTCGGCGTTGGGCATGCAGGTCTCCAGGACCTGCTGGTCGCGCACGATCAGGTCGCCGCTGGGCAGCAGCTGATAGCCCAGATCGATCGGGCCGGTCACGGACTCGTCGGGCTCCCAGGGGCACTCGGCGACCGCGCCGCCGTGCTCGGCATTGAGACGACGCTCGGTCTGGGCTGCGGTGCAGCCGCTGAGCAGCAGGGCCGCGACGGCGGCCAGGGACACGACGACGGAGCCCCTGCGGATGCTGGTGGTCATGGGGCGCTCCTCGTGGCTGATCATCATTCGCCGACCGTCGTGCTGCGGGACGTGCCTGCGGCGTCCCCGTAGATCGCCCCGGCGATCCGCTCCCGCAGGGCGGTGAACTCGGGGCTGGTGCGCACGGAGACGTCGTCGTGGTCCCGGCCGATCTCGACCGGCAGGTCCAGGGCGATCCGGCCCGGGCGCGGGCTCATCACGAGCACGCGGGTGCCGAGGTAGACGGCCTCGTCGATCGAGTGCGTGATGAACACGATGGTCTTGCGCTCCTGGCGCCAGATCCCGCGCAGCTCGACCTGCAGCCGCTCGCGGCTCAGGGCATCGAGTGCGCCGAACGGCTCGTCCATGAGGATGACGTCCGGGTCGTTGGCGAGCACACGGGCGATCTGGGCGCGCTGCTGCATGCCTCCCGAGAGCTCGTAGGGCTTGCGGTCCGCGAAGGACTCCAGGCCCACGAGCCGCAGCTGACGCTCGCCGATCTCCCGGCGCTCCTGGGCCGGCGCGCCGCGCAGCAGCGGGCCGAGCTCCACGTTGGCCCGCACGGATTTCCAGGGCAGGAGATTGGCCTGCTGGAAGACCACGCCGCGCGCCGCCGACGGGCCCGTGACCGGGTCGCCGTCGACCGCCACGACTCCGCTCGAGGGCGAGTGGAACCCGGCGATCATGTCCATCAGCGTCGACTTGCCGCAGCCGGACGGGCCCACGATGCACACGAACTCGCCCTCGCGGATCTCCAGGTCCGTGGGGGCCAGGGCGTGCACGGTGTCCCCCGAGTCGGTCGTGTAGTCCTTGGCGGCGGCCGCAAGGCGGATCTTGGCGGAGATGCTCCGGTCGTCCATCGGGAAGGGCTCCTGGGGGTCGTCGTGCCCGTTGCGGCTGGGCTGTCCGGGGGCGCTCATGCGCGGCCCTGCCACGGCGTCGCCACGCGACCCACGGCCGCGATCAGAGCATCCAGCCCCACCGCCGCCAGGCCGATCACGATGATGCAGGCGATGGTCAGCGGCGTCTGCAGCTGCGTTCCGGAGACATAGGCCAGGCCGCCGATGCCGGGGATGCCGTTGTTCAGCTCGGCGGCGACCACCGTGGTCCAGGTGAAGCCGGTGGCGATGCGGATGCCGCCGATGACCTCCGGCAGCGCCGATGGGATGGTCACATGGCGCATCACCTGCCAGCGGGTGGCCCCCAGCGAGCGCGCCGCGTTCACGCGCGCGACCTGTACGCCCTGGACCCCCTGCATGGTGGCCACGGCGATCGGCGGGAACGCAGCCAGGAACAGCAGCCAGATCTTGGAGGTGTCCCCGATGCCGAACCACACGATCAGCAGGCCGATGTAGCCCAGCGGGGGCAGGGCGCGCAGGAAGTGCAGGAACGGCTCCACGATCTCGCGCACCGGGCGGAACGCCCCGAGCACCACGCCCAGAGCCACGCCGACGACCGCGCCGACGCCCACGCCGATCGCGATCCGGCGCAGGCTGTGCGCCAGGTGCTCCCAGAGGAAGTAGCCCTGCTCGCCGCAGGCCCATCGGGTGGCGTCGTCGTCGACCGGACGGCAGGAGCTGGCCTGCACGAACGCCGACCACACAGCCCCCGGCGAGGGCAGGAACAGGGGCTGGACCAGCCCGACGGCGGTGACGAGCCACCACAGCAGGACCAGCACGACCAGGCTCACCGCGGTGGTGCGAATGCGCTGGAGGCGCTCACGCCGTCGTCGTCGCTGCGGACGACGGGGACTGTCCGTCTCGTCGGGCGTCTCCGACGACGGCGGGGTCGTCTCGGTGGCCTGGAGGGACATGGGGCATCCGATCTGGGGAAGGTGGAGAAGCTCTCGGAGCCGAAACCTACCGAATCTGTGGGGATTTCCCCCGGTCGGGCGTCATGTCGTCACACAGAGCCGAGCCTGGGGATGAGCGCCTGTCAACTATTCCTACGGATCGAGTCGCATTTCCCGGACGCGCGCCTCAGGGGACGTAGATTCGAGCCGACGGCAAGCATCCCACGGCTCGAGAGAAGGCTTCCTGCGCGATGAGCGTGACTCTGAACTGGTTCCTGCCCACCAACGGCGACGGCCGCTCCGTGGTCGACCGACCGCACTCGAACGACCGCGCAGTGACGACGCCTCGCGAGCCGAGCCTCGACTACCTGGCACAGGTGGCTCGCGCGGCGGAGGCCAACGGCTTCCATGCGGTGCTCACCCCCACCGGCTCGTGGTGCGAGGACGCCTGGATCGCCACGGCCGCGCTGATCGGAGCCACCTCCAAGCTGAAGTTCCTGGTGGCCTTCCGCCCCGGCACGATCACCCCCACCCTGGCCGCCCAGATGGCCGTGACCTACCAGAAGATCTCGGGTGGGCGGCTGATGTTCAACATCGTCACCGGCGGGGAGTCGGCCGAGCAGCAGCGCTTCGGCGACTGGCTCGATCACGATCAGCGCTACGAGCGCACCGATGAGTTCATGGAGATCGTCTCGTCGATCTGGGCCCAGGGCGGGGTCGACTTCGACGGCGCCCACTACAAGACGCGCGACGCCCGGGCCTTCGAGCAGCCTGCTGTTGTGCCGCCGCTGTACTTCGGCGGAAACTCGGAGGCCGCGCTGCCCGTGGCCGCGCGCCGGGCGGATGTGCATCTGACCTGGGGCGAGGTCCCGGAGAAGGTCGGTGCACGGATCGAGCGGCTGCGCGAGCTGGCGGCCGCAGAGGGCCGGACCCTGGAGTTCGGCGTGCGCGCCCACGTGATCACCCGGGACCGCTCCGAGGACGCATGGGCCGTGGCGCAGGGCTTCCTGGAGCAGATGGATCCGGAGGAGGTGAAGGCCTCGCAGAAGCATCTGGCCGCGTCCGAGTCCACGGCGCAGAAGGGGATGACCGAGCTGCACGGCGACACCGTCCCGGACAGCGCCCGCGACTTGGAGGTCCACCCCGGGCTCTGGGCGGGCGTCGGCCTGCTGCGCGGCGGCGCCGGCACGGCTTTCGTGGGCAGCCACGAGGAGGTCGCCGATCTGATCGAGCAGTACCACGCGGTGGGCGTGGAGCACTTCATCCTCTCGGGCTACCCGCATCTGGAGGAGGCGTACTGGGTGGGCGAGGGCCTGCGCCCGGAGCTGGCCCGTCGGGGCGTCCTGGCCCCGGACCCCTCCTGACCCCTCCGCCCCTCCGCTTCCGCCCCCCCCTCCGCCGAGTGGATACCCAGTTGCGCTGTTCGCCCCAATAGCGCAACTGAGCATCCACTCGGCGGGGAGGTCAGGGGGAGAAGAAGAAGCGCACCAGGTGGAAGAAGACCGGGGCGGCGAAGACCAGCGAGTCGAAGCGATCCATGATCCCGCCGTGGCCCGGGATCACCGCGCCGAAGTCCTTCACGCCGCGATCCCGCTTGATCGACGACATCACCAGACCTCCCGCGAAGCCCATCACGCAGCTGACCAGCGCCAGCAGCGCCGCCTGCCACGGCGCGAACGGGGTCGCCCACCACAGCGCAGCTCCCAGCGCCGTGGCCGAGAGGACTCCACCGATCAGCCCCTCCCACGTCTTGTTCGGGCTCACCGACGGCGCCACCGGGTGCTTGCCCAGCGTCTTGCCCCAGACGTACTGGAGCACGTCGGAGCCCTGGACCACGATCACCAGGAACAGCATCAGCGCCGCCCCCTGCCAGCCGCCCGAGCCCGGTACCGAGCCTTCGGCAACCGTCTTCCCCTCCGCGAGCGCCACCGGCAGCTGCAGCAGCGCCGGGACGTAGGAGACCGCGTACACGCAGACCATCAGGGCCCACTGCAGCGAGGCTGCTCGGGACAGGAAGTGCTCCGTGCGCCCCTGCAGCGCCGCGACCGCGGGCAGGAACAGGAACGCGTAGACCGGGATGAAGATCGCCGCCATCCCATACCAGTGCTCCCACAGGAACCAGTAGTGCAGCGGGGTGATGATGCCCAGCCAGATCAGCGCCGTGCGGTCATGGCGTCGATCCGGCAGCAGGGCGGCGAACTCGCGCAGCGCCAGCAGGGACAGCACCGCGAACAGCAGCAGCGTCACGGTCTCCCCGAGCAGCAGCGCAGCCCCCAGGACGCCGATCATGTACCACCAGGCCCAGGTCCGCTGCCGCAGCTCCGTGCTGAAGCCCTCCTTGGACGCCGGCAGCCGGGCGGAGATCGCCAGCACGGCGATCGAGGCCAGGACCAGGACGACGACGGCGCCCAGCAGCAGCCACGCAGCCGCCCCGCCGATCATGCCGACCCGCTCGGGCAGCCAGCCCGCACCGAGCATCGCCGCAGGCATCATGGCGATCCCCATGCCGCTCAGCACTCCTGTCCACCGGGCGCGGCGCCGGGCACGCCCTCGGCCCCTGCGGCCCTGGTCCGCAGATCACTGCCGATCAGCTGCAGCCGGATCACGATGGTGGCCAGCGAGCCGAGTGCGATCACACCCAGCACGACGCCCAGCACCGAGCCCCGCGGAAGGCCCATCGGGACGAGCAGCGCCGGCTCCAGCAGCGAGAGCAGGCAGCCGAGCATCAGCAGCCACATGCGCCGCGGCTTGGCCATGGGCCCGTCGAAGTGATTCGACAGCCCCTGCGCGGCTCCGAGGGAGCGGACATAGGCCGTCAGCACCGCCAGCGAGGCGGCGACCCAGCCGATCGTGATCCCTCCGTGGATCGAAGCGGCCGCATAGCCGACCCCCGCCAGGAAGAGCAGATCGGCGAGCCGATCAGGGACCTCGTTGTAGAGATCGCCGACCGGGGACTGCTTGCCGCCCTCGACGGCGACCATGCCGTCGAGCATGTTGAGCAGCAGACGCAGCGGGGCCATGAGCGCGGCGATGATCAGCAGCGCCGCCCGCACCCCGTCGTCGTGGAGGTAGACCGCCCACCCCGAGCCCACGAGGGCCGCGCACCCGATCGCGGCCACGACGACGGAGGCCGAGGAGATCATGTTCGGCGTGATCCCCGTGCGCCCGACGGCCGCTGCCGCCGCCCGCGCCCAGGACGTGCTGCGCTGCGGGATCTCGCGGCGCATGGTCCGCTCCCCGGTGGCGGCTGCCCCGTCGGACTCGGTATGGGCACTCGGGTCATCGCGCGGTTCCTGCGAGGACATGCTCACTGCGCCTCCTGGGCCAGGATTCCGCGGGCCCGCCGCGGAGTGTTTGCCATCATGAATATATGGCGGATCATGCAATCTGACCACCCATGACGCTGGAAGTCCAGCCTTTCCTCCCCGACGCGTGCTGCAGCTGGCAGGATGCGGACATGAGCGAGCAGCGCCGCGCAATCGGATGGGCCCTGTTCCAGCACGGGGTCGCGTTCACCTGGGGCTTCGCGGAGGCCACCGTGTTCTTCGTGGTCCCCGACGCCTGGACCTCCGCCGTGGGGCTGCGCCGCCCGGCACGAGCTCAGGCGCTGACCCTCACCGCAACGGCGGGAGCCGCCCTCGGCGGGGCAGTGGTCCACCGCTGGGCCGCAGGAACCGACCCCGGGCGATCGGCCGCCCTGGCGGCACGCATCCCGGCGATCAGCCCCGCGATGGTCGCCAAGGTGGACGCGCAGATGCGCGATCGCGGATTCCCCGCCATGATGATCGGCCCGTTCACCGGCACCCCGTACAAGCTCTACGCCCGCTCAGCCGGGGCGCAGACGATGCCGCTGAGCGGCCTCGCGGCCTGGACCGCCCCCGCTCGGCTGGCTCGCTTCATGCCGGTCACCGGAGCGATCTCGGGCATCGCCGCACTCGCGCGGCGCAGCGGACTCAGCGCTCCCGGTCGCGGTCTGCCGCGCCTGCTGGGCGTCTCCCCGCGCTCGGTCGAGCTGGCGACCTTCGTCCTGGGCTGGACCGCGTTCTACACGTGGTTCTTCCGCTCGGTGGGCCGCGAATCCTCTGCTTCCTCCCCCCAGCGGCTCGACGGCGGGGCCGCCTGATGCTGCCTCAGTCACGCCTCACCGATCTGACGGTCCGCCCGCTCGAAGCCGACGAGGCGCCGGCCATCCTCCGTGAGGCGACGCTCGGCAACGTCGACTGGCAGGGTCCGCGCTTCGAGCCCACAGAGATCGATCGTCGCCCCGAGTTCGCGCACTACACGCGTCTGAAGCTCGAGCGCGGGGACTTCGGTGTGGTCGCCATGCCGATCGCGTCCCTGCCGACCTACGAATGGGCAGGGGCGGCCTGGGCGCTTCATCTGCCGGAGCAGGATCCGGGGTACGGCTTCGTGGCCGAGGGCATCCCGGAGGTCTCGACGGCCGTCGAGGGCACCATGCTGCTCGAGCTCTGAGCCCCGAGTGCGTGGTTAAGCCGGTCCGCCCCACCTCCCCCGCCGAGTGGATACCCAGTTGCGCTATCGGGGCGAACAGCGCAATTGAGCATCCACTCGGCGCGGGGTCAGGGGGTCAGCGTGGCGTAGACGACGTAGTTGTCGTCCCACAGCCCGGTCTCGGGGTCGTAGCCGTCGCAGGTGATCAGGCGCAGCTGGGAGTCGTCGGTGTTGCCGTAGACCTTGTCCGTGGCGAAGTCGTCCTTGGGGTAGGCCTCGCCGTAGTCGACCGCGAAGGTGGCCGTGGAGCCGTCCTCGCGCTCGATCTGGATCTCATCGCCGGGCTGCAGATCGCGCAGGCCCGCGAACACGCCGTCGCTGCCGTCTTCCTCGTTGACGTGGCCCAGCAGGATCGACGGCCCGAGCTCACCGGGAGTCGGCGACTTGTCGTACCAGGAGGCCGGGGAGTCAGGACCCGTGGGCGGGACCTCGAGCGAGCCGTTGTCCCGCAGTCCCAGGTGCAGCAGCTCGGAGTCGGCGCCGATCGCCGGGATCCGCACGGCCGTGGGGGCGGATTCGGGCATGACGGCGGGGTCCTGGCCCGACGACGACGCTGATGTTGCCGCGGAGGGCGTCGTCGAGGCGGCGGAGGCCGTCGAGGCAGAAGGCCCCGGAGACCGATCGTCCTGAACCTCGCCGCCCGAACAGCCGCTCAGGACCACGACGAGACCGAGTGCCGCGGCCAGGCGAGCGGGCGGGACGATCCTCATGGTCGTGATCCTCTCTGCGATCAAAATCCCTTCCGACAGGCTCGGCGGGGGCGGCCCGGTGGCCGCGATGCCTCACGGCATCGCGGCCACCGGAAGCGGACCGAGGCGTTGACCCCGGTCCGAGATCAGCGCCAGTCAGGCCTTGACGGCGCGGCGCACCAGCAGGCCGGAGCCTGCCAGGGCGCCCAGCGCCAGCACCGACAGGCCGACGGTGCCAGCAGGGTTCGAGTCAGCCTTGACCGGCACACCGGTCTCGGCGGCGCCCGTCGGGACCTCGGTGACCTGCGAGGCCTCTGCAGTCGTGCTGGCGGCCTGATCGGCGGCGCTGCCGTCGACCGGAGTCGGGAAGGCGGCGGCGTCGCTGCCGTCGAGCTCGCAGCCGATGCCGTCCAGATCGCTGTCCAGGTGGGTTCCGTAGCCGGGGGTGCCGGCCGGGATGTTGGAGACGCCGTTGGCGAAGGCCTCCGAGCAGTTGTCCCAGGTCCACGGCTCCACCGCGGCCGGATCGGCTGCGGCGGGGGCCTGCGGGCTGGTCACGCTCGGGTTCTGGGGCGTGCTGGTCGCCGGAGTCTGCTGCGCAGGGCGGTATTTCGGGTTGTCACACCCGAAGCCATCACCGTCTCCGTCGAGGCCCGGGGTGAACCTGGGGTCCGCGCTGGAGATGCGCCACTCCCCGGCCGCGTAGACCTCAGCGCAGTTGTCGAAAGTGCCAGGGGCAGCGACGGCCGGGGCGATGCTCAGACCCGACAGGCCGGCGAGGGCGACGACGGTGGCGCCGGCGCCGGCTGCGAACTTCTTCATGGGGGGCTCCTCTGGAGTGAGATAAATGATCATGCCGTCGCGAACGCGAACAACATGCCGAGTCATCTGACCACTGACCAGCAGTGCATTTCCAATGCCCCGTCATGGTTTCTTTCTGTGACGCAGCCCACCCGCAGGAAGGAGGAGCTCGGTGCTGAGCGGCGATCCCCGGACACCGAGCCCCCCGACCTGCCAGCGGGTCAGTGCCGGCGCGCGCGGCGCAGCAGGAGCCCGCCGCCAACCAGCGCGGCGATCGCTCCGCCGGCGAGCAGACCCGTGCGGTTCGGCGACTCGGAGACGCCGGTGTCGGCACCGCCCACCGGAACCTCCTCGACCTGGGAGCCCTCCGCTGCCGAAGCGGCAGCGGCAGGGGCCTGGGCGGCGGGGGCCTCGGCGGTCGGAGCCTCGCCCGTGGGCATCTCAGGCGCCGGAGCCGGAGCGACCGGCTCGGTCACCAGCGGGGCCTCGTGGATCACGCCGGTGAAGGCCGCGTCGTCGTCGCCATTAGTCTCGCAGGCCATGCCGTCACCGTCGATGTCCAGGTGAGGGCCCGTGAACTGCATGAACATCGGGAACGGGTAGGGCCGGCCGCTGACGGCGAAGGCGGTGTCGCAGTTCGGGTACACGTACCCGACCGGGAGGGGCGGGCCAGCGCCCTCCCACGGATCGAGCGAAGGCGCCCGTGCGGCGTCGTCGTCGCCATTGGACTCGCACATGATGCCGTCGCCGTCGGCATCGAGGATCGACGGCCAGCCCGGCTTGAGGACGTTGTCCTGGTACGGGGTGCCCACGGCATCGGCGCAGGAGACGTTGTTCTCCAGGTCGCGGGCCCAGTCGGGGATGACGATCTCCTCCGCGGCGGGTGCCGTGGCACCCGACTCGTCGACGATGCCGTCTTCGAGGGGCGCCTGGACATCCTCGGGGGCAGCCTCAGCAGGATCGGCAGGCGCAGGTGCGGGCGCGACGGCGAATGCAGCGGTCATGGTCCAAGCGGAGAGGCCGATGGTGGCGGCCAGAGCAGTGGTGGCGGTGGTCTTCTTCATGGCAGAGCTCCCGGTGTCTGGGTGGTGAACGGAAGTTCTGAGGCCCTGTCGCGGGTGCGGCGACCCCAGTAGCTGAAGCAAACCACTGTGCGGCCGCACATTCGATCACGTTTGCAAAACGATCGCTATGTGACGCTCACGATTCGATAACAGACGCAAACACATGGAACCACCCCGCGTCGCGGACGAAGAACGGGCGGCCCTGTGCGATGCGCAGCGCACGGGACCGCCCGTCCTCACCCCCGTCGAGTGGTGAGTCAGTTGCGCTGTTCGCATGGTCAGCGCAACTGAGTATCCACTCGGCAATGGGGAAGAGGGTCAGACCAGCACGACCTGCGCGATCAGGTTGTCGAGGGCGCGGACGTCGATCCCGCCGCGCAGGTTGAGCTTGAAGATCCCGGCGCGCGTGTTCAGCGTCAGCTCCGAATCGGCGTCGAACGTGCCGGCGTTCTCCGAGGCCCACGAGACGATCTGCGAGTACGGCAGGGACATGACCTGGACCTTGTTGCCCGTCATCCCCTGGACATCGCGCAGGATGAGCCGCTTATTGGTGAACACCGAACCGTCCCGGAAGGTCGCGAACGCGCACACGGGCTGCTCTCCCTGGATCAGCAGCGGGAAGATGTCCTGGGGGATCTGGATCTCCCGCATGAACGTGAACTCGGGCACCGAACATCTCCTCGCGCATCTGGGCCGGCCCCGGTAGTGGGACTCTAGGCGCCGTCATCGTCTCATGCAGGGGTGCCCTGTGCTCCAGATGTTGCGGACCGACCCTCGCCTCAGCCGCGCCAGCGCCGCAGTGCCCGCCCGAGCCGCTCGACGCCCTCGTCGATGACCTCCGGCGGGTTCGTCACGTAGGACAGCCGCATGGTCGTGCGGTCCGGATCGTGGGCGAAGAACGAGGCCCCGGGCACGAACGCGACACCCTCCTGGACGGCCATCGGCAGCAGTGCGGTGGTGTCGATCCCGTTGCCGAGGGTGGCCCACAGGAACATGCCGCCCTCCGGACGGGTGAGGGTGGCGCCCTCCGGGAGGATCGACGGCAGCGCTGCGGCCATCGCGTCGCGGCGCCCCCGGTACAGCGCAGCGACCTCGGCCACGTGGGCGTCGACGTCGTAGTGCTCCAGGTAGCGGGCCACGGCCAGCTGATCCACGACCGAGGAGTGCAGGCCCATGGCCTCCTTGGCGATCGACAGAGTGTTCATGATGGGGCCCTCGCCGCGGATCCAGCCCACGCGGATGCCCGGGGACATGATCTTGGACATCGAGTTCAGCAGCAGCGTCTGCCGCGCCATCCCGGGCAGCGCGGCGATCTGCGGGGCCGTCTCGCCCTCGAAGCGCAGCTCGCCGTACGGGTCGTCCTCGACCAGCGGGGCCCCGGTGCGCAGCAGGACCTCGGCGATCTCACGACGGCGCTGAGCTGGCATGGACACGCCCGAGGGGTTCTGGAACGTGGGGATCAGGTAGACGAAGCGCGGGTCGTGCTCGCGGATCAGCTCCTCCAGCGCCTCTGGCTGGGCGCCGTCGTCGTCCGAGGGGATCCCGATCAGCCGCGCGCCGGAGGATGCGAAGGCCTGGACCGCGGCCAGGTATGTGGGCCGCTCGACGAGCACGACGTCCCCGGGGCGCAGCATCGCGTGGCCCACCAGGTAGATGGCCTCCTGCGAGCCCGTGGTGATCTGGATCTGATCCGCGGTCGTGGGCAGCGTGCGCGAGACCCGGCAAGCCGCCTGCTCGCGCAGCTCGGGCTCCCCCGGGGTCGACGAGTACTGCAGGGCCTTGGCACCGCGGTTCGCGAAGACCCAGTCGAAGCACTCCCGGACGTCGTCGATCTCGAAGGACTCGGCGGCCGGAGCACCCCCGGCGAACGAGATGACGCCGGGGACGGAGAGCACGTCGAGCAGATCGCGCACGGCGGTCGAGGTCATGCCGTCATAGACGGGCGAGACGGGGAATCCGGTGAAGGGGGAGGACTGATCGGTCATGGCTCCGATCATCCCACTGCCGCCCCCCGTGCCCGTGACCTCAGAGATCGACGCCTCCGCGGATCACCCGCTCGACCGTCCTGTCGTCGCCCAGTACGACCAGATCGGCCCGGGCGCCGGCCTGGATACGGCCCAGGTCGGGCCGTCCCAGCAGGTCCGCGGGCGTCTGAGAGGCCGCCCGGACGGCGTCGGCCGGGTCGATCCCCACCTCCTGGATCGCGAAGCGGACGGCGCGATCCAGGGTCAGGGTCGAGCCGGCGATCGCTCCCGTGGAGCGAATGCGAGCCACGGAGTCCACCACGTCGACGTCGAGCGGCCCCAGGCGGTAGGCACCGTCCGGAGCGGCGGCAGCGGCCATGGCATCGGTGATCAGCAGCCAGGGACCGGCACTGGCCTCGATCGCCAGACGCAGCACGGACGGCTGGACGTGGACGCCGTCGGCGATCAGCTCGACGGTCGTACGCGAGTCGGTGAGCAGACGCGGAATGGGCCCTGGCGTGCGGTGATGGATCGAGGGCATGGCGTTGAACAGGTGGGTCGCCACGCTCGCTCCGGCCTCGAGAGCCCGCCCGACGACCTCCTCATCGGCGTCGGTGTGCCCGATCGCGGCGATCACGCCCCGATCGGCGAGCAGCCGGACCGCGTCCAGGGCGCCCTTGCGCTCGGGGGCGAGGGTCACCATGCGGATCGTGCCCTCCCCCGCGGCCAGCAGGCGCTCGAGGTCCTCTCGGCGCGGGTCCCGCAGCAGCTCCGGGGTGTGGGCCCCGCAGCGGGACTCGGCCAGCCACGGCCCTTCCAGGTGGATCCCCGCGAGCTCCCCCGCCCGCGCCAACGGCACGAGCGCGCGAATCTGCTGCTCGAGGCTGTCGATCGTGTCGGTGACCAGGGAAGCCGTCGACGTCGTGGTGCCCGCCCTGCGGTGCGCGCTCAATGCGGCTGCCGCCCCCTCGGGACCATCGGAGAAGGCACCGCCCCCACCGCCGTGGACGTGCTGGTCCACGAAGCCGGGCGCCAGCATGCGGTCGCCGAGCTCCTCGACGGGCGCGCCCCCGAGATCGGCAGTCGATGCCCCCTCGAGAACGGAGGAGATCCGCTCCCCGTCGAGCCCGACCCAGGCCTCGCGGGCAGGACCACTGGGCAGGACGACGGTCGTGGAGTGGAAGATGCGCTCGGTCATGCCGAAGAGTCTGCCCGTTCCAGGAGGGAGGCCGCGGCCCGATCCACGACCACGGTCGCGTGCGGATGGCGCAGCAGCGCGGTGACCGGCCAGCGCTCGGTAACCGGGCCCTCGACCGCCTGGCGGATCGCCTCCGCCTTCGAGTCCCCGAAGGCCAGCAGGAGCAGCTCGCCCGCTTCCAGGATCGTGGCGATGCCCTGGGTCAGGCAGTGCGTGGGAACCTGCTCCGCATCGTCGCCGAAGAAGCGGGCGTTGTCCTGCCGCGTGCGCGGGGCCAGCTCCAAGGGGCGGGTGCGCGAATCCAGCGCAGAGCCCGGCTCGTTGAAGCCGATGTGCCCGTCGGTGCCGACCCCCAGCAGCTGCAGATCGATCCCGCCGGCGCCGCGGATGGTCCGCTCATAGGCGCTGCACTCGGCCTCGACGTCCTCGGCGGCACCGTCCAGGCCGCGCACTGCCGCACTCGGCAGGTCGGTTCGCTCGACCACCTCCCGCTCGATCTCCGCCCGGTAGGACCGAGGATCCTCGCTCGACAGGCCGAGGTACTCGTCGAGCAGGAAGGCCCGGGTGCGCGCCAGGCTGAGGCTGCCGTCGTGGACCCTGCGGGCCAGGTCGCGGTAGACGGGCCGCGGGCTGGAGCCTGTGGCCAGCCCCAGCACCGGACGCTCGGCCGCAGCGACGACGGCGGCCACGGCCTCTCCCGCCAGCTCGCCGGCGCGCTGCGGCGACTCGACCACGACGACCCGCAGCACGTCAGACCTTTCCCTGCATCTCGGCGTCCACGGACTCGTCCTCGCGCCCCGGGGTGCGCAGGTTCCACCTGCGGATCACGAAGCGGAAGAGGACGTAGTAGACCACCGCGTAGCCGATGCCGATCAGCGCCAGCAGCAGCGGCTTCTGCGCCCGGCCGAAGTTGATCAGGTAGTCGATCCCGCCGGCGGAGAAGCTGAACCCCATGTGGATGTCCAGGGCGTTGACCAGGGCCATCGACGTGCCGGTGAGCACGGCGTGGATCAGGTAGAGCGGCCAGGCCACGAACATGAATGAGAACTCGAGCGGCTCGGTGATGCCGGTGACGAACGCGGTCAGGGCCATCGAGAGCATGATGCCGCCGGTGACCTTCTTCTTCTTCGGCTTGGCCTCGTGGTAGATCGCCAGGGCCGCTGCGGGCAGGGCGAACATCATGATCGGGAAGAAGCCGGTGGTGAAGATGCCCGCCGAGGGATCACCGGCGAAGAAGCGGTAGATATCGCCGTGGGCGCCGTCGTACTCGCCGATCTGGAACCACAGGGGGAAGTTCAGAATGTGATGCAGGCCCAGAGGGATCAGCAGCCGGTTGATGACGCCGTAGATGCCGCCGCCGACGACCGCGTTCTGCGCCACGGCATCGCTGAGCCAGGTGAGGCCGGCGTCGAAGAACGGGTAGACCAGCGCCATGACCACGCCCAGGGGCACGCAGATGGCGGCCACGACGATCGGCACGAAGCGGCGCCCGCCGAAGAACCCGAGCCAGTCCGGCAGCTTGATGCGGTGATAGCGCTCCCACAGCTTGGCGGCGATCACGCCGACCAGGATGCCGCCGAGCACGCCGTAGTTGATGACAGGGTCTTCCGCCCCTTCCTCCGGCGCGCCGAGCACGATCGGGGCCATGGCATCGAACACGCCGAGCAGCACCAGGTAGCCGACCAGACCGGCCATCGCGGCGGAGCCGTCTCCCTTCTTGGCGAAGCCGAAGGCCAGCCCCACCGCGAAGAGGTAGCCGAGGTTCGCGAACAGCGCGTCGCCCGCCCCGGCCAGCACCGCAGCCACGCCCATCAGCAGCTCGCTGTTCTCGAACCGACCGATCATGTCGTCCTGGCCCAGGCGCAGCAGGATGCCCGCCGCCGGCAGCGCGGCAATGGGGAGCATGAGGCTGCGTCCGAAGCGCTGCAGCTGCTGCATGGCCCGCGAGGGCTTCTTCTCGGGCTGGCTCGCGCCTGCCCCGTCGCCGGCCGCGGCCGCCGGATTCGCCGTGGACATGGGGTTCCTCGCTCCGTATCGTTCTGCCCTACTGGTTATGACCAGTGATGGGTGACACTGTGCGCGACCTCATGCGAACCTGTCAATGACCTGGGAGCATCCGCTCCCCCGCGATCCCGATGCCCGACAGCCGGGCCCCGACGCCCGCCGGACGGGCAGAGACCAGGAGGACACCATGTCGAAGGCCGAGGACATCCTGCGAGCGCTCGGCGGCGCCCAGAACGTCGAGGACATCGAGGGCTGCATCACGCGCCTGCGCACCGAGGTCGCGGACTCCTCCGTGATCGACGAGCCCGCGCTGAAGGCGGCCGGCGCCCACGGCGTCATGGTCTCCGGCGGCATCGTCCAGGTCGTGGTGGGCCCCGAGGCCGAGAACCTGGCCGAGGACATCCAGGACCTGCTGTGAGCCTCCAGATCCGCGTCCCGTTCGCGGGGCGGATCATGGGGCTCGACGAAGTCCCGGATCCGGTCTTCGCCCAGGGCATGGTGGGCGCCGGCCTGGCGCTCATGCCCGCCGACGACGCCGCGACCGTCGAGGTGGTGGCCCCCGTGGCCGGCACGGTGCTCAAGGCCATGCCGCACGCGATCGCACTGATCGCCGAGGATGGCACCGGGATCCTGGTCCACGTCGGTCTGGACACCGTGGGCCTGAAGGGCCGGGGGTTCGAGGTGCTGGTCGAGAAGAAGCAGGCGGTCCAGCCCGGAGATCCGATGCTGCGCGTGGACGCCGCCGTGGTGCGCGAGGCCGGACTGAGCCTGTGCACTCCGGTCGTGGCCATGGACACTGCGCCCGAGCGCCTCGAGCTGGAAGCGGCTGCCGGCGCGCACGTCGAGGCTCTGGGTCCTCTGTTCGCACTGCAGCCCGCGCCGTGATGCCGTGACCGCTCCGGACGCGCAGTCGCTGCCGCAACGGCAGGCGTCGCCGCCTTCGTCGCAGGACCAGGCCCCGGCGGCCAAGCACGAGCGCCTGCGTGCGGAGCTGGCGCGCCTGATCACGCAGGAACTCTCCCCCGGCGATCAGCTGCCCGGGGAGCGGCGACTCGAGCAGGAGCACGGAGTCTCGCGCATCACCGTGCGGCACGCGATCGCCGAGCTCGTGCGCGACGGGCTGCTGGTGCGCGAGCACGGACGCGGCACCTTCGTGGCCCCGTCCCCTGCCCGCTCTCGGCTGCATCTGGCCTCCTTCCACGAGGACATGCGCACCGCAGGGCTCGCGCCCTCGACCGTGCCGGTCCTGCTCAGCCAAGAGGACGCTCCGCCGACCGCCGCCGCGCACCTCGGTGCCGCGCGGGCCCTGAGGATCCGGCGTCTGCGCCTGGGCAACGGCACCCCCGTCAGCGTCGACGACTGCTGGGTGCCCGAGGGTGTGCTGCCGATGGAGACGGACTGGTCCGCCTCGCTCTACGGCATGCTCGCCGAGACCGGAGTCGGGATCACCCGTGCAGAGCAGACGGTGCAGGCCGCCGGCGCGTCCCCGGAGGACGCCCAGCTGCTGGACATCGCCCCCGGGGCGCCCGTTCTGGTGTTCCACCGCCGCTCCTTCAGCCTGGGCGCGGACGGCGAGATCCCCATCGAGTACTCGATCTCCGTCTACCGCGGCGACCGCTACCAGCTGTCCATGGAGGTCACGGGTTGAGCATGCGCGTGCGGCCCCAACCTCATCCCGTCGTCGGCCGGTCGCCGCGCAGCGCGACGTAGGCCTGTTGGACGAGCGGATTGCGCACCGCCTCCTGGCGGCCGACCGCCCAGTAGGAAAGCCGCCACGAGAACTCGTCAGGCAGCACCCGCATGAGCCGCGGCTCATCGGCCACGGCGAAGTCCGGCAGCAGGCCGATGCCGGAGCCTGTCAGCGTGGCCGCCAAGTGCGAGTGGACGCTCGTGGAGGCGATTCCGCGAGGCATGGGCGGCAACCGTTCCGTGGCCCTGTCCAGGTCGTCGATCGCGAGCATGGACTCGACGTAGTAGTTCAGACGGTGCTCACCCAGATCCACCAGTGACCGTGGGGTACCCGAGCGCTGGAGGTAGGAGCGCGTGGCGTAGAGGTTCAGCGAGTAGTCCCGCAGCCACGAGGCTTCGGCGCGGTGCACGTGAGGCCGGCCCACCACCACTTCCAGGTCCAGGCCCGTGCGGTACTGCCGAGCCCGCTGCGTCGCGCTCACCAGCTCCACGCTGACGTCGGGATGGTCATTCTGCAGCTGCGCCAGTGCGGGGGTGGCCAGCCACGAGGCAAAGGCCTCCGGAGCACTCACGCGAACCATTCCTGTGAGGCGACCAGACGACGAATCCGCGGCCAGCTCCGCGAGCGCTTCCTCGATCCGCTCCGCGGCCCCCAGTGCCTGCCGCCCCTGCTCCGTGACTTCCCAGCCCCCTTGAGTGCGCACCAGCAAGCGCCCGCCCAGAGAGGTCTCAAGGGCCGCGATCCGACGGGAGATGGTCGAATGGTTCACCCCGATCGACTCGGCTGCGGCGGTCAACCGCCCCAGTCGCGCCACAGCCAGGAAGGCCACGATCCCGTCCAGATGCTGAGCCGCGCCATCCCACTTCATGACGACAGTGTGCATATACGCACACACCAAGTGCAATTCTGCCTGGCAGAACCTCATTGTCCGCACAGAAGTGGATCTTTAACGTGATCTGGGACACATCACGGCGAAGGAGTGGATCACGATGAGCATCTACGCATGGATCGGCCTCGGGAACATGGGCGGTCCCATGTCCAGCAATCTCGTCAAGGCAGGGCACACCGTGCGCGGCTTCGACCTGGACCAGAAGGTCCTGGCACGCGCCGAGGCCGAAGGGGTGCAGCCCGTCGGCAGCATCGCCGAGGCCGTCGATGGCGTCGACGCTGTCTTCACGATGCTCCCCAAAGGCGCGCACGTCCGCGAGGCCTATGACGGCGACGACGGAATCTGGGCTCACGCCAGCACCGACACCCTCCTGATCGACAGCTCGACCGTCGACATCGAGACCTCGCGCTTCACCCACGACGAGTCCGAGAAGCGCGGCTTCGCATTCGTGGACGCCCCGGTCTCAGGCGGCATCTCGGGCGCGGCCGCCGGCACCCTCGGCTTCATGCTCGGCGGCTCCCCCGAGAACGTCGAGCGGGCCACCGGGCACATCGAGCCCATGAGTGGCAAGACCATTGCCGCGGGTGGGCCCACCAATGGCACTGCGGCCAAGATCTGCAACAACATGATGCTGTTCATCAACGTCATCGCCGCAGCCGAGGGCTCCCAGTTGGCCGAACGCATGGGATTGGATCCGAAGGTCTTCTGGGACATCGTCTCGGCTTCCTCCGGATGCTCATGGGCACAGCAGACCTGGTATCCGGTGCCCGGTGTGGTGGACTCCGCAGCCGCGAACAACGACTACGCCGCGACCTTCCGCGCCGACCTGGCCCTGAAGGACATCACCCTGGCCCTGGACGCCGGCGAGCTCACGGAACTGAATCTGCCAGGCGCGAAGCTGGCCCAGAGCCAGTTCCAGCAGCTCATGGACGAGGGCCTGGGCGATATGGACTGCACCCTGATCACCAAGTTCGTCTCCCCAGACGGCTCTGCCCCGGGCTACTCCGGCTGACCCTGAACGACAACCACATCCGAGTCACCGCAGAGAGGCAGACACATGACTGAGACACAGACGCTCCCCGTGATCGGGCACTTCCTCGACGGCCGCGTGCTGGAGGACTCCGCTCGCCGCAGTCCCGTCTTCGATCCGGCCACAGGAGTGCATCAGAAGGACGTCGCGCTCGCCGATCCTGCCCTGGTGGATCAGGCCGTGCGCAGCGCAGCAGAAGCCCAGCGCGCATGGCGCCGGGTGGGCCTGGGCAAGCGCAGCCAGGTCATCTTCAAGGCCCGTCAGATCCTGCTGGCGCGCCAGGGGGAGTTGGCCGCAGCCATCACCTCCGAGCACGGCAAAGTGCTCTCGGACGCCGCCGGTGAGATCTCCCGCGGTCTCGAGAACGTCGACTTCTGCACCGGACTGATGCATCACCTGAAGGGCGAATACGCGGAGCAGGTGTCCACCGGGATCGATGTCCACCAGGTCCGCCAGCCTGTAGGGGTCGTCGCCTGCATCACCCCTTTCAACTTTCCCGCGATGATCCCGCTGTGGATGGCCACTACAGCCCTGGCCGCCGGCAACGCGGTGGTCCTCAAGCCCTCGGAGCGTGACCCCTCGGTCTCGCTGCTGATCGCCCAGGCCTTCAAGGACGCCGGTCTGCCCGACGGCCTGCTCAACGTCGTGCAGGGGGACCGCGTGGCCGTCGATGAGCTGATCACCCATCCGCAGATCGAAGCGATCTCATTCGTCGGCTCGACCCCGATCGCCCAGTCGATCTATGTGAAGGCCGCCGAGCAGGGCAAGCGCGTCCAGGCCCTGGGCGGGGCCAAGAACCACATGGTCGTCATGCCCGACGCCCACCTCGATTCCGCCGCTGATGCCGCGGTCTCGGCCGCCTACGGATCCGCTGGCGAGCGCTGCATGGCTGTGTCTGTGGTGGTCGCAGTCGGCAGCATCGCCGATGACCTGGTGCAGAAGATCCGCGAACGCGCCGAGAAGCTCACGATCGGCCCAGGCACAGACTCCTCTTCGGAGATGGGCCCGCTGGTCTCCGCCGAGGCCCTTGAGCGAGTGACGGGCTATGTGGCACGTGCCGCCGACGAGGGCGCGGAAGTCGTCCTCGACGGCCGCGACCAGCAGTTCGAAGGCGGCGGATACTTCACCGGCGTCTCGCTGCTGGACCACGTGCGCCCGGGCATGAAGGTCTATGACGACGAGATCTTCGGCCCGGTGCTGTGCGTCGTGCGGGTCGAGAACTACGACGAGGCCGTCGAATTGATCAATTCCAGCCGCTTCGCTAACGGCACTGCCTTGTTCACCCGCGACGGCAAGACCGCCCGCGAGTTCGAATTCGACATCGAGGTCGGAATGGTCGGGGTCAACGTCCCGATCCCGGTGCCGGTGGGCGCGTTCAGCTTCGGCGGGTGGAAGGACTCGCTGTTCGGCGACACCCACATGTACGGCCCGGAGGGCTTCAACTTCTACACGCGACGCAAGGTCGTCTCGACCAGGTGGCCGGAGCCCAGCGAGTCGCAGATCGACCTGGGATTCCCCACGAACTGACCGCGCGCGTCGGCGCGAGCCGCCGCCAGCGCCCCGAGCATGCACCTCATGCCCGGGGGCCCGGCGGCGGCTCGTCGTCCCGCCGCCGTAGCGAGCCTGAAGAAGCAGGAGAACACCATGGTCCTCGGGATTATCGGGATCCTCGTATCCCTAGCGCTGCTCATCACGCTGGCCTACCGGGGCGTGACGGTCGTGATCGCCGCGCCCACCGCCGCGATCGTGGCCATGCTGTTCTCGCAGGCCCCGCTGCTGGCCTCATACACCGAGATCTTCATGCCAGCGCTCGGCGGCTTCATCACCAGCTACTTCCCCATGTTCCTCACGGGGGCCATCTTCGGCAAGCTGATGACGATGTCGGGCTACGCCACCGACATCGCGCAGACCATGACCCGCCGTCTGGGCTCACGTCAGGCCATGCTGACGACCGTGCTCACCACGGGTCTGCTGACCTACGGCGGCATCAGCGTGTTCGTCGTGGTGTTCGTGATGTTCCCACTGGCCCGCGAGCTGTTCCGCGAGGCCGACATCCCCCGACGACTGCTGCCCGCCACGATCGCCCACGGCATGCTCACCTTCACCATGACGGCGCTGCCCGGCTCGCCCCAGGTGCAGAACATCATCCCTGCGCAGGCTTTCCAGACCACGTCGTTCGCTGCACCACTGATCGGCGTCATCGGCGGTACCGCGATCTTCGCGCTCGGCATGGTCTGGCTCGAGTACCGCAAGCGCCGCCTCATGGGCGCAGGGGAGAGCTTCGCGGATCTCACCGCTCTGGAGCGGCGCAGCGGGGCCGACGCAGACGTCAGCACACAGGCCCAGTCGGTCGTGATGTCCGGCAGCCCGTCGCGCGGCTCAGAGTCCCTGACGCCGCCGAACCACGTCGTCCCCTTCATCCCCGTGCTGCTGGTCTTCGCCGTGAACTTCGGCTGCACGATCCTGCTGTTCCCCGCCCTGGACTGGGGCTACCTGCAGGAGGAGCGCTTCGGCGGCGTCACCGTCGACGAGCGCGCCGGGGTCTGGGCCGTGCTCATCGCTCTGTTCCTGGCGGCTGTGAGCATCCTGGTGCTCAGTCTCAAGGACGCCAAGTGGCTGGTGGGTGGGGTCGCCGACGGCGCCCGCAACGCCCTGCTGCCCATCTTCAACACAGCCTCCGAAGTGGGCTACGGCGCCGTGATCGCTTCCCTGGGTGCGTTCGCGCTGGTGCGGGACGGCATCTTCGGGATCTCAGACAGCGCCCTGGTCTCCTCCGCAGTCTCCACCTCGGTGATCGCCGGCGTGACTGGGTCGGCATCTGGCGGCATGACGATCGCGCTGAACGCGTTCGGCGAAGACCTGGCGCAGCAGGCGGCCGAGCAGGGCATCAGCCTTGAGATCATGCACCGCATCACCGCCATGGCCTCTGGCGGGCTCGACTCCATGCCGCACAATGGCGCAGTGATCACCCTGCTGATGGTCTGCGGGATGACGCACCGCGAGTCCTACAAGGATGTCGGTGTGATCACCCTGGTCATTCCGGTGCTGGTCACCGCCGCCCTGATCGCCGCGTACCTCACGTTCGCCTGAATCCGGACTGCCGGCGGAGCTGACTAGGCTCTTGGCCATGGAAACGGAAGGCCAGGACACCGATCCGCAGGCCCAGACGAGGCCTGCGCCCCTGACCAGCAACGTCAAGGACGTCGCTCTCGTCTTCGAGGGCGGGGGCATGCGCGGCAGCTACACGGCCGGAGTGGTCACCACGCTGCTCAGCGCGGGCATCCACATCGACTACGTCTGCGGGATCTCCGCCGGGGCCAGCCACACCGCGCATTACCTGTCCCGGGACATGTGGCGGGCGCGCCGGTCCTTCGTGGAGTTCTCGCAGGAGCCGGACTTCGGGAACCTCTCCACCTTCGCCCGCGGCCACGGGCTGCTGAACTCCCAGTTCATCTACGAGGATGCGGCCGGACCGGGCGGTCCTCTGCCCTTCGACTACCAGACCTATCTGGCCAACCCTGCGTCCTTCCGGATCGGGACGTTCAACGCCTCGAAGGGCACCATGCACTACGTCGGACGGGAGGCGATCCGCAGCGAGCTGGATCTGATGCGCCTGGCGCGGGCGTCGTCGTCCATGCCGCTGGTGATGCCGCCGGTCGAGCGCGACGGCGACCTCTACTACGACGGCGCGATCGGCCCCTCCGGCGGCATCCCGCTGGATGCCGCGCAGGTCGACGGCTACACCAAGTTCCTGATCGTGCTGAGCCAGGAGCGCGGCTTCACCAAGGCGGCCGAGCGCTTCAGCGCCGTGATTCGCCGTCGGTTCCGTGACCTGCCGGCCGTCGTGGAGGCGCTCGAGGCCCGCGCGGAGAACTACAACCGCATGCGCGAGCAGGTCTTCGACCTCGAGGCCTCGGGCGATGCCATGGTCTTCGTCCCGGACCACATGCCGGTCTCCAACGGCGAGCGCCGCCTGCCCCGGCTGCAGGCCTCCTACGCCGCCGGCTACCTGCAGGCGCAGCGCGAGCTGCCGTCCTGGCGGGATTTCCTGGGCGTGTGAGACCCGGGGCCCCGGAGGATCAGGCGCGCAGCATGCCCGCGATGTCCATGACGACCATCCGCCGACCGGGCCCCACACGCAGCAGGCCCTCGTCCGACAGCGCCCGCAGCCTCCGGGAGATGGTTTCGGGAGTGGTGCCCAGCAGCTGGGCGAGGTCCCGCTTGCTGATCGGGAGGTCGAACGGCACGCCCTCAACCCCGTCGGCGGCACCGGCCAGGTACTCGCCCAGACGGTGACCCACCGTGGTGCCCACGAGCTCGCTGAGCCGCGCCTCGGTGTCCTCGAGCCGGGCGGTCACTGCATCGAGCAGGCTCAGCGCGAGCTGCGGGGTCTCCTCGAGCCACTGCTGGACGTCCAGGCGCGAGAGCGTGCAGACCTGGGAGACCGTCATGGCCGTGGCCTCCCGCGGGGCGGGCCGTCCGGTGAGCACCGAGTGCTCGCCCATGAACTCCCCCGGCCCCAGGATCCGCAGCAGCCGCTGGGTGCCGTCCTCGGCCAGCAGGCACTGTTTGACCTGCCCGGAGTGGACGATCTGCAGCGCGGGCATGCCGCCCTGCTGCTGGACCACCTCGCCCTTGGGTACCAGGCGGGTCGTGGCGCGGGCGGCGATCCGACGCCGATCCTCCTCAGGCAGCCCCCGGAAGATGGGCACCCGGCTGACGCAGGCCAGACGGTGATCGGGATCCATCCGCACGCGCCCGGAGGCATCGACCCGGGCCTGATCACCCTGGCAGCAGCGGCAGCTCGCGGACATCTCATCCTCTTTCGGCTCAGGACGGCGGGACTCCCATTCTCCCGTACGCTCGGGCCATGATCACTCCCCTGGACAGGATCGGCGGCCTCGTCGCGCCCGCTCGCCGCGCCCTGGAATCCGCGGGGCATACGAGCCTCGAGTCCCTTGACGGTGCGGATCACGACGACCTGCTGGCGCTGCACGGCGTGGGCGCCCGCGCTCTGGAGCGGCTGCAGGCCGCCCTCGAGGAGCGGGGGATGTCGCTGGGCGGGGACGTTCCCGAACCGCAGCCCCGCGACGCCGTGGTCACCGCAGGACACACCGGGGAGGGTGCTGCCGACCTCAAGACGCACCCCACCGACGTCAGCCCGGCGGGGTTCATCGACGGGCTGTCTCCGCAGCGCCGCGTCGACGACGGCCGCGCCCTGCTCGAGCTCTTCGACCGAGTCACAGAGCAGCCGGCGGTCATGTGGGGACCGTCGATGATCGGCTACGGGGAAATCCACTACCGCTATGCGACCGGACGCGAGGGCGACACCTTCCGGGTGGGCTTCAGCCCGCGGAAGTCGGCCGTGAGCCTGTACGGGCTGCAAGGCCATCCCCGCTCCGAGGAGCTGCTGGGGCGGCTCGGCAAGCACCGCACCGCGGTGTCCTGCGTGTACGTGAACAAGCTCGCCGACATCGATCTGGACGTCCTGGAGCAGCTGGTGCGCCATGCCTGGACGTCTGCACCCAGGAGCTGCTGAATGCCGTCGTCGCCCCCTTCGATCCCGGAGCCCGAGCGCCACGACGAGACGCCGTTCGAGGACGCTGCGACGGTCCAGCCGGCGGCGGGGCCGTCGCCGGCTGCGCTGTCCCTGACGCTGCTGGTGCTGGCCGCGGCCGCCGTCTCCCTGAACCTGCGCCCCATCGCGACATCGATCGGTCCCGTGCTGGAGGAGATCCAGAGCGGCCTGGGCGCCTCCTCCGCCGTCGCCGGCATCCTGACGGCGCTTCCCGGGCTGATCTTCGGCCTCGCCGGTCTCACTGCGGTGGGCGTGGCGCGGCGCTTCGGGCTCGTGGGGACCATCTGCGGCGGGCTGGTGCTGGTGGGCGCGGCGGGCCTGGTGCGCTCCGTGACCGACTCCGCGGCGGTCTTCCTGGTGGTCACCGCCCTGGCTCTGGCGGGCATGGGCCTGGGCAACGTGCTCGTGCCGGCCGTCATCAAGCGCTACTCAGGAGACCGCACCGCAACTGTGACGTCCGTGTACACCGTCGTACTCGGCCTCGGCTCGGCGTTGCCGATGTTCGCGACCGCTCCCCTGCTGACCCTGGGGGCCGAGGGAGCCGGGTGGCGCTATGCGCTGGGCACCTGGGCCGTGGTGGCCCTGATCGCCGCGGTGATCTGGGCCGTCATGCTGCTGCGTGTGCGCGGCCGGGATCAGGGGGTCGGCGAGCGCGCCACCGGTCTGCCGATCCACCGCTCCCGAACCGCCGTGGCGCTGTGCGCCTTCTTCGGCCTGCAGTCCATGAACGCCTACGTCCAGTTCGGCTGGCTCGCGCAGATCTACCGCGACGCCGGGATCTCCGCGGGCACGGCGGCCCTGCTGGTGGGCACCATGTCGCTGTTCGGCATCCCGGGCGGGCTACTCATGCCGCAGATCGCCGCTCGCTCGCAGCGGATCACCGCGTGGACCACCGCTCTGGGCCTGTGCATGCTCAGCGGCTGGCTCGGGCTCCTGCTCGCCCCGGCCGCGGGGATGATCGCCTGGGTCCTGCTGCTGGGGGTCGGCCAGTTCACGTTCCCCCTGGCGCTGTCGCTGATCGTCACGCGCTCGGGCACCCCGGAGACCACGGCTCGGCTCTCGGGATTCGCCCAGCCGGTGGGCTACCTGTTCGCGGCGGCCGGTCCGTTCGTGGTGGGGCTGCTGCGCGAAGTCACCGGCGGCTGGACCGCTCCCCTGGCGCTGCTCATCACCAGCGCCGTGCTGCTGATGGGCGCGGGGCTCATGCTGGGCGGCAACCACACGGTCGATCAGGACCTCGCCGACGCCTGAGGCCGACTGCCCCCCCCCTGGCCCGCCGTCGAGGCCGCACGCGCGCAGTCGATCAGCGCTGATCAGCTGCGTAGGCGCGGCCTCGACCAGAGGGCCGCTTCGAGGCCGCACATCAGACGCCCGTCAGCGCTGATCAGCTGCCCTGGTGCGGCCTCGACCGGGGCGGGCGGTGCCTCAGCGGGCGCGCACCCTCAGCCACAGGGTCTCCAGCGGGCCGACCTCCAGGCCCTGCGAGAGATCGAGCGCCGTGTCCTGCTCGGCCAGCAGCGAGGTCGCCTCCGGCTCGAAGCCCGACAGCGTCAGGGCCTCGACCCGCACCGACTCCTCGGAGACGTTGGCCAGGCAGAGGATCACCGACGGGCGCCCCTCCGGATCCAGACCCGGGCGCTGATACGCGACCAGGTGCTCGCTGCCGGCGTCGAAGCCGATCAGATCCGCGCCGTCGAGCTCCGGGGTCGCCGCACGCACGGCCAGCATCTGCCGCAGCCCCGCATAGACCTGCCCGGGGACGCTCGAGCGGTCCAGCCGCTGCTCGAACGCCGCCTCCGGGAAGCGCGGGCGGTGGGCCCACCGGGCGTCGCCGGCCTGATCGGGGTCCTGCGCCCAGTCCTCGTCGTTGGTCTGCGCCAGTTCGTCGCCCAGGTAGATCAGCGGCAGCCCGCCGGTCGAGAACGCGATGCCGTGGGCCAGCAGCACGCGGCGCACGCCGAGCTCGGGCTCGGTCGTCGTGCTGGCCAGCGAGGCCGTGGTGCCGCAGACGCGGGCGTCGCCGGTGCGGGGGTTGTACTGGAACGCGACGCCGTCGGCGAAGGAGCCCTCGAAGCGGCCCGTGTAGAAGTCGTTGAGGAAACGACGGTGCCCGTAGCCGTCGATCCCGTGGCGAGCGGCGTCCTCGTCGGAGAAGGTCCAGCCGATGTCGTCGTGGCTGCGGACGTAGTTGACCCACGCGGTCCCGGCGGGCAGCTCGTGGCGCTCGGCCAGGGCGTCGTCGAGCAGCGTGGCCTTCCGCGTGGCCAGCGCCTCCCAGGTCAGCGCCATCTGCAGGGGGTTGTAGGAGATCTGGCACTCGTCGGGGTGGACGTACTGCACGACCTCGTCCGGGTGCACGATGGCCTCGGACTTGAAGATCGTGGCCGGGGCGGCGATGCGGCAGACGCGGTTGAGTACCTGCACGATCCAGTGCGCCTGCGGCAGCGACTCGCAGGTGGTGCCGAGCTGCTTCCACAGGAACGCGACCGCATCCAGGCGCAGCACCTCCGCCCCCTGGTTGGCCAGGAAGAGCATCTCCTGGGCCATGAGCGCCAGCACGCGCGGATTGGTCCAGTTCAGATCCCACTGGAAGTCGTGGAACGTGGTCCACACCCAGCGGGGGTCATCGGCGGCCACGGGTGTGAAGGAGCCGGGATGGTCGTCCGGGAAGATCTCGCGCGTGGTCCGCTCGAAGGCATCCGGCATCTCGCGATCCGGGTAGATCCAGTACAGCTCCTCGAACTCCGGGTCCCCGGCCTTCGCCCGCTGCGCCCACTTGTGGTCACTGGCGGTGTGGTTGAGCACGAAGTCGACCACCAGGCTGATGCCGGCCTCGCGAAGCTCCCCGGCGGTGTCCGCGAGCTCCGCCATGGTCCCCAGATCGGGACGCAGCTCGCGGTACGACGACACCGCATAGCCGCCGTCGCTGTTGCCCGCAGGCACCTTGAAGGGCGGCATGACGTGCAGGTACGTCAGACCGAGCTCGCGCAGGTACGGGATCCGCGAGCGCAGCCCCGCCAGATCGCCGGCCCAGCGGTCGATGTAGCAGACCCCGCCCACCTCCGTGGGACGCAGGTACCACTCGGGATCCTCGCCGCGGGTGTCGTCCACCGCGCGCAGCTCCGCGGGGCGCTGCGCCCACGCGCTGGCCAGCTGCGCTCCCATCTCCACCACGACGACGGCGGCCTTCTCACCCGATCCGTAGGTGCGCCGGAAGAGCTCGAGCAGCGCCGGGAAGTGCTCATCGAAGCGCTCGAGGAACCCGGCGGCCTGCCACGGGGCGACCTTCCGCTCGGCCACGAGCTCGCGCAGCTGCGCGACGGCCCGATTGCGGGCGGCCTCGACGGCCTCGGTCGTGCTCGAGAGATCGCTCAGCTCAGGACGGTCGGACACGACGGATGCGCGGGAATCAGAGGCCATGGCTCCATGCTTCCCTGCCGCGGCCCCCGGAGCAAAGCGGTGACCCGCTCAGTCGCTTCCCCCGCCGCCGTCGCCCCCGCCGGAATCGCCGCCGGAGTCGCCGCCGCCGAACCAGCCGGAGCCGCCGCCCGCATCCGCGCCCGAGTCGCCGAACCAGCCCGAGCCGCTGTCATGGTGCCTGTCGTCGGAGTCCCAGCCCTGGGAGTCCGCGTACGTGGCCCCGCCCAGGGCCGCGCCATCGGCGCCGGAGCCGGGACGTCGGCGCGAGCGGTCGCTGGAGGCGCGCACGATCACCACCACGATGATGAGCACCAGAGCGACGATGACGAGAAGCGCGATGCCCAGGACGACGAGGGGCCCGATCGAGATCATGGCAGGAGCATAGATCCCAGAGGGCTCGGTCGTTCCCGCCGGAATCTCCGCCGACGGAGTCGGCGCCGAGAGTCTCCCCGCCGACGGCCGCGGGTCGTCGAACAGCGACGCAGATCACGCGATCCTCGTGCGAGCGTGGGAGAATCAGTCTCATGAAGTCAACGTTGCCGCTGCCCACCAGACTCGCCTCCCGCGCCCCGCAGGAGCCGCAGGATCCCCTGCTGCGGGATCTCGGCGCTTGGCCGGGCCAGCTCGTGGACTCGCAGCTCGAGCGCCGAGCAGCCGCGCACGACGCCTCCCACTACCTCCTGCAGCCCCGCGCCCTGGTCCGCCCCCACTCGGCCGACGAGCTCGGGTCCCTGCTGCGGATCCTGGAGCGCCACGATGCCGGGCTGACCCTGCGCTCGGGCGGGACGTCGCTGTCGGGGCAGGCCGTGACCGATCAGGTGCTGGTCGATGTCAGGCGGCACTTCCGCGGCATCGAGGTCCTGGACGACGGCGCGCGGGTGCGGGTGCGCCCGGGCAGCACAGTGCGAGAGGCCAACGCGGTGCTGGCCCCGTACGGGCGCAAGCTCGGCCCCGACCCCGCCAGCGAGTCCGCCTGCACCCTGGGCGGGGTCATCGCGGACAACTCCTCGGGCATGCACTGCGGCACGGAGCAGAACACCTACCGCACGCTCGAGTCCATGGTGATGGTGCTGCCCTCGGGCACGGTCCTGGACACCGCGGACCACGACGCCGACCGGCAGCTGCGCGAGGCCGAGCCCGAGCTGCACGAGGGCCTGCTGCGCCTGCGCCGCCGTGTCACGGGTGATGCCGCCTCCACAGCGACCATCGAGCGGCTCTTCGCCATGAAGAACACCATGGGCTACGGCCTCAACGCGTTCCTGGACGAGACCGAGCCGGTGCGGATCCTGCAGCGGCTGATGATCGGCTCGGAGGGCACGCTGGGCTTCGTGGCCGAGGCTGTGCTTCGCACCGTCGAGATCGCCCCTGAGGTCGCCACCGGCCTGCTCGTGTTCCCCACGCTGCTGGAGGCCACCTCCTCGGTGCCCGGGCTCGTGGAGATCGGCTCGGCGACCGTGGAGCTCATGGATGCGACCTCGCTGCGGGTCGCCCAGGCCTCCGGCACCGCACCGCGCCAGATCATGGACATCAACGTGGCCGATCACGCCGCGCTGCTGGTCGAGTACAACGGGTCGAGCCCGGAGGACCTCGCCGAGCGCAGCGGTGCGGCGCGGGAGCACTTCGTCGGCCTGGACCTGTCGGCCGACCCCGGGCTCACCAGCGATGCCGCAGCCCGCGCCGGGCTGTGGACCGTGCGCAAGGGCCTGTACGCCGCCGTCGCCGGGAACCGGCCCTCCGGGGCGAACGCGCTGCTGGAGGACGTCGTGGTCCCGGTGGATCGCCTGGGCGAGACCTGCAACGAGCTCAACCGCCTGTTCGACGCCCACGACTACGAGCAGTCGGTGATCTTCGGCCATGCCAAGGACGGCAACGTCCACTTCATGCTCAACGAGCAGTTCGCAGACACGAACGGGCTGGCGCGCTACGAGCGCTTCACCGACGAGATGGTCGAGCTCATCCTGGACGCCGGAGGCTCACTGAAGGCCGAGCACGGCACCGGGCGGATCATGGCGCCGTTCGTGCGCCGCCAGTACGGCGACGAGCTCTACGAGGTCATGCGCGAGCTCAAGGCCCTCGTGGACCCGCGCGGGGCGTTCAACCCGGGCGTGATCCTCAACGACGATCCCCGCTGCTACCTCCAGGACCTCAAGATCGCTCCCACGGTCGAGGAGGAGGTCGATCGCTGCGTGGAGTGCGGCTACTGCGAGCCGGTGTGCCCGTCGCAGGATCTGACGCTCACGCCGCGCCAGCGCATCGTGGGGCGTCGCGAGATCCGCGACGCCGAGCAGCGCGGGGACAGGGAGCAGGCCGAGGCCCTGCTGCGGGAGTACGCCTACCTGGGGGAGCAGACATGTGCCGTGGACGGCATGTGCTCGACGGCCTGCCCCGTGGACATCGACACCGGCGATCTGGTCCGACGGCTGCGGGCGGAGAGCGCCTCCCGCATCGAGGACCTCGGCTGGGACACGGCGGCGCGTCGATGGGACGTGGGCGTGCGGGCGGCCTCGGGCGCGCTGAGCGCGGCCGACGCCGTTCCCGCCGCTCTGCCCCGCGCGGCCACCGCGGCGGCGCGAGCCGTGCTCGGCTCGGATCGCGTGCCGCTGTACTCGCAGCATCTGCCCGCAGGAGGAGGACCCCGGCCCGAGCCGCAGTCGCCTCCGGAGGCGCAGGCCGTGCTCTTCGCCGCCTGCGTGTCCTCCATGTTCGGCGGCTCCGAGGCCGGCGAGCCGTCGGCGGCCCAGGCGCTGCTGCGGCTGTGCGAGAGGGCAGGGGTGCCGATCGCCGTGCCCGAGGGACTGGCCTCGACCTGCTGCGGGACGCCGTGGAAGTCCAAGGGCATGACCTCGGGCTTCGAGCGGATGACGCGGACCACGCTGCCGATGCTCTGGGAGGCCACGGACCACGGTCGCCTGCCGGTGGTCTGCGATGCGTCGTCGTGCACCGAGGGCCTCGAGGCCATGCAGGCGGCGGCCGGGCCGGACTCCCCCTGGGCCGGTCTGCGCTTCGTGGACTCGGTGGAGTTCGTCGCCCGGGAGGTGCTGCCCGGCCTGCAGGTGCACGAGCGCCTCGGGTCGATGGCGCTGCACCCCACGTGCTCCTCCACCCAGCTCGGGCTCAACGAATCCCTGCGAAAGATCGCCGAGGCCATGGCCGAGGAGGTCGTCGTGCCCCTCGAGTGGCGCTGCTGCGCCTACGCAGGGGA
Source organism: Kocuria sp. NBRC 114282 (assembly GCF_030268385.1). NCBI lineage: Bacteria > Bacillati > Actinomycetota > Actinomycetes > Micrococcales > Micrococcaceae > Kocuria > Kocuria sp. NBRC 114282. Next base: position 34,330 of record NZ_BSQO01000004.1, on the reverse strand, counting down.
CCGGGGGATGCTGCACCCCGAGCTGACCGCCTCGGCCACGCGCCGGGAGGCCGCCGAGGTGGGCGAGCACGGCTTCGACGCCTACGCTTCCCTGAACCGCACCTGCGAGCTCGGGATGACGGAGGCCACCGGCAGGCCGTACCGCCACGTCCTGCAGCACCTCGAGGCCGCCACCCGCTGACGGTGACAGAGACGGAAGGCGCCCGGTCCTCCCGGACCGGGCGCCTTCACGGCAGTGCGCCGATCAGTCCAGGGTCTGGCGCCCCGCGGGGCTCGCCGGCTTGCGCGGGACGACGAACGAGAGCGCCAGCGCCACCAGGGCGATCCCGAAGCCCACCAGGAAGGCCACATGGACGCCGTGCGCCGTGGCCTCCAGCTCCGACTCCCCTCCCCGGACGGCGGCCAGGGTGCCCACGGACATCAGCGTGATGAACAGGGCGCCGCCGGCCGCGCCCGCCACCTGCTGCAGGGTGTTCAGCAGCGCCGAGCCGTGCGAGTAGAGCGGCTGCGGCAGGCTTCCCAGCGCCGAGGTCATCAGCGGCGTGATCAGCAGGGCCAGGCCGCAGGAGATGATCACGTGGGCCATCACGACGGTCCACAGCGGGGTCTCCAGCGCGAGCCGGCTCAGCGTGAACATGCCGAGGCTGAGCAGGATCGTCCCCGGGATGACCAGGACCCGCGCGCCGTGGCGGTCGTAGAGCCGTCCGACGAACGGGGAGAGCAGGCCCATGATCAGACCGCCCGGCAGCATGACCAGCCCAGTGGTCAGCGTGGAGTGGCCCTGCACCGACTGCAGGTAGATGGGCAGGAGGATGATCATCCCGAACAGGCCGCCGAAGGACACGATCATCAGCCCGAGCGAGATCGTGTAGACGCGGTAGGTGAACGGGCGCAGATCCAGCAGGGCGCGATCCTCGCGCTGCAGCGAGCGCTGGCGCAGCACGAACAGCACCAGCGCGATCACGCCGACGACGAAGGCCGGCACCGCCGGGATGGCCGCGTCCGAGGCTCCGATGCCGTTGAGGCCCATGACCAGCCCGCCGAAGCCCAGCACGGACAGCGGCACGGAGATCAGGTCCAGCCCCACCCGTCGCTGCTCCCCCATGGCGGGCATGAGCCACGCGCCCAGGGCCAGGGCGGCCAGTGCGATCGGGAGCATGATCGCGAACAGCCAGCGCCAGCTCAGCGAGTCCAGGATCAGCCCGGAGATCGTGGGGCCCACGGCCGGTGCCACCGAGATCACCACGGAGATCAGCCCCATCACGGAGCCGCGGCGCTCGACCGGGATCACGTTGAGCACGGTGGTCATCAGCAGCGGCAGCATCAGCGCGGTGCCGCAGGCCTGGATCACGCGTCCGACCATGAGCACGGGGAAGCCGGGGGCCAGCATGGCCAGCAGGGTGCCCAGGGTGAACAGGACCATGGCCGCCATGAACACCCGGCGGTGGGCGAAGCGCTGGAGCACGAAACCGGTCGTGGGGATGACCACGGCCATCGTGAGCATGAAGCCTGTGGTCAGCCACTGCGCGGTGGGTGCCGGGATGTCCAGCTCGTCCATGAGATCGGGCAGCGCGACGGAGAGCACCGTCTCGTTGAGGATCACCACGAACGCGGCGGTGATGAGGATGACCAGCAGGGTGCGCACGCGCGCCGGCTCGAGGTCGGGCTGCGCGGGCCGGGGCTCTTCGACAGGGTGCGGCACAGGGATCCTCCAGGGCGGTTGGGCGGGGTTCTCGACGTCCCGGGCCGGTGAGAGCGCACGGGGATGCCGGAGCAGGCTACTTGCCCTGGGATGCTGTACGCACGCAGTGTGAGTGGCGTCCCACTGCGGGCCGCCCGTCCCGGCCGCCCGAGGACCGATGCGCGCAACCCACCCATGCGCAGGGCCCCGACGACCGGGGTCGTCGGGGCCCTGCGCTGGACCTGCTCCTCAGCACCGCGGGGAGCGGCTCGAGCGGGCGGGTCGGATCAGCTCGCTCAGCCGTTGCCGACGGCGCGCTGGGCGGCGTCGTTCTCGGAGGTCGCGCCGCGGGTGGCGAGATCGCCCTCGTCGTTCTCCAGGTGGGCGCGCACGAACCACTGGAAGGCCTCGAGGTTGCCGGTCTGGCTGATCAGCATGTCCTCGGTGACCGGGTCGAGCTCGCCGACCTCGTCGATGGCCTTGCGGTGGGACTCGATGACTCCGCTGTAGACCAGATCGAGGGCGCCGAGGTGCTCCAGCGCACCGGCCCGGCCCACGGAGTAGTCGTCCCAGGTGCGGCCCTGCACCAGCGAGCTGGCGCGGCCGTCCGGGGAGTAGCCCAGCGCGGCGATGCGCTCGGCTATGTCGTCGACGGCCGCGCGGACCTCGTCGACCTGGGGATCCAGCATCTCGTGGACTCCGATGAAGTTGCGGCCCACAACGTTCCAGTGCGCGTGCTTGAGCACGAGCTGAAGGTCGTTGAGGGCCCACAGGCGGTCCTGCAGGATCGTCGCGATGCGGTTGCCCTGCTCAGCGGTCAATCCGGGCAGGGTGTACTTGGCGTTGTTCGGGAATGCCTCAGCCATGGTTCTGCTCCTTCCGTCGCCATCAGCCTGCGCTCCGCGTCTGGCGGAGCCCGATCGATCTGATCAGTCGGCGGATGTCTCCATGCCTCCATGATGGCACCCTTCGGGTGCGTTATCCAGAGCTGTTCACGATAAACAAGAGGCAGAACGAGCGGCGCCCCGGGTCCCCTCGCGGGGGCCCGGGGCGCCGCTCAGCCGAGGGCCCGGCTCACTCGGCTGCGTGCCTGCCCCGCGAGGACCGGGAGGATCCGGCCAGGGCCTGCTCCTCCTCGGCCGCCACGACCTCCCTGGCCAGGCGCTCATCGCGCGAGCCAGGGGCCTCGGCCTGCGGCTTGCCCTGCTGCAGGGACTCGCCCTCCACATCCACGTTCGGCAGGATGCGATCGAGCCAGCGCGGGAACCACCAGGCCTTCTCCCCCAGCAGCGTCATCAGCGCCGGGATGATGGTCATGCGGACCAGGAAGGCGTCGAACAGCACGCCCGTGGCCAGACCGAAGCCCATGGGCCGGATCATCGCCATGTGGGAGAAGATGAAGCCCGCGAAGACCGAGGTCATGATGATCGCCGCCGCGGTCACCACGGCCCGGCCGCCCACCATGCCGCGGACCACCGCGGTCCTCGCCGGATAGCCGTGGACATGGGCCTCTCGCATGCCGGTGACCAGGAACAGCTGGTAGTCCATCGCCAGGCCGAACAGGATGCCGACCATCAGCGTGGGCAGGAAGCTGAGCACCGGGCCGGGCTCAGTGACGTTGAACAGCCAGCTCAGCCAGCCCCACTGGTACACGGCCACGACCGCTCCGAAGGCCGCCAGCAGGGACAGCAGGAAGCCCAGCGAGGCGATCACGGGCACCAGGATCGAGCGGAAGACCAGGATCAGCAGGACCATCGAGATCACCACGACGACCGCCAGGTAGACCGGCAGCGCATCGGAGAGGACCTGGGAGACGTCGATGTTCGCCGCCGTGGTGCCGGCCACGCCGATCGTCGGATCGCCGGCCGACTCCAGGTTCCCGGACAGCCCGCGGATGTCATCCACGAGGGTCTCGGTCGCCTCATCCGACGGACCGCTCTCCGGCACGACCTGCAGCAGCGCCATGCCCGAATCGATATCGATCGGCGAGGGGACCACGGAGGCGACGTCCTCGAGCTCGGAGACCTCCTGGCCGACGGCCAGCTGCAGCTCCTGAGCCGACTGCTCGTCGGCATCCTCGGGCAGATCGGCCACGACCGTCATGGGGCCGTTCTTGCCGGCACCGAAGTCCTCGGCGACGGTCTCGTAGGCCCGGTACTGGGTCGAGTCCTGCGGCTCGGTGGAGCCGTCCGGCAGGCCCAGGCGCATGGAGCCCATGGGGATCGCCAGGATCGCCAGCGCGGCCACTGCCGCCAGGAGCACGGGCAGCGGGCGCCGCACGGCCAGGGGCGTCTTGACGTGCTCGGCCTCATCCACCGTGACATCGCGCTGCGACTTGGGCAGCAGGCGCTTGCCCACCAGCCCGAGCAGGGCAGGAGTCAGGGTCAGCGTGATCAGCACGGCCACCAGCACGGCGAGCGCGGCCACGGCGCCCATGAGCGCCAAGAAGGGGATGCCCGTGACGGACAGGCCGATCAGCGCGATCATCACGGTCATGCCTGCGAAGGCCACGGCCGAGCCGGCAGTGCCCGTGGCCAGGCCGATGGCCTCCGTGACCTCCGTGCCGCGGCGCAGCTCGGTGCGGTAGCGGTTGAGCAGGAACAGGGAGTAGTCGATGCCCACGGCCAGGCCCAGCATCACGCCGAGCATCGGGGTCACCGAGGCCATCTGCACCTGTCCCGACAGCGACAGCGCCAGCATGGTGGAGAAGCCCACGCCCACGAAGGCGGTGAGCACCGGCAGGGCCGCGCCGACCGCGGTGCGCAGCATGATCAGCAGGACCACGACCGCCACGACCACGCCCACGATCTCGCCGGCGCCCATCGCCAACATCTCCTGGGCGATCTCGGTGGAGTAGTCGACCTCCACGCCGTCGACCGGGTGATCCTCGACGGCAGCCATCAGATCGTCCTTGGTGGACTGCTCGATGGACATCTGGTCCTCGTCGAAGTTCACCGTGGCGACCGCGGTGGACCCCTCGGGCGACACGAAGCCGTAGTCGCCCATCATGTCCATGGTGTCCTGGCCGACCTGCAGCTGCTGCTCCTGCTGCGTGACCGACTCGGCTGTGGTGCCCTCGGGCAGCATGCCGGCCTGCACGGCAGCATCGAGACGGCCGCTGTCGCGCAGCTCGATCAGCTGGGGCAGCTGCTCGGCGCCCTGCTCGACCTGGTCGCGCTGATCGTCGAGATCCGCCTGGGCGTCGAACGGGTTCATGGCCGAGGCCATGCCGTCCACGTCCGCCGCGGCATCCAGAGCCTCGCCGATCTCGGTCTTCTGCTCATCCGTGAACTCCGAGCCGTCCTCGGTGCTGAAGACGACCGTTCCCATGCCCTGATTGGCCTCGGGCAGCTCGTCGGCCAGACGGTCGGCCAGCTGCTGGGTCTCGGTGCCCGGGATCTCGAAGGAGTTGGACAGGGTCCCGCTGAACGCCGCGAAGGCGCCCCCGGCGAGGCCCAGCAGGACGAGCCAGGTGATGATCGCCACCCAGGCGCGGGTGGCTGCGCCCCGGCCCAGGCGGTAGAGGAACTTGGCCACTGGCGTGGCTCCCTTCAGGAGACGGTTCCGAGCAGCGACGCCGCCCGGCGGTTGTTTCGGGGAATGCAGGAGTCTCGGTGCGCTCAGGGCTCGGGCCGGGCGAACCCGGTCTCGAGCCGCGTCAGCGACCGATCTAACAGGGTGGTCCAGGTGCGGCGGTTGCGCTCGGAGAGCGTCTGGTCCGTGGTCTCGGCCCACTGCTTGACGCTCGAGGACATCGCGGCGATGGCCATCTCCACGAGCAGGCGGATCTCCCAGAGCTCGGCCTCGCCCATGCGCTCACGGAGGGAGTCGACGCAGTAGCGCACCATGCCCTCCATGAGCCCGATCATCCAGATCTCCTCGCTGCGCAGCCTTTCGGCATTCGGACGCTGCCGCTCCTGGTCCATGGCCGAGAGCAGGACGATGGACGGATGCACGGGCGTGAGGATGTCGACCGAGCGCAGGGCGGCGGTGAAGGCGAGGCACGCCTCCGACAGCGTCGCGAACGGCTCGCCCCCCAAGGCCTTCTCGACCTCCTCGTAGAGCTGATCGACCTTGGATGCGAACGACGCGAAGATCGCCTCGTCCACCGAGGAGAAGTGGTTGAAGATCGTGCGCCGGGAGACGCCCACCCGCTCGGCGAGGCTCTCGACGCTGAATCCGTCGATCCCGTGCTCCGCCGTGAGCTGCGCGGCGGCCCCGACGATCGCCCGGCGATTGCGCCACTTGGTGGCCTCGCGCTTGTCCGTCGGCGGAGTGCGGCATGACAGTTTCACGCAGTGGACCCTAGCGGGCACCTTGCACTGAGTGCAATGTTGCACGCTGTGCAATGAGTCACCCGGTGCGCCCCGTCCGCCACGGCCCCGCGCCGATGCTAGGTTCACCCGCATGAGCTCTCCCTCCTCCCGCGCGGACGCGCCGGACAGCGGCACCGCACCCATCGGATCCTCCAGCCTCGGCGCCGGGATGAAGGGCCGCCATCTTGTGATGATGAGCCTCGGCTCGGCGATCGGCGCCGGGCTGTTCGTGGGCTCGGGAGCAGGCATCCACACGGCAGGACCAGCCGTGCTGCTGTCCTACGTGATCGCCGGGATCGTCGTGATCATCATGATGCGCAGCCTGGGCGAGCTCTCGGCCGCGCACCCCTCCTCCGGGGCCTTCTCCGTCTACACGTCCCGAGCCCTCGGCCCGGCCGCCGGCTTCACGGTCGGATGGCTGTGGTGGCTGCAGCTATGCCTGGTGATCGCCGCCGAATCGACGGCAGCCGCGCAGCTGCTCAACGGCCTGTGGCCCGTCTTCCCCCAGTGGGTGCTGGCCCTCGTGTTCATGGTCGCCTTCACCGCGGTCAACATGCTCGGCGTGGGGAAGTTCGGCGAGTTCGAGTTCTGGTTCTCCATGATCAAGGTCGGCGCCGTGGTGGCCTTCCTCATCGTGGGCATCGTGTTCCTGCTCGGCGGCACGCCGACCGAGTCCCCGGGGCTGAGCAACCTGAGCGATCACGGCGGCTTCTTCCCCATGGGCCTGGGCGGCGTGGCCGCAGGCCTGCTCGTGGTGGCCTTCGCCTTCGGCGGCATCGAGATCGTGGCGGTGGCGGCCGCCGAGACCGAGAACCCCGCGCAGAACATCCGCCGCGCGGTGCGCACCATCGTGTGGCGCATCCTGATCTTCTACATGGGCTCGGTCGCGCTCATGGTGATCGCCCTGCCCTGGGACTCGGACGAGCTGCTGGCCTCGCCGTTCGTGGCCACCCTGGACGCCGCCGGCCTGCCCGGGCTGGGCGCGGTGCTCGGAGTGATCATCGTGGTCGCCCTGCTGTCGTCGCTGAACGCGAACCTCTACGGGGCCTCCCGCATGGTCTACTCGCTGTCCGAGCGCGGCCTGGCCCCGGCGGGCCTGCACCGGGTCGACGGCCGCCGCGTCCCCCTGCTGGCCGTGCTCGCCTCGGTCGCCCTGGGCTTCGTGGGCGTGCTGCTGAACTACCTGTGGGCCGAGGCCGTGCTGGGCATCCTGCTCAACATCGTGGGCTCCACCCTGATCGTCACGTGGGTGGCCACGATCGTCTCCCACCTGATCCTGCGCCGACGCGCCGAGCGCGACGGGACCCCCATGCCCGTGAAGGGCCGCGGCTTCCCCTACGTCAACTACCTGGCGCTGGCCATCATCGCGGCCATCATCGTGCTGGGCATGGGTGTGCCGGACGTGCGCTTCCAGCTGCTGGCCACCGGTGCCCTGGTGGTCGTCCTGTGGGTCATCGGCGCCGCCCTCGCCCGCCGCCGCCCCGAGCTGGCCACCGCAGACCGGGTCTGAGGGCACCGCGGCAGCGCGGCCCCGCGCAGAGGCCCTCGACGACTCCCGGCGGGGCCGCTAGAGTGACCGCCATGTTCCTGTGAGTCGCCGCCGCCCCACGCCCGAGGCCCCTGTCGCACCTGATGCTGCGACCGGCGCGCCCGGTGGGGATCCCGCGATCCTCCAGGAGCCCCCATGCACCCACAGCGTGCCCACCCCTCCACTGCCTCGGCCCCAAGCCCCCTGCGCCTCGACGGCGTCTCCTTCCGATACGACTCCCGTCCGGAGCAGCCCGTCCTGACGGATGTGTCGCTGACCGTGCCGCCCGGACGGACGGTCGGGCTGATCGGCGAGAACGGCAGCGGCAAGTCCACGGCGCTGCGCCTCCTCAGCGGAGCCGCGCTGCCGGATCACGGCATCGTCGAGGCGCCTGAGTCCCTCGGCGTGCTCGAGCAGATGCCGGCTGCGGCCGGTCGGGACGGGACCATCGCGGACCTGCTCCGACAGGCCGCCGCACCCCTGCGCGCCCTCGAGCACCGGATCGAGGCCCTGGCCGCCCGGATGGCCGCAGACCCACCACCCGATGACCCCTCCTCCCTCGCACAGCAGTGGGACGAGGCTCTGACCGAAGCGCAGCACCGGAGCCTGTGGAGCCTGGAGGCCAGGGTCGAGACCGTGCTGGACGGACTGGGCCTGGGCGCTCTGCCCCGCAGCCGCCCCCTGCAGGAGCTCTCCGGCGGCCAGCGGCGACGGCTCGACCTGGCCGCCGCGCTGCTGCACACCCCGCATGCGCTGCTGCTCGACGAGCCGACGAACCACCTCGACGACGAGGCCGCGGACTTCCTCGTGGCCGAGCTGGACTCCTGGCGCGGGCCGGTGCTGCTGGCCAGCCACGATCGGTGGCTGCTGGATGCCGCCGCCGATGCCGTGGTCGACCTCGACCCCGGCCTGGACCCGGAAGGACGCGGGGGCGGGCGCATGGGGACGCTGTTCAGCGGCGGCTTCTCGAGCTATCTCGAGCAGCGCGAGCAGCTGCGCAGCACCTGGGCGGCCCGCTGGCGGGAGCAGGAGCAGCAGCGGCAGCGATGGGAGGCGGAGGCCCGGCTCGAGCACGCCGATGTCTTCCACCGCTCGAGCGGCAGGTCCGAGGCGCGGATCGCGCAGAAGTTCTACGCCGACCGTGCCGCCACCACGCTGAACCGACGCACACGGGCGGCGCACCGGCACCTGGAGGAGCTGCAGCGCCAGGCCGTGCCGCCGCCGCCCGTCCCGCTGCGCCTGGGCGAGGTGCCTGCGCCGGCCCCCGGAAGCCCCTCCGAGGCGGTGCTGGTCCTCGACGGGGCCGGGGTCTCCGGACGGCTGAGCGCCCAGGACCTGGTGGTGCGCCGCGGCGAGCACGTCCTGCTCACCGGGCCCAATGGCGCGGGCAAGTCCACGCTCATCGGAGTCCTCGACGGCTCCGTGGCGCCCGACACCGGCCAGGTCCTGCGCCGCGACGGCCTGCGGATGGCCGTCCTGGCACAGGCCGCCGGGGATGGCCTCGCGGCGTGCCCGTCGACCGACCCGAGGGAGCCCCCGACGCCGGCTGGGCTTCTGGCGGCGACGGAGCTGGCCGCCGAGGCCGCGCGCGAACCCCACGTCGAGCGGACGCAGCCGCCGGGGCCGGTGGAGCTGGGACTGCTGCGCCCCGAGGACCTGCAGCGCCCCCTGCACGAGCTCTCTCCCGGGCAGCGGCAGCGATTCGAGCTGGCGCAGGTGCTGGCCGCCTCGGCGGACGTGCTGCTGCTCGATGAGCCGACGAACCACCTGTCCCTGGGGCTGGCCGAGGATCTCGAGCGCGCGCTGGCGGACTGGCCGGGGACGGTCGTGCTGTGCACGCACGACCGCTGGATCCGCGATCGGTGGCGCGGGCACCACCTGGAGCTCCGCACCTGAGCGGTCAGCCCCGCCCCGGAGGCCTCCCCCACAGGAGCATGGCCCGGAGCCGGTGGCCCGGGCACGTGAAAGGGGCGCTTCGCCCACCCATGGTGCGAAGCGCCCCTTCGGCTCGGCCGCGTGACCGGAGGAGCACGCGGCCGGCGGAGATCGGGTCAGCGGACCCGGACCGGATCAGATGCGGTCGTTGCGACCATCCTGATCAGTGCGGCCGTCGACGTCACGACCGTCGACGCCACGGGCATCGGCGTCGCGCTCGATGTCGACCTCCTCGCGGGCGACATCGGTCTGGACCTGCTCCTGATCCTGGACCACGTTCTTGTCCAGGCCCACGCGCTCCTTGGCCACGACATCCTTGTCGACCACGGGGCGCTCCTCGGAGAGGCTGACCTCGACGTCCTCGTCCGACAGGCGGCCGCCGTGCTCGCCATCGGCGATCGGCTCGCGGACGATCTCGACCTCCTCGCGCTCGACCGGGACAGTGACGGTCTCGGTGTCGTGCACGATGTGCTTGCGCAGGCGAGCACGGCCGGTCTGCACGCGCTCGGTGCCGACGTTGACCTCCTCCTCGTGGCGGACCACGGAGTTGGCGTCATCGCCGCGGGCGGTGCCTGCAGCAGCGACATCGTCGCGGTGACGGGCATCGCCGTCGCGCAGGTCGCCCTCACGGCGATCGCCGGCGAGGGGGCCGTCGGCCGCGTTGTCGCGGTGCCGGACGTCGCCGTCGCGCAGGTCGTTGTCGCGGCGGTCGCCGTCGCGGCGGTCGCCGGTGTGCGCCGCGCCGGCCGCACCTGCGGCCGTGCCAGCGGTGCCCGCGGCAGCGGCGTCGCGGCCGTCGACCGCACCATCGCGGCCATCGCGCACCCGCTCGGTGCCGCCGGCCTGGAGGCCGTAGTAGCGGTAGAGCTCGTCCTCCTGGGACTCATCCACGTGGGAGTCCGCGTCCAGGTTCGGGGCGTCCTTGATGAAGGCCTTGGTGTAGGGCACGCGCAGGTCGTCGCCGTCCTGGGTGGCCTCATCGAGCGGGACGAAGGTCTCGTTGCCGCCGAACAGGCCGGTGTTGACCGTGACCCAGTTGGGCTGACCGGTGGCGTCGTCCAGGTAGACCTGACCGACCTTGCCGACCTTGTCCCCGTCCTGATCGATGACGGTGCTGCGCTGCAGGTCCTCGATGCTGATGTTGTTCGCCATGTCGTGCTCCTTAAGTCAAGTGTCGTGCACGTCCCCGCATCGATCTTGTGGACTGATGCGGGGCCCGGTTCGATGGATCGTCCCTTGTCGGACAGAGTCCCTTCGGTCCGGGGGCTGCTTGCCTGAGGAAACCATAAGCAGGTTTGGCATCCATCTGCATCAACTTTTCTGACGAATTCGCTCCGCACAGTCACCCAGTTCCCTGATGGTTCACTGAGAGCGGGGTCACATATCTGGACGCCCGCGCCTGACGCGAGTACAGGCTCTGGCTACTCTGGGGTCATGAGTCAGACGGAGGCCCCGCAGGGCAGCGCGCCGGAGAAGGCAGGTGCCATCGAGCGGGCAACGGGGACCTCGTGGCCGGAGTGGCGGCGGATCATGGCGAACGGCGGCGCCGCGGACGCAGATCACGCCGGCCTGGCCAGGATCGCGCTGGCCGCCATGGGCGAGCGCGTGGAGAACCCGGGCTGGTGGGCGCAGTCGGTGGCCGTGGCCTACGAGCAGGACACCGGCCGCCGCGTGAAGGGACAGGTCGCGGACGGAACCTTCCAGGTCTCCGCGACCCGCACGCTGCCCGGAACCATGGATGAGGTCTTCGAGGCCTGGCTGGCCCGAGCCCAGAAGCTTACCGAGATCGATGGCGCGGCGATCGTCGACGGCCCTCGGGAGACCGGCACGGCCAAGCGGCGCCACTGGCGGATCGGCCTTGCCGACGGCACGCGCGCCGTCGTGTCCGCGGAGGCCAAGGGCCAGGGCCGGGCGTTCCTGACAGCCACGCACACCAAGCTGCCCTCGATCGAGCAGCTCGAGCGCTGGCGGGCGGCCTGGAAGGACCAGCTCGCCGGCCTGTGAGTCCACGGCAGCCGGCCGTCGGGAAGGAGAGCACATGCACGAACCAGCATCCGAGAACCGCAGCAACCGCTCCCGTGCGTCGGGATCCCGCCCAGGGCCCGCGGCGATCGCCGCCGTCCTGGCGGTGGCCCTGGGCATCGCGACGATCCTCAGCCCCACCGCGAACCTGCTCCTGCTCATCGGCTGCGCGGCGGCCTTCGGCGCGGGCGTTGGACTGCTCCTGGACCCGCCCCTGCGCGGCTCGCTGCCCAAGGACAGGGCGGCCCTGCGGATCCTGCTGGGTGTCACGGCCGCCGGCGCGCTGCTGGTGGTCCTGCTGCCGGTCCTGAGTCGCACCGGCCTCTGGTGAGACCCCGCTCCGATGCCTCACAGAGCATCGGAGCGGGAAGGGATCAGTCCAGCCCGATCCAGTCGGCCAGCGCCCGGGTGTCCTTGGCACTGGCGTTGAAGCCCACGCGGCGGGCCTGCTCCACGATCGAGGCGTGCACGGCGCTGCGCATCACGTCCTTGCTCGGCTGATCATCGCCGGCCAGGTCGATGCCGGCATCGGTGCAGCCGCGGATCGCGTAGAGCAGGTCCTCGCGGGAGATCTGGTGATGCCCCAGCTGCTTGGCCCGTTGCTGGCACCACGTGGTGGCCTCCGAGAGGCTGAAGCTCTCCGCCGTGCGCGAGTACTCCTCCAGCACCGTGAACACGGCGTTCCACTGCTTGCGCGACAGCCGCGGCGCCTTGGCCACCGTGCAGAAGCGCCCCACGGGCTCCGGGACGCGCACCTGGTGTTGCGCCTTGGACTCCACGGACGAGTTCACCGTCTGGTCATCGCGGCGCCCGCCCGAGGAGCCGGAGCCCGTCTTGGCCGGGGCCTTGTGACGGGTGTCGTCCCAGACGCAGCGGTCGTCGAAGCGGGCGTGCGGCAGCCCGACCCGCTCCAGCGCCTTCTTGAAGGACCCGGCTCCGAACCACTTGCTGGCCTTGAGGCCGTCGCCGAGCTCCTCCAGCGCCAGCCGGGACAGATGCGTGTAGGTCAGCGGCGCGGTCGAGCGGCGGTAGGCCCGCGTCACGAAGGACCGGAAGTCCTCCCAGTCCGCGTCCTGCGACCGATCCTCGCCGGAATCCCTCGCCCCGCGCTCCGGGAGCAGGCGGGGCTCGTCGTCGTCCTCGTCGTCGTAGTCGTCCTCGAGGTCTTCGTCCTCGTCGAGCACTGCGGGGTCGTCGTCATCCCAGTCCTCGGAGTCATCGTCCGCCGGGGACTCCGCGTCCGCCTCCTCCTCGGCCTGCTCGGCGCCCTCCGTGGCAGCGAGCAGATCGAAGATGTCCTGCTCGTCGAGGTACTCGTCCGCCAGGGCCTCATAGGCGATCGCGGTCGAGCCGGTGGCGATCACGCAGGTGCGCAGATCGGCGGCGCGCAGGACCTGCAGCAGGGGCGTGAAGTCCGAGTCCGACGACGCCAGGACGAACTCCTCGAACAGGGCCCCCTGGTTCAGCGCGGCCATGACATCCACGACGATGCGGATGTCCGCGCCGTTCTTCGCCTGCTTGGTCAGCGCGGGGCAGTCCACGACCTCGATGCCGGCCTGGGTGAAGTACGGGCGGAAGGCATCGAAGCGGATGCGCTGCCCGGGCTCGGTGGGATGCGGGACGCTGCCGCCCGGGTTCAGGTAGCAGCGCAGCTGCAGCCAGCGCCGCGAGGGGGCGCCGTCCGGATGCGTCAGCCCCTCGATCCACACCTGCGGGCGCTCGGCGATGCGCACGGCGGCTTGCGGGTCGGAGCGCAGGAGCCCGCCGAAGAAGTTGTCGAAGTCGATGTACAGGGCAGAGCGGCGCTGGTCCACAGGTGCCTCCGGGGGGTTGGTCATCACTCAAGCACCCTACGCGTCAGGGGCGACGACGCAGGCCCTCATGACGGGCTCCCGGGCGGAAGGCGCAGCGACAGCGAGCGCGGCTCAGCCCAGCTTCCGCTTGACGTAGCTCTCGCGCACCATCTCCACGACCTCGACGGAGACGCTGCCTGCCGGCCCTTCCGGAACTGCCCCGGCGACCGCCTCGAGGATCGACTCCGCGGTGCGCGTCCTCAGCTCCTGGCTGCGCCCGGGCAGGACCCGCAGCTGCACTGCCACGTAGCCCGTGCCGTCATGCGGGTGATCCACGGCGAAGTCCTCGAGCACGCGCGCCCGGGCCTTGGCGGAGGACATGTCGTACTGGCCGATCTCCTGCAGGGCACCCAGCCCGGCTCGGATCAGCTCCTGGGCGTCATAGCCCGGTGCGGCGGCGATGTCTGCGGTGGTCTCGATGATCAGGTGCGGCATGAGGTGAGCCTGCCACCGGGGCCCGGCGCCGCACCAGAGGCCACGCTCTCCGATGCGGCACCGACCCGAGGCTCAGCCGCGGCGGATCCAGGCAGTGGAGCGTCCGCTCAGGCGACCGTCCTCCAGCGGGGCGCTGGTCAGCAGGACCTCGCCCTCGGGCAGGTCCACCGGTTCGGAGCCGAAGTTCGTCACGGACTCCCAGCCGCCGGGGCGCACGAGATGCAGGACCTCGTCCGCGTCCAGGCCGCCCCACTCGAGCACCTCATCGCCCTGCAGCTGCCGGCGCAGGCTCAGCGCCTGCCGGTACAGCGACAGGAAGGACTCCGGCTGCTGCGCCTCCTGGGCGGCCGCATAGCGGGCGAACCACTCCGGCTGCGGCAGATGGGGCGGCCCGCCGAAGCCGTTGTACGGCTGATCCGCATCCCACGGCAGCGGGACGCGGCAGCCGTCGCGGCCCTGGTCCACCCCGGGATTGCGGAAGAACGACGGGTCCTGGCGCTCGTGGTCCGCGATCTCCACGACCTCATGCAGGCCGAGCTCCTCGCCCTGATAGAGGTAGGCGGAGCCGGGCAGCGCGAGCAGGAGCATCACGGCCGCGCGCGCCCGACGCTCGCCGAGCTCCCGGTCGAGCAGCGGCATGCCGTCCTCGAGCAGCAGCCACTGCTGGGAGGCGACCTTGAGGTTCTCGCCGCCGGCGGAGTTGCGCGGGAACTCCCCCAGGGCCTGACGCAGCCCGCCGAGGTCCAGCCCGTAGCGGGTGGCGTGGCGGACGACGTCGTGGTTGGACAGCACCCAGGTGCTCGAGGCTCCCGAGCGAGCTGCCTCCGCGAGGTTCTTCCGGATGGCGCGGCGGAACTCGGAGGCGTCGAACGGGACCTCCAGCAGATCGAAGCTGAAGGCCTGGCCGAGCCCCTCCGAGCTGGCGTAGCGGGCCAGGCGGTCGGGATGGACCCAGGCCTCGGCCACGGCGGTGCGGGGAGGGTCGTACTCGTCGAAGACCTGGCGCCACTCGCGGTAGATCTCGTGGACCTCGTCGCGATCCCAGAAGGGATGTGCGCCCAGGGACTCGAACTCGTCCGGCAGCTCTGTGCTGGCCGGCAGCTGCGCAGGCAGGTCCTTGGCCAGCCCGTGGGCGACATCGATCCGGAAGCCGTCCACCCCGCGGTCCGACCAGAAGCGCAGCGTGGTCAGGAACTCCTGGTGGACCTCCGGGTTGGACCAGTCGAAGTCCGGCTGCTCGCTGGCGAACAGGTGCAGGTACCACTGCCCCGGGGTGCCGTCCGGCTCGGTGACGCGCGTCCAGGCCGGGCCGCCGAAAATGGAGGTCCAGTCCGCCGGCGGCAGCTCGCCGTGCTCGCCTCGGCCCTCCCGGAAGATGTAGCGGGCGCGCTCGGGGCTGCCCGGCCCGGCGGCCAGCGCCTCCTGGAACCACACGTGCTGATCCGAGCTGTGGTTGGGCACGATGTCGACGACGACCTTGATCTGCCGCTCGTGCAGGGCCGCGACGAGCTCGTCGAAGTCCTCGAGGGTGCCCAGACGGGGGTCGACGTCGCGGTAGTCGGCGACGTCGTAGCCACCGTCGGCCAGCTCCGAGGGATAGAACGGGCTCAGCCACACGGCATCCACTCCCAGGTCCCGCAGGTAGTCCGCGCGACGGGTCACGCCGCGCAGGTCCCCCAGGCCGTCGCCGTCGGCGTCCTGGAAGCTGCGCGGATAGACCTGGTAGACGACCGCCTGCCGCCACCAGTCCGGCGAGCTCCAGAGGGGGTTCGGCTGCGGTGCCTCGGAGGCGGGGATGCTCACAGGATCTCTCCTTCATGCAGGGGATGAACGCGGATGCGCTGAGGTCGGACGACGACGGAGCCCGACAGACGGACCCGACGCGCAATCCCACCAGGCTATCGACGCTCCACGACAGCCCGGGAACGGCGACGCGCACGGGCAGAGGAACATGCCCGGGAAACCATGGTGTGGTCCCCATCACCAAACGGCCCTACTCTGGGCCTCGGACCGACAGTCCGACGCCTCGAGGGTCCTGTGCCGCCATCAGCGCAGGTCACGGCGCTCTCGCGGGTGACGACAGGCACGATCTCATCGAAAGGCACCCCATGGCTCTCCAGTTCCCCGAGAAGAGGCATCTGCGTCTCGCGCCCCTGGGCCTCGTCCTGGCCGCCGGGCTCACGCTGTCCGCCTGCGGAGGTGGCGACGACGCCTCCTCCGACTCGTCCTCCTCCGACTCCAGCGCCTCGGAGTCCAGCTCGTCCGCCTCGGGCGGGGCGTCCGAGGGAGCGTCGGGTGGTGCCTCCGCTGGCGCTTCCGCCGGTGCTGAGGGCGGCGATGCCGCCGCCGGCGGGGCGGCAGGTGCTGAGGGCGGCGATGCCGCAGCCGGCGGTGAGGGTGCCGCTGGCGGCGATGCCGCAGCAGGTGCCGAGGGTGGCGACGCGGCTGCCGGTGCTGAGGGCGACGCCGCCGCCGGCGGTGCTGCTGGCGCCGAGGGCGGCGCAGGCGCTGAGGATGCCGCAGGCGCTGAGGGCGGTGCCGCCTCGGGAGCGGTCGATCCGTACAACGGCGGCGTGCCGGAGTCCGTCGGCGTCGACCCGGGCGCGGCTCCGTCGATCCAGCCCGGCCCGTACACGGTCACCCAGGGCGACACCCTGGGCTACATCTCGACGCTGTCGGGCATCACGGTCGACGACATCGCGGCGGCCAACGGCCTCTCGAACGTCGACCAGCTCGAGGTCGGCCAGACGATCACCATCCCCGAGGCCGGCTGATCCCCAGCCGACTCGATCGACGGGCCTCCCTCTGACCAGAGGGAGGCCCGTCGTGCTGCGGGGGCGCAGAACCCGCGGCATCTCCTGGTCATCGCGGGTTCGGCCTGCCTACGGTTCAGGACATGAGCACTCACAGCACCACCCCGACCCCTACCGACACCGTCGACTGGGCCTTCGTGACCGAGGGCCCCTGCGCCGAGTGCGGCTTCGCCCCGGGACTGCGCGAGCTCTCCGCCGCCGAGACCCTTCGCGCCTCCGCCGCCTCGTGGCAGGAGACGATCGAGCGCGACGACGTCCGCGAGCGCCCGTCGGCTGAGGTCTGGTCCCCGCTGGAGTACGCCGCGCACACCCGCGATGTGGTGGGGCTGTTCCACGAGCGGATCTCACTGCTGCTCGAG
The DNA here is from genome assembly GCF_030268385.1 of Kocuria sp. NBRC 114282. NCBI lineage: Bacteria > Bacillati > Actinomycetota > Actinomycetes > Micrococcales > Micrococcaceae > Kocuria > Kocuria sp. NBRC 114282. Next base: position 17,388 of record NZ_BSQO01000004.1, on the reverse strand, counting down.
AAGGACGACCCGCGGTTCGGCTCCTGGGACGGGGAGCAGGTCGCCGTGGACTCCGACTACGGAGCCCAGGACCCGGCGGTCGTCGCCGCCGAGTACGCGCAGGCCGCCGATGAGACGGCCGCCCTGCTGGACGGCCTGGACGAGCAGCAGCTCAGGCGCACGGGCTCACGGGCCGACGGCCGCGCCTTCACCGTGGCCGGGCTGATCGACTACCTCTTGCACGAGGTGCGCCATCACCTGCACGACGTCGGCATCCAGGCGCCTCGCGAGGGCGTCCAGGAGGCTGCGGCGGAGGCCGCTGAGCAGGCCCACGATCAGGACGCAGGAGCGTCGCAGTGACCGCGCCCCTGCGCGAGCTCGTGCGCGCGCTGCTGGACGCCGGTACGCTCGGGCGCGCAGGCGCCTCCGTGCCCGAGCAGCCGCCCGGGGGCGGCTTCCGCACCGTCCCGGTCACCCTGGACTGAGGACGTTCCGGCGCCCGCGCGGTCACCGGTGCCGCCGGTGCGCGCCCGTCATCGTGGAACGAGGACCCCATGCCCTCCGTGCAGACCGATCTCTGGTTCGACACCCAGGCCCTCGAGGCCGCCGAGTACTGGACCTCCCTGGTCCCCGGCTCGCGGATCCTGGAGGTGTTCCACGACCACGGAGGCAACCCATTCACCGACGGCGAGGGCTCCGTGCTCTACGTCCAGTTCGAGCTCGGCGGCCAGCGCTACGGCGCCGTCAACGGAGGACCGCACTTCCAGCTCGACGAGTCCGTCTCCATCTCCCTGATGTGCGATGACCAGGCCGAGGTCGACCGGTACTGGGAGGAGCTGACCCGAGAGGGCAGCGAGTCCATGTGCGGGTGGTGCAAGGACCGCTACGGCATGAGCTGGCAGATCGTCCCGCAGGAGATGATGCGGCTGCAGGCCGACTCCGACCCGGTCGCCGCGCGGCGCTCCACGCAGGCCATGCTCGCCATGCACCGACTGGATGTGCAGACGCTGCGCCGCATCGCGCTGCGCACCGAGGACCAGGACCGGATGCCCGCACCGGCCCCGGAGCAGGGCCGGGTGCCGAACCACATCGAGGGCGCGGTGCGCATCTCTGCCCCGGCGCACGAGGCCTGGGAGCTGATCTCGCGCCCGGGGTGGTGGGTCAACGACGGCCGGATCCGCGAGCACGAGATCACCTCGGACGGCGGCCGCCACACGGTGACCGACCCCGTGCACGGCACCTTCGCGCTCGCGGTCGAGGACAGGCTCGACGGCGAGTTCATCGCCTACCGCTGGGAGGGCTTCGAGGGCTCCGACGATCCTCGCACCCTCACGCAGTTCTGGGTCGATCCCCTGGATGACGGCTCGTGCATGGTCCGGATGCTGGAGTCCGGCTTCCGCGACGGCGGGGCCTCCGATGCCGCGCTGCGGCCGACCTACGACGACCAGGCAGGCGGCTGGTGCCTGGAGCTGCGAGCGCTGCGCTCGGCCCTCGACGGCTCCTGATCCGCGGCCGGCGCTGACGCGGCGTCGGCGCCCGGCAGCGCAGAGAGGCGGTCGGCCTCCGTCGTCGCCTCGTCGCCGGAGGACGGCGTCCGGTCGTCGGCGGACGTCGCAGGTGTCGACGGCCGGACCTGCCAGTCCTGGCGAGTGCGCCGGGTCCGCCGAGCTGTGCGCAGCGCTCCCACGGCCACCGCGATGCCGATCAGCAGCGGCACCCACACCTTGGAGTACTCCAGCAGGACGCCAGCCCACTCGGGCAGCTCGATGCTGGGCCAGGGGATCGACGGGAGGTCGATCTCCGGCCAGGGGAGGCGGGGCAGGCTGATCTGCGGCCACGGGATGCCGAGATCGGGCAGCAGCCGGCCCAGGAAGCTCCACACCGGATCGAGCAGACGGAGGATCAGCGGCAGCAGCACGATGCCCGCGATCGCCGCCCCCGCTCGCCCCAGCCCCTCCATGAGCGGGTAGACCGCGCGCTTCCAGGGCGAGGCCTCCATGGCCGCCTGGCGACGTGCGGCCCACGATCCTTCCGGCGGTGCGAACTCGGCCACCTGGCTGCCGTCCTTGAAGCGGACGTGGGCGACCCGGGTCCCGCCGCCGACCGCCTTGACCACGATGCGGGGATCGGCGAACGAGAGCAGCAGGGACTCGGCCTCCGGGGCCGGCGCCTGGTCGGGCTGCTCTTCGGAGGATCCGGTGCGGGCGTCGTCGTCCTCCGGGTGCACGGCCACGCGATGCGAGCCGAGCTGCGAGGCCCGTGCGAGCACGCGGGTCCCGCGGAAGAACACACAGCCCTTCTGCGGGCCCTCCATGTCGTCGCTGCGGAACTGCGGATCGACCTCGGTGAGCTGGGCGCGATTGCCCACCGCCACGCTGAACGGCCCGAGCTGCGGGTGCTGCAGGCGCCAGATCTCCGGCTGAGGCCGCCCCGGCGCAGGCTGCACGACGTCCTGCGGGGCCTGAGTCCCGTCCTGGTTCTGCTGCTCGCTCGTCATGCTCCAGAAGCTACAGAGGACGACCATCTCCGGTCATCGGCCCCCGGGACGACTTCGGGCGCTCATTCTTCCGGAGGGGTCCTGGGCCTCTTTTCGCCGCAGATCATCAGCCCCCTGTCCGAATGCTTCTCGCCTTCCTATGCTGGGAGCATGGATCACAGCACCGGACAGCTCACCGACCAGGAGATCGCCGAGGCTCAGCTCGCCGACTGGAGCCTGGAGGACGGCGTGCTGCGCGCGTCGTTCGACACCGGCGACTTCCTCAGCGGCCTCAAGTTCGTCACCGCGCTGGCGGAGATCGCGGAGGAGGTCGGACATCACCCCGACGTCCTGCTGACCTACCCCTCCGTTCAGCTCTCTCTGATCAGCCACGACGTCGAGGCCATCACCCAGAAGGACGTCAACATGGCGCGGCGGCTCTCGGAGCTCGCCGCGCAGCTCGGTGTCTCCACCGCCTGAGCGCGCACGACCGCAGCACCACGCAGACCAGGGACCCCGCCGGATCGCACCGGCGGGGTCCCTGCGTCGTCTCAGCACCCTGCGCTGTCCCAGAGTCCTGCGCGCCCAGGCCCCGGCCGCCTCACGCGCCCAGCACGCGAATGGCCACCTGCACGCGGTTGGTGACCTCGAGCTTGGCGAAGATGCTGGCCACGTGCGTCTTGACCGTGGTGATCGACAGGAACATCTCCTCGGCGATCTCCGAGTTCGTCAGTCCCCGGGCCACGGCCTCGGCGATCTCGCGCTCCCGGGCGCTCAGGACGTCCAGCCCCGGCCCGGACCCGACCTGGGGCCGGGGAGCAGAGCCCTGCGACGAGGACTGCTCCCCGTCCGAGACGGACACGGAGCCCGGCCTCGCCTCAGGGGTGCCGAGCCGCCTGCCCTGAGCCGTGGCCACGGCGATCAGCCGCGAGAGCACCTGCGGGGAGACCGTGGAGCGGCCGGCGGCCGTCTCCTGGACGGCTTCCACGAGCTGGCGCGGCGGGGTGTCCTTGAGCATGAAGCCCAGAGCCCCGGCCTCGAGGGCGTCCAGGATGAACGAGTCGGTGTCGAAGGCCGTGAGCACCAGGACCTCGGGCGGCTGCGGCAGCGCGCGCACGAGCCGACATCCCTCGATCCCGTCGACTCGGGGCATGCGGATGTCCATGAGGACCACGTTCGGGCTCAGCTGACCGGCGAGCTCGGCGGCCTCCGCGCCGTCGGCGGCCTCGCCCACGACCTGGAGGTTCTCGGCGCCGTCGAGCAGCAGCTTCAGTCCGGCACGCATGAGGGACTCGTCGTCGACCAGCAGGATGCGGACGGGATCGCTGTCTAGCTGCGGCATGGGATGCACGCCTCCAATCGGAACATGGTCTCGGTGCGCTCAGTGCTGATCGTGCCACCCAGACCGCGAGCGCGCTCGTCGAGTCCCACCAGGCCGAAGCCGCTGGGCTCCGGATGAGCGTCAGCGACCAGCGGATTGCTCACCGTCAGGGACACCGCCCCGGCGCGACGAGACCAGCGGACGGTCACCGGCGCACCGGGCGCGTGCTTGACCGCGTTGGTCAGCGCCTCCTGCAGGATCCGGTAGAGCGTGCGCGCCGCAGTGTCGGGCACGGCCTCGGCGTCGACGACCTCCCGGCCGACCATCTCGATCCGGGCGCCTGCCGCGCGGAACTCCGCCAGCAGCTCGGGCAGCTGCCGCAGATCGGGCTCGGGCCGGGTGTCCCCGGGGTCGTCGCGCAGGATGTCGAGCACGGTGCGCAGCTCGGCCGACGCCGTCGCGGCCGTCTGCTGCACCAGTCGAGCGGTCGAGCGGACGGTGCCGCGGTCGAGGTCCTCGCGGTAGTCCAGCGCACCGGCGTACGTGCTGATCAGGGCCAGGCGGTGGGAGAGGGTGTCGTGCATCTCCCGAGCGATCCGGGTGCGCTCCTGCGCCCGGGACTGCTCCGCGCGGGCGTGCTCCTCGCGCACCAGGGCGGCCGCCTCCCGTCGGGCCGTCAGCGCCTCGGCCTGCAGGGCCCGGATCCGGCGGCGGCGGGACCACCGGTACATGCCGATCAGCACAGGCACCAGGAGCATCACGGCCGAGACCCCGCACACCAGCAGGCCTTCGAACCACCCCTCGGCGGAGTCTTGGATGAAGTACCCGACGATGGTCGCGGCCACCGTGACGACGTAGACCAGCCCCGCCCACGACCGACGTCCCCGTGAGGCGATCGAGATCATGGTGAACAGCGAGGCCAGCCACGCCGAGACCGAGAGGGACACGCACACGCCGATGATCAGGGCGGCGATCAGCGCCGAGCGGGGCTCGGGCCGGTCCACCAGCTCCGCCGGATCCACGGAGCCGTCCTCGAGCGCCTGCGCATCGGTGAACCCGTGCCGCAGCGCCACGGGGACCAGTGCCACCGCGACCAGTCCCAGGACCACATCCAGGACCGAGAGCAGGACCACGGGCCGGCCCGGGCCGTACACGTCCAAGGGGTCCAGCGGATCGCCCTGGGTCAGCACCACGACCAGGATCAGCCCCCAGACCACCGGCCCGAGCAGGAAGGCGAGCAGCGTGAGGATCGCGGTGAACCACGGGCGCTGCAGCCTGCGCGGACTCCAGGGCTGACGGGGCGGCTCCGGCGCCGACGCAGCCCACGGGGCGGCGGTCTGGGACGTGGTGGCGGACATGGCTCTCAGCGTAGGAGCGCGCCGCGGCCGCGTCGCCGTCCGGAAGCATGAACGGGCCCTCATCCCATCCGACGAGATCCCGCCGCCCACGGCCCCAGCGAGCGGCATCACACCGGGAGCCTGAGCCCGTCGGTATACCGTGGAGCGCTCACCGGCCCTCTCGGGCCCCTCCCTCCACCGAAACTCGAGCTTCCCTATGCCCTCCTCCAGCCCGGCTTCCGAGCAGGCTCCCGATTCCGGCGACGCCGAGTACCCCCACGGCACTCACCCGGGGCTCGTCCCCGGCGTGGCCGTCGACGAGCAGCGGGTGCGCTACCGCACCGACAAGATCACCTTCGGGGTGGCCGGCGGCCTCATCGTCGCCTTCATCCTCTGGGGCGCGCTGTCCACCGAGAGCCTCACCTCCGCCTCGACCAGCGCCCTGAGCTTCACCGTCACCTACGGCGGCTGGATCTTCACGGCCCTGGCGGCCGTCGTCCTGCTGTTCCTGCTGTTCGTGGGCTTCTCCCGCTTCGGGCGCATCCCGCTCGGCAAGGACGGCGAGCAGCCGGCCTACTCCATGCGCTCCTGGATCGCGATGCTCTTCGCGGCGGGCATGGGCGTGGGCCTGATCTTCTTCGGCGCCTACGAGCCTGTGACGTACTACATGACCCCGCCGCCGGGGCGTGCTGAGCCCGAGTCGCTGCAGGCCATGCACTCGGCGATGGCGCAGACGATCTTCCACTGGGGTCTGCAGGCCTGGGCGATCTACGCCATGGTCGGCGCGGCCATGGGCTACGCCGCCTACCGCCGCGGCCGTCCCCTGCTGATCTCGGCGATCTTCGGCCAGCGGGCGCCGGGCAGCGTCTGGGGGCGGCTGATCGACGCCTTCGCCGTGATAGGCATCCTGTTCGCCACCGCCGCCTCGCTCGGGCTGGGCACCCTGCAGATCGGCCGCGGCGTGGAGGTCGTGGCGGGCATCGGCCCGGTGTCCAACGCCGTGCTGATCGGGATCATCGCCGTGCTCACCGCGTGCTTCCTGATCTCGGCCGTCTCCGGCATCGCCAAGGGCATCCGGCTGCTGTCTAACTTCAACATGATGCTGGCCGCAGCTGTCGCATTCTTCCTGTTCGTGGTCGGCCCCACGGTCTTCCTGCTGAACTTCATCCCCTCCGTGGTGGCCACGTACTTCGGCGAGATGTTCGACATGCTCTCGATGTCCGCCTCCAAGGGCCCCGACTCCGAGGAGTTCATGCGCTACTGGACCCTGTTCTACTGGGCCTGGTGGGTCTCGTGGGCGCCGTTCGTGGGCGCGTTCGTCGCGCAGATCTCGCGCGGGCGCACCCTGCGCCAGTACGTGACCGTGGTGCTGCTGGCCCCCACCGCCATCTGCGTGCTCGCCTTCTCGATCTTCGGCGGCACCGCCATCTGGCTGCAGCGCTCGGGCAGCGACATCGCCGGAGCGGCTTCCCCCGAGGACATGCTCTTCCAGATGCTCGACGCCCTGCCGATGTCCCAGATCAGCTCGGTGGCCGTGATGATCCTGCTGGCGGTCTTCTTCATCACCTCGGCCGACTCGGCCTCCGTGGTCATGGCCTCGATGTCCCAGCGCGGCAACCCCGAGCCGACCAAGCCGGTCGTCGCCTTCTGGGCGCTGGCCCTGGCCGGCGTGGCCGCCGTGATGCTGGTCGTGGGCGGGGCCAATGCCCTGCAGGGGCTGCAGGACCTCGTCACGGTGGCGGCCCTGCCCTTCGCCGTGATCCTGCTGTGCATCATGCCGGCGTTCTTCCGGCTGCTGTCGACCGACCCCATGATGCTGCGCGTCCAGTACGCGCGGGTGGCGATCGACGACGCCATGCGCACGGGCATGTCCGAGCACGGCGACGACTTCGCCCTGGCCGTCAAGCACGAGACCGAGGGGTCCTCCGCCGGACGCGACTTCGACTCGACCTCCCCCGAGTACACCGAGTGGTACCGCCGCACCGACGAGAACGGCGAGCCGGCGGAGTACGACTACGAGAAGGACCGCTGGGCCGACGAGGCGCCAGGCGAGATGTCGTCCGTGGAGGCTGCCGGCGAGTCCGGCTCCGAGGCCCCGTCCGGCACCGAGGCGGAGCCCCGGGCCGACGAGCCCGCCCGCGGCAAGACCCCCTGGACGCGCTGAGCGAGCGCATCCCGCACGACGACGCCGTCGGGTCGCCCTGCGCCGCGGCATTCATCGTCGAGGGGACCCATCGGACGCTTTCGTCGCCGAGGGGACTCACCTGACACCCTTTCAGGTGCAGGAAGGCGTCGGACGGGTCCCCTCAGCGCGTACGGGGTCAGCTACGTCCCCTCGGCGTTCCAGTTGACGCTCGACGACTCCCGCACCGCTTCAGCCGCGGGCGATGGCGACCGCCGAGCGGATGAGCGGGATCTGCATCGGGACGCGCCCGATCGCGACGGCCTGAGCCGGCCATGGCTTGTCCCGCCAGTCCACGGCCATCTTGATGTTGCCCGGCCACACGCCCACGAGGAGCGCGGCCGACGCCGCACCGCCCAGCCGACGGGTCCGAGGCATGGCCAGCAGCCCGGCCACACCGAGCTCGGCGACGCCCGACCACACAGCCCACTGGCGAGGCGTCCCGGGCAGCGCCTCCGGGACGATGCTCTCGTAGACGCCGGGGACCGCCAGATGCAGCATGCCGGTCACGGCATACATGCGCGCCTGGCGGCGAGCCAGGGCATCGGCGGTCGTCCCACTGCGTCGCGCGCGCTGTGCCATCACCTCAACGGCCCCAGGCCTCGCGCAGCACGCGCAGGGAGTCGATGGCGCCCTCGGAAGTGGAGCCCACCGGAGCGACCATGATCTCGTCGGCGCTGGCGCGGGCCGCGAAGTCCTCCACGTACTGCTTGACCTGGGCGCCGTCGCCCACGGCCGTGTAGCGGATCATGTTGAGGATCTGCTGCCCGGCCGGGGAGTGCATGACCAGGTCGAGCTCCTCCTCGGAGAGCTCCCGGCCGCGTCCGGCCATCTGACGCACCCGCGAGCGGCGGTACCACTCGAGCTCCTGCGCGGCGTCGTCGGGGTTCTCGCGACCCACCACATTGACCGCGGCGATCACATAGGGCTCGTCCAGCACCTCGGAGGGCTGGAACTGGGCGCGGTAGGCCTGGGTGGCCTGCTCGAGCGCCTCAGGGGCGAAGTGCGAGGCGAACGAGTACGGCAGCCCGTAGGCGGCCGCCAGGGTGGCGCCGAACATCGACGAGCCCAGGATGTAGAGCGGCACGTTCGTGCCGGCACCGGGGACCGCACGCAGGCCGGGCACCACGGACTCGTCGCGCAGGAAGGCCTGCAGCTCCTTGACGTCCTGCGGGAACTCCTCGGCGGCGCGGGGATCGCGGCGCATGGCACGCACGGCCGCCTGATCCGTGCCGGGCGCGCGGCCCAGACCCAGATCGATGCGTCCGGGGTGCAGCTCGGCGAGCGTGCCGAACTGCTCGGCGATGATCAGCGGCGCGTGGTTGGGCAGCATCACGCCGCCCGAGCCGAGCCGGATGGACTCGGTCTGGGCGGCGATGTGCGCGATGAGCACCGCCGGGGCGGCCGAGGCGATCGAGCTCATGTTGTGGTGCTCGGTGTACCAGACGCGCTCGTAGCCCAGCCGCTCGGCGGCCTGGGCAAGCTCGACGGACTCCTGGAACGCCTCCCCCACCGTCTTGCCGCTGCGGACGGAGGCGAAGTCGAGGACGGACAGGGGAAGGGGCATGGCGCGGGCCTTTCGGGATCGCAGGTGCAGAGGTCTCTGACCCGTACAGCGGATCCCGGGCCCGCTTGATTCCCCGCCCCGTCCGCTCAGTCCTTGCGCGGACCGCCGTAGATCTCGTTCACGACGTCCTCGTAGGTCCGCAGCACCTGCGCCCGCTTGAGCTTCAGCGACGGGGTCAGGGTGCCGTCGTTCTCCGAGAAGTCCGAGGACAGGATCCGGTGCTCCTTGATCTGTTCGACGCGCGAGACCGCCTGATTCGCCTTGTCGATGGCCTCGGCGATCGCTGCGCGCACCTTGTCGTTCTGGCGGGCGTCGTCGATCGACATCTGGGGATCCAGGCCGTGAGCCTCGAGCCAGCCCGGCAGGGCCTCCTCGTCCAGGGTGATCAGCGCGGCGATGAACGGGCGGTTGTCGCCCACGGCGATGCACTGCGAGACCAGCGTGTGCGCGCGGATCTGATCCTCCAGGACCACGGGGCTGACGTTCTTGCCGCCGGCGGTCACGATCAGCTCCTTGATGCGCCCGGTGATGCGCAGGTAGCCGTCCTCGTCGAGCTCGCCCAGATCTCCGGTGCGGAACCAACCGTCCTCGAAGGCCTCCTCGGTCTTCTCCGGGTTGTCCCAGTAGCCGCGCATCACGGCGATGCCCTTGACCTGGACCTCGCCCATGTCCGAGATCCGCACCGCGTTGCCCGGCAGGGGCCGCCCGACGCTGCCGATGCGCAGCGCGGACGGGGTGTTCACGGTCTGCGGCGCGGTGGTCTCGGTGAGGCCGTAGCCCTCGAGCACGGTGAGGCCCACGCCGTGGAAGAAGTGCGCCAGCCGCTCGCCCAGCGGCCCGCCGCCGGAGACCGCGTGCGTGACCTTCCCGCCCATGGCCTCGCGCAGCTTGGCGTAGACCAGGCGGTCGAAGATCGCGTGCTGGATCTTCAGCCCGAGCGGCACCTTCCCGGCCTGCTCGGCGCGCGACCAGGCGATCGAGACGGCCGCGGCGCGGTCGAAGATCTTCCCGCGGCCGCCGGCTTCGGCCTTCTGCTGGGCGGAGTTGTACACCTTCTCGAACACGCGCGGAACCACGAGCAGGAAGTCGGGATGGAAGCTCTGCAGGTCCGGCAGCAGGTTCTTCATATCCGCGGTGTAGGCCATGGTGCACCCCGAGGCCACCGACAGCACCGAGATGTAGCGGGCGAACACGTGCGCCAGCGGCAGGAACATCACCGTGCGGGAGCCTTCGTGCAGGATCTCCGGGATGGACAGCCGGGCGGCCTCGGCCAGCTCCACGAAGTTCCCGTGGGTGATCTCGCAGCCCTTGGGCTTCCCGGTGGTGCCGGAGGTGTAGATGATCGTGGCGAGATCGTCGAGGCCGGCGAGATCGCGGCGGCGCTCGATCTCCTCGTCCGGGACGTCCTTGCCTCCCTCGCGCAGGTGATCGAGCGCGCCCTCGTCGAAGCACCACACGCTGTGCACGGCAGAGAGGTCCTTGTCCTGGGCTGCCCGCTCGAACACGGCCTTGTGCTCCGGGGTCTCGACGACGAGCGCCGTGGCGCCCGAGTCCGCCAGGTTCCAGTGCAGCTGCGACGGCGCCGACGACTCGTACACCGGCACGGAGACCGCACCGGCGAACCAGATCGCGAAGTCGATGAGGCTCCACTCCAGGCGGTTGCGCGACATGAGCCCCACACGGTCCCCCGGCTCGATGCCGGCGGCCACCAGTCCCTTGGCCAGGGCGGTGACCTGCTCCACCACCTCGCTGGCCCGCAGATCGACCCACTGCTCACCTTCTCGATGGGCGAAGATCGCCGGGTCGGAGGGCTTGCGCGCATTGCGCAGCAGCAGCCCTGTCACGTTCGTGTCTCGGGGGGTCTCTACAGCAGGCGGAATGCTGATCTCGCGCACGGGGGCTCCTGGTGATAGGGGTCAGTGACTCCACGGTAGGCGACCGTGAGACAGGTCACAAAAAGAAGATCACCCCGGATGTGGTGCAGATCTCGTCAATTTGTTCAACAATCTGTACCGTGTCCTCCACTGACCCGGACTCCCCCTCGCGGGGCTCCACGCCGACGGCGCACCTGAGCGTCGGCGCGCACCACTCGGGGCCGCAGCGCACGCCGCCGCCCCACTGACCCTCTCGAGGCCGACCATGACCCAGCACGATCCCGAGCAGACCTCCCCCTGGGGAGACGGCTCCGCAGCGGACCCCTCGTCCGGAAGCAGCGTCGCGACGACTCCCGAGGGCGAGATCCAGACCGGCCCGCCCACAGCGGCCCTGGCCTCCAGCTCGACCCGCCAGGCGATCCTGGGCGCCCTGTTCCTCATGGCCACCAGCGCCATCGGGCCGGGCTTCATCACCCAGACCGCCAACTTCACCGTCCAGCTGGGCGCGGCCTTCGCCTTCGCGATCCTCGTCTCGATCCTCGTGGACATCGCCGTGCAGCTGAACGTGTGGCGAGTCATCGGCGTCTCCGGGCTCAAGGCCCAGCAGCTGGGCAACGCCGTGCTGCCGGGCATCGGCTGGCTCGTGGCCGTGCTGGTCGCGATCGGCGGCCTGGTCTTCAACATCGGCAACACCGCCGGCGGCGGCCTGGGCATCAACGCCATGACCGGTCTGGACGCCAAGTGGGGCGGCCTCATCACCGCCGTCCTGGCCATCGCCGTGTTCCTGTCCAAGAAGGCCGGCATGGCCCTGGACAAGATCGTGATCGGCCTGGGCGTCGTGATGATCCTGGTGACCGGCTACGTGGCGATCGTCTCCGATCCGCCCGTGGGCGAGGCCATGAAGAACATGGTCATTCCGGACCAGGTGAGCTTCGTGGTGATCACCACCCTGATCGGCGGCACCATCGGCGGCTACATCACCTACGCCGGCGCACACCGCATGGTCGACTCCGGGATCACCGGCCCCGAGAACGCCAAGCGCATCTCGAACTCCTCCGTGCTCGGCATCATCATCACGGGCGTCATGCGCTTCCTGCTGTTCCTGGCCATCTTGGGCGTCGTGGTCGGGGGCGCGCAGCTCACGGGCGAGAACCTCGCCGCCCAGGCCTTCGAGCACGCCGCCGGCGAGATCGGGCTTCGCCTGTTCGGCCTGATCCTGTGGGCCGCCTCGATCTCCTCCGTGATCGGCGCCGCCTACACGTCGGTCTCGTTCATCACCTCGGAGAAGACCTCCGGTCGCACCCGCAACATCCTCACGGTCGCGTTCATCGCCGTCTCCGCACTCGTGTTCCTGCTGCTGGGCCAGGCCCCGTCGACCCTGCTGATCGTGGCCGGTGCCGTGAACGGGCTGATCCTGCCGATCGGCTTCACCGTCATCATCATCGTGGCGTGGTTCCGCCGTGACCTGCTGCACGGGTACCGCTACCCGGTGTGGCTGGCGGGCATCGGTTCGGTGGCGCTGCTCGTGTGCTTCTTCCTGGGCTTGAAGTCCCTGACGGGCATCGCCGCCCTCTGGGCCTGACGCCGACCTGCTCTGGCAGGCTGACCCCATGACCCGCGCGACGGCAGGAGCTCCGATGAACGACGACACCCCCGTCTCCCAGCTGAGCCCTGCCGCCGCGCGGGAGCTGTTCCGCGCCGGGCGGGCCGTCCCCACCTCCGGGTGGTCGGACGGCTTCGCCCAGGCCAATCTCATCGCGGTGCCGCAGGACTGGGCGTACGACGTCCTGCTCTTCGCCCACCGCAACCCCAAGTCCTGCCCGCTGCTGGGCGTGCTCGAGGCCGGTCAGCTCAGCAGCGACCTGCTGCCCGGCGGCGACATCCGCACCGACATCCCGCGCTACACCGTCCACCGTGACGGCGAGCTCGTGGACTCCCCCGCCGACGTCACCGAGCTGTGGCGCGATGACCTGGTGGCCTTCCTGATCGGGTGCAGCTTCACGTTCGAGGCCGCGCTGCTGGAGGCCGGGCTGCCGCTGGCGCATCAGGACCAGGGCGTGAACGTGCCGATGTACCGGACGTCGATCCCGGCCGGCTCCGCAGGCCGGCTGCACGGGCCCACCGTGGTCTCCATGCGGCCGCTGCCCGGCTCCATGGTCGCCGACGCCGTGCGCATCACCTCGCGCTACCCGGCCGTGCACGGTGCGCCCCTGCACGTGGGCGATCCGGCCGCGATCGGCATCGAGGACCTGTCCCGTCCGGACTACGGCGACGCCGTGAAGATCCCCGACGGATGGCTGCCGGTCTTCTGGGCCTGCGGCGTCACGCCCCAGGCGGCGATCGCGGCCAGCGGCGTCCCCTTCGCGATCGGCCACGCGCCGGGTCACATGCTCATCACAGATGCCCCGAACACGTCGTACCAGGTGCCGTGAGGCCGCGGATCAGTCGTCCGAGACCGTGACCTCCACCGGGATGTTGCCGCGCGTGGCATTGGAGTACGGGCAGACCTGATGCGCCGCATCGGCCAGCTCCTGCGCCTCGTCGTGCGGCATGCCCGGGATGACGATCTCGAGCTCGACCGCCAGGCCGAACCCCTCGCCCTCCTTGCCGATGGAGACCTTGGCGCCCACGGAGGAGTCGCCCAGGTCCTTGCCGCGCTGCTTGGCGGTGAGCTGCAGCGCGGAGTGGAAGCAGGCCGCGTAGCCCGCGGCGAAGAGCTGCTCCGGATTGCTCCCGTTGCCGCTGCCGCCCATGGCCCGGGGTGAAGCCAGATCGAATTCCAGGCCTCCGTCGGGGACGGTCACGCTGCCGTTGCGTCCTGCTCCGGTGGCGAGCGCCTCGGTGGTGTACAAGGGATCCATGTCATCCTCCTCGCGATCCGCGACCGGCGTCTCCGGCGCGCGGTGATCTCATCGTAGGACGCCCGTCAAGACGGGGGTGCATCGGCTGCGCGAGCACCTGCGAGCCGCGCGGCCAGGACGGGCAGGGCGAGCTCAGCGGGCCGAGGCGGCCTCGGGGGCCTGCACCGGGACCTGCGCTGTGTCGAGCTCGCGGCGGAAGCGCCGCGAGCGCAGGCGCAGCAGGGCGAAGCTGCCCAGCAGCATCGTGAAGCCCAGGCTCGCCACGACCAGCCCGACCACTGTGGGGGCCGCCAGGCCGAGGCCCGCGGAGATCACCATGCCGCCCAGCAGCGCGCCCAGCGCGTTCGCCACGTTGAACGCCGCGTGGTGCAGCGAGGCGCCCAGCATCTCGGAGGGGCCGGCGATGCGCATGAGCCAGGTCTGCATGGCCGGGCCCAGCGTCGCGTGGCCCATGTTGGTGAGGAAGAACGCGATGCTCAGCCCGACCGGGTCCGTCACCACGGAGACCATCAGCACCATGGCCGCGATGTAGAGCGGGAAGGCCACCAGCAGCGTCCTGTCCAGGGAGCGGTCCGTCGTGAAGCCGCCGATCGCGTTGCCGATGGTCATGCCCAGTCCGGCCACCGCCAGCAGCACGGGGATAAATCCGGCGCTCATGCCGGCGACCTGCTGGCCGATGTCCGCGATGTAGCTGAACACGGCGAACGACCCGGCGAACCCCACCGCGGCGATCAGCATGACCACCCACAGCTGGACCCGGGAGAAGGCGCGCAGCTCGTCCTGGATCCGTCGGCCCTGCGGGGCGGGCTGGGACGGGATCGTGGTGGCCACCAGGACGGCGGTCAGCGCGAAGACCGCAGCGATCGTCAGGAAGGCCGCGCGCCATCCGGCCGCCTGCCCCAGAGCCGTGAGCATGGGCACGCCCACCAGATTGGCCACGGTCAGCCCGGACAGGGCGACGGCTGCGCCCTTGCCCTGCGAACCGGGGCCCATGAGGGAGGCCGCCAGCAGCGAGGCCACCCCCAGGTAGGCGCCGTGCGGCAGCCCTGCGATGAAGCGGGCCAGCAGCGTCAGCTCGAAGCTCGGCATCAGCCCGGAGGCCAGGGTGGACACGCACAGCAGTCCCGCGAACACTACGATCAGGCGGGTGCGGCTCAGGCGCACGGCCAGCAGCGACAGCAGCGGGGCGCCGACCACCACGCCCAGCGCGTAGGCGGTGATGGCCCATCCGGCGCGGGCCACGCCCTGCTCCGGGTCCGCGGCCATCATCTCGGGCAGCAGCCCCTGGGCGATCTGCGGGAGCAGCCCCATGGAGACGAACTCGGCGGAGCCGATGCCGAAGCCTCCGAGGGCCAGGGCCATCAGCGCGATGCGGCGGCGCGTCGGCGACAGCACGGCGCCGCCCTGGGTCTCATGCACAGCGGTCACAGGACACCTCCCGGGATGATGGATCGATGAAGAACTGCATCACCGCGGCGGAGGCCTCACGCTCGCGGCAGAACCCTCAACGCTAGACCTCGGCTCGCTCTGCCTGCCAGGCCTCCGGGGCCATCCGACCCGCGAGAAGCGTCACACGGCCGCGACGCCGGTCACTCGCAGGCGACCCCGTCGCCGTCGCCATCCATGCGCGGCGCATAGCCGGGCATGCCGCGGTACAGGGGCGCGGCACCGGCGGCTCGGGCCTCGGAGCAGTTCGCGAAGGCTGCGCCCGGTGCAGCGGGTGCCGGGGCAGGCTCCTGGGCGGGCTGCGGTGCGCTCTCGGCGGGCACCCGCGTCGAGCTCTGGTCCGAGCCCGAACCGGAGTCGGACGACGACTCCCCCTCGCAGTCCCGCAGCACCTCCGCCATCCGGTCGTGCTCGGGCTGGGTGACCCACAGGTCGTACTTGGCCTTCACATCGACCTGCCGCGCCACGTAGGGGCACCAGTAGGAGCGGTTCGGCGGCAACCAGGTCGCGGCGTCGCCGTCGCCCTTGGACTGGTTGGTCGGGCCGTCGACGGCCAGGAGGTTCAGCGGATCGTTGGCGAAGACCAGCCGCTGCTGCTCGCTCAGCTGCTGGGCGCCCTTCTGCCAGGCATCGGACAGCGCCACCACGTGATCGATCTGCACCTCGGCGGAGGTGTCCATTCCCGCGGTGAAGTCGATCGCGGTGTCCGTGTAGGGGTCCTGCAGCAGACCGGAGGACACGGAGCAGCCGTCCTCGCGCTGGATGCCCGTGAGGTCGCGGGCCAGGATGTCATTGCGGGTGCTGCATCCGTTGCCGTCGACGTCGTGCCAGGTGGGACCGAAGAGATCGCGGCCATAGCCGGTCTTCGGCGCGCGGCCCTTGATGTCGAGGGTCTCCAGCACGGTCAGGGCCTCAGCGGAGTCGGAGGCGGCGCTGTCGTCGACGGGCGCGGGCGAGCTCTCGGGCTCCGAGGCCGGCGCCGACGTCTCGACCGCCTCGGGTGCCTCTGCTGCCTCGGACGACTCGGCCCCGGCAGGCTCCTGCGCCTCCGATGACGGGGCCTCCGGCGCCTGCGGTGCAGACGACGCCGAGGTGCCCGGCCGCGGATCTTCGGCCTCCTCGGAGGACGGGCCGACGATCAGCGCGATGACCACCAGAGCCACGAAGGCGAGGACCAGCAGGCCCAGGCAGCCGCCGCAGCCGATGCCGATCTTGGCGGGGGTCGTCATCCGGGAGCGCGCAGGGGTCACATCAGCCTCGTCGTCGGGGGTCGCGGGGAAGCCCCACAGCCTACTGATCAGCACCCTGCCGACGACGGCGCCGCGCGGGCCGCTGCGTGCCCTACCCTCTCCTGGTGTCCTACCTCGATGAGCTGGCCGAGCGGCCCGACGACCACGACGACAGCCCTCCCGACGGCAGCCGGTACCAGAGCCTCAAGCACGAGGCGGTGCGCGATTCCACGCGCGCGCTCCAGCAGCGCATCCGCTCCCGCTTCCCGGATCGCGGGCTGTGGGAGGTATGCGGCGAGCTCGCGGCGCTCGTGGACGAGGTCGGCTCGGAGGGCGGCATCAGCCGCCGTCGCATCCGGTTCGCCCGCTTCATGTCGCGGCTGCTGGTCGCGCTCATCGTCGTGTTCGTGACACTGACGATCGCGCTGGCCGCGGCCGACATCTGGGCCGATCCGGAGGCCATCAGCCCGATCGACTTCCTGCCGCTGCTGGAGACCGTCATCAACAACGCGGTGTTCGCGGGCCTGGCGGTGTTCTTCCTGATCGCCGTGCCGGAGCGGATGGAGCGGGCGCGCGTGATGCGGCTGCTGCACCGCCTGCGCTCCCTGGCCCACGTGATCGACATGCATCAGCTGACCAAGGTCCCCGAGCGCCTGGAGCGGGGCTCGCGCGCCGACGGCGGCCTCGATCTCAGCCGCGACCAGCTGCGCCACTACCTGGACTACTGCACGGAGATGCTCTCGCTCGTGGGCAAGACCGCTGCCCTGTTCGCCGAGGACACGACGGACGGCGAGATCATCGACGGCGTGGAGGGCCTGGAGACCCTGACCTCCGACATGGCCCGCAAGGTCTGGCAGAAGATCGCGGTGCTGTGACCTGCGTGAACGGCTGGCACGCCGCGGACTTCACCCTGACTCGGCCGACTAGGGCATGTCTCCTTTATCGGCGTAGCCATGTCAGGATCGCGCTGATCACGACCGCCGCCCGATAGGTGATCGCGAGCTTGTCGTAGCGCGTTGCTAATCCTCGCCACTGTTTGACGTAGGCAAACGAGCGTTCCACGACGTTGCGGTTCCGATAGGCACCAGCATCGAACGTCGGCGGCCGTCCATCCTT